>JBKDUV010000253.1:0-8439 GCA_046339335.1 Planctomycetia bacterium | reverse complement strand
GGTCGGATTCGCCGATGTTCATCCGGTCCTCTTCGGGCACGAGCTGCGTCACGCCCAGGGCCCGGCCACGGGGGATGATCGTCACCTTGTGGAGCTTGTCGACGCCGGGCAGCAGCCAGGCGCCCAACGCGTGCCCCGCCTCGTGGTAGGCCGTCATCTTCTTCTCGCGGCCGGCGAGCACCTCCTCCCGCTTCGGGCCCATCAGCACCTTGTCGCGGGCGTAGTCGAAGTCGGAGGAATCGACGGCGTTCTTGTCGTGCCGCGTGGCCCACAGGGCCGCCTCGTTGACGAGGTTCCTGATGTCGGCGCCGGTCAGGCCCACGGTGGCGCCCGCGAGCCGCTCGAGATCGACGTCGGGGGAGAGCGGCACGTTTCGCGTGTGCACCTTGAAGAGCTCGAGGCGGGCCTTCTGGTTGGGGCGATCGACGGTCACGTGGCGGTCGAAGCGGCCGGGCCGCAAAAGCGCGGGGTCGAGCACGTCGGGGCGGTTGGTCGCGGCGAGGATGATCACGCTCTCCGACGGGCTGAAGCCGTCCATCTCGGAGAGGATCTGGTTGAGCGTCTGTTCGCGCTCGTCGTGGCCGCCGACGACGCTCGTGCCCCGGGTCTTGCCCAGGGCGTCGAGCTCGTCGATGAAGATGATGCACGGGGACTTGGCCGCCGCCTGTTGGAACATGTCCCGCACACGGGCTGCCCCGACGCCGACAAACATCTCGACGAAGTCGCTGCCGGACAGGCCGAAGAACGGCACCCCCGCCTCCCCGGCGATCGCCTTGGCGAGCAGCGTCTTGCCCGTGCCCGGCGGGCCGACGAGGAGTACGCCCTTGGGAATGTGGCCGCCGAGCACCTGGTACTTCTCGGGACTGCGCAGGAATTCGACGACCTCGCGGAGTTCCTCCACGGCCTCTTCGATGCCGGCGACGTCGTCGAACGTGATCCCCAGATCTTCTTGCGCGTACATCTTTCCCCGGCTGCGGCCGAAAGCCATCGGGCTGCCGGCGCCGCCGAGGCGACGCATCATCAGGTAGAAGGCGAGGCCGAACAGACCCGTCACCAGAAGCATCGGCAGCCAGTTCCTCCACGGGCTCGGTGCCCCCTCGTGTGAGAAGGGGACTGCGTGCCGCCGCAGCCGGCTCTCCAGGTCGACGTCCGCCTGCCCGCTGGGGCTTTTGGCGGTCCGGAACCGGCGCACCGCGGCCCGGCTGTCGCTGCCCCCCCCGGGCTTCACGATACCGCTGTCGGGGCCAGGCTCCTTGCCGGCCTCCGGCTCGCCGCCAAGCGGCCGCTCACGAACGGAGCCGGTGATCTGGTAGGTGCCGATCTTGACGTCGGCCAACCCGCCGTAACGGACCGCACGAGGCGGCTCGCCGGCGGATCGCACGCCGATCCAACGGGCCTCCTCGTCGGGATCATCGGACGCGGCGACGAGCCGCTCGAAGTCGGTCAGGGAGAGTTCGAGGTCCGGCGTCGAGACGATGAGGTTCATCGCGAACAGTCCGGCCACGCCGGCGGCGACGAGTGACCAGACGAGGCTGCCGCCAGCGGGGCGGCGTTCCGGGGATCGCTTGGGAACGTCTCTTTTTTTGGCCATGGGCTGCCGCGCGGGGGATGCCGGGAAACCTGGACCAGACCGGGCATGGTCCGGCTCGGGCATGGAACACTCTGGAATTGCATCCTAAGCCGAATAAAACCGGGGGACAAACGGCCGCCGCCGTGCGGTTCGTCGAGCCGGTGTGATGACCGGTTCCGCATGGCGATCCTGGCCGCCGTGCCGTAGACTCATGGGACTTCAGCCTGTTCGGTCTGCCGCCAGAAACTGCCATGTCGTCGTCCGCCAGTTGTCCTACAGCCGCGGGATCGGTGCACCGGTCCCCGCAGCGGGCGGGCGGCAGTGATACCGATGGACGGCCGCTCGCCGTCGCCGTGCTCGGCTCAACCGGCAGCATCGGGACCAGCACGCTCGACGTGATCGCCGCGTCTTCGGACCGGTTTTCCGCCCACGTGCTGGCAGCACACACGAGCGTCGGAAAACTGCTCGAGCAGGCCCGCCGGTTTCGGCCGGCGTGGGTCGTCGTCACCGATCCCGCCGCTGCCGCCACGATCGGAGCCGGCAGCCTCCCCCCGGGCACCCGGCTGGCGGTCGGTGCCGACGCGCTCGAGGACATCGTCCGCGATCCGGCGGTGGACCGGGTCGTGTCGGCCATCGTCGGGGCCGCCGGCCTGCGGAGCACCTGGGCGGCGGTCGAGGCGGGAAAGACGATCGCGCTGGCCAATAAGGAGACGCTCGTCATGGCGGGGCCGCTGGTGATGCGGCTGGCCGCCCGCACGGGGGCGGTCATCCTCCCCGTCGACAGCGAGCACTCCGCCATCCAGCAGGCGCTCTGCTCCGGCAGCGGCGCCGAGGTGCGCCGCATCGTGCTCACCGCCAGCGGTGGCCCGTTCCGCACGCGGCCGGCCGAGACGTTCGCCGCGGTGACGCCGGAGGAGGCGCTGCGGCATCCGACCTGGTCGATGGGGCCGAAGATCACGATCGACTCGGCCACGATGATGAACAAGGCCTTGGAACTGATCGAGGCCCGCTGGCTGTTCGGTCTGCCCGCCTCGAAACTCGAGGTGCTCGTCCATCCGCAGTCGATCGTGCATTCGCTGGTCGAATTCGTCGACGGCTCGGTCATGGCGCAGCTCAGCCCGCCCGACATGCGGCTGCCGATCCAGTACGCGCTCTCCCATCCGCGTCGGCTACCCGGTCCGGCCAGGAGATTCGACTTCACGCAGGCCTTCGCCCTGGAGTTCGCGCCCCCTGATCCGGCCCGCTTCCCGGCGCTCGTGCTCGGCCACGAGGCTGCGGCCCGCGGCGGCACGGCCGGTGCCGTGCTCAACGCGGCCAACGAGGAGGCCGTCGGCGGGTTTCTCGCCGGCCGCCTCCGCTTCACGGACATCGCCGCGGTCTGCCGTCGGGTGCTCGATGCGCATCCCTTCCAGGACGAGCCGACCATCGAGGACATCCGGCGGCTCGACGCCTGGGCGCGAGAGGAGGTCGTGACGTGGTGTGCTGCCTGATTGCCGCGGAAACCTGGATCGGCTGGCTGCTCGATCCGGCGAGCTGGTGGGTGATCCTGCTCGTCGCCGGCGGCCTGGGATTCGTGATCTTCGTCCATGAACTGGGGCACTTCCTCGTCGCCAAGGCGTGCGGGGTGAAGTGCGAGAAGTTCTACCTGGGCTTCGACGTCGGCGGGCTGAAACTGTGCAGTTTCAAGTGGGGGGAGACGGAATACGGCATCGGCGCCCTGCCGTTGGGGGGCTACGTGAAGATGCTCGGCCAGGACGACAACCCGGCCGCGGCGGCGACCGAGGCGGAACGGGCCCGCGGGTCGGGTGACCTGTCGTCCACGCCCATGGCCGCGGCCGAGACGGTCTGGGATCCGCGGAGTTATCCCGCGCAGAGCGTGCCCGAGCGCATGGCAATCATCTCCGCCGGCGTGATCATGAACGTGATCTTTGCCGTGCTCATGGCGTCGCTGGCCTACGGGCTCGGCGTCCGCGAACAGGTCGCGGTGCTGGCGGGCACCCGCGCCGGAGGAGCCGCCTGGCGGGCCGGGCTGCGAACCGGCGACGAGATCACGTCCGTTGCCGGCAGGCAGGACCCGATGTTCGAAGACCTGATCCATGCGGTCACCGTCGGCAGCGTGAAGCAGGGGGTCGAACTCACGGTGCGCAGACCCGCCGACGGCTCGATGCGGACGCTGACACTCAAGCCCGACATCGACCTGGGCAAGCCGACTCTCGGCATCAGCGGCCCGCGGTCGCTCACCCTGCCCGTCGATCTGAAGGAACCGCTGCCAGGCTCGGCCGGGCGGGCGCGGCCGGCGTTCCAAGGCGGCGATGTGGTGACGGCCGTGAATGGCCGGGAGGTCGGCTCGTACGCGGAGTTGATCGCCGCGATCGCGCCGCAGCCGGACAAGCCGATCACGCTGACGGTCCGCCGCACGGGGGACAAGCCCGCAGCCGCGGCACGTGAACTGGACGTCGTTCTCGAACCACAACTGCGTCGGGTCACCGGTCTGGCCATGACTGCCGGGGCGATCAAGGCGGTTCAGGAGGGGTCGCCGGCCGCGACCTCCGGGCTCCAGGCCGGCGATCGGATCGTCACGGTTGCCGGCGAACCGGTGGGAGACCCGCTGACGCTCGACGATCGGCTGCGTCGGGCGGCGGGGGGCCGGGTGCAGATCGAGGTGGACCGCGCCGGCAAGACGGTGTCGGTCGAGGTCGAGCCGCGGCCGGTCACGTGGATCGAGTCGAACCTGATCTCCAGTCTGGCCGCCGTGCCGGCGATCGGCGTCGCTCTCGCCGTCGAAGCGGTCGTGACAGCGGTCGATGCCGAGGGGCCGGCCGCCGCCGCCGAAGTGCAGGTCGGCGACCGGGTCGTGGCCGTGCGAGTGGACGATCCGGCCGCGAAGGGCAAGACCAAAGGCACGACGCTGAAGTTGACCGACGACAATCAATGCTGGCCGATGGTGGAGGAGGAACTGCAATATCTCGACGCCGGCAAGCGGCTCGTCCTCACGATCGTGCCGGCAGACGGCGGCAAGCCGCGGGACGTCGACGTGGAGCCGGCCCCGGCTCGCGATCGGTTCGTCGTCGACCGCGGCCTGTTCTTCAAGCCGGTGGAGCGGACCTTCCAGGCCCGGTCGCTCGGCGCGGCGCTCTCCAAGGGGACGCGCAAGGCATTTCAGGGGCTGTCGATGGTCTACGGGTTTCTGCAGAAGCTGGTGCAGAACCAGATCAGCCCGCGGCTCCTCGGCGGGCCGATCACGATCGCCCGCCAGGCAGCCATGTCGGCCGAGGACGGCTTCAGCAGCCTGCTGCTCTTCCTGACGATGCTGTCGGCCAATCTGGCCGTGGTGAATTTCCTCCCCATCCCCGTCCTCGACGGCGGCCACATGGTGTTCCTGCTCTACGAATGGATCCGTGGCAAGCCGCCGAGTGAGGGCGTCGTCGCGGTGCTCAGTTACCTTGGCCTGGCACTGATTCTGACGCTGATGGTCTTCGTCTTCGGTCTGGACCTCGGGCTGATTCCGCGCCGGTAGGCGTCCGTGATGGCCGGCGGATGGAGACGCGGCCGTTGGGCGTCTTCGCGCCCAAGCCGCTGGGGGCCGGCACGAGGCTCGGCGCTGAGGCATGATCGCCTCACGCTCCTCGCCTCCAGCCGATCGCCGGCTACGTCCGTTCGGCGCCGGTGTCGAGCACCGCCATGAAGGCCTTCTGCGGGATGTCGACGGAGCCGATGCTCTTCATCCGCTTCTTGCCCTCCTTTTGCTTCGCCCAGAGCTTCTTCTTCCGGGAGATGTCGCCACCGTAGCACTTGGCCGTGACGTTCTTCCGCATCGCCGAGATCGTCTCCCGGGCGATGACCTTCGTGCCGATCGCCGCCTGGAGGGCGATCTCGAACATGTGCCGGTCGATCTCGCCGCGCAGCTTCTTGACGATCGCCCGGCCGCGCCTGTCGGCGTCGCGCCGGTCGCAGATGATCGACAGGGCGTCGACCTTCTTGCCCCCCACGAGGATGTCGAGGCGGACAAGGTCGGCCGGGAAGTAGCCGACCAGTTCGTAGTCCATCGTGCCGTAGCCGCGGGTCACGCTCTTGAGCTTGTCATGCATGTCGTAGATCACCTCGGCCAGCGGGAGGTCGAAGGTGAGCATGGCCCGGGTCGGGGACAGGTATTCGGTCTTCAGGTAGGTGCCGCGCCGGTCTGTGCAGAGCTGCATGATCGGCCCGATGTGCTCGACCGGGGTGAGGAAGTTCGTGCGCACGATCGGCTGGCGAAACTCCTCGATCTGGCCCGAGTCGGGCACGTCCTGGGGATTGGTGATCTCGATCGTCTCGCCCGTCGTCTTCAGGATCTGGTAGGTGACGTTGGGGGCCGTCTGCACGAGGTCGAGGTCGGCCTCCTGCTCCAGCCGCTGCTGGATGATCTCCATGTGGAGCAGGCCGAGGAAGCCGCAGCGAAAGCCGAAGCCGAGGGCCTCGCTCGACTCCGGCGCGTACTCGAACGACGGGTCGTTGATGGCGAGCTTCTCCAGCGAGTCGCGCAGCTCCTCGAAGTTTTCCCCTTCGGAGGGATAGAGGCCGCAGTACACCATCCGCTGCGGCGGCTTGTAGCCGGGAAGCGCCGCTGCCGCCTGGTCGCCGGGAATCGTCACCGTGTCGCCGATGTGGACCTGCTTGACGTCCTTGATGTTGCAGACGAGGTAGCCGACCTGCCCGGCGACGAGTTCGTCGCAGGCCCGGCGCTGGGGGACGAACTGGCCGAGTTCGAGGACCTCGTGCGTGGCCCCGGTCCGGAGAAAGCGGATCTTCTGCCCCTTGCGGATCGTGCCGTCCACGAGCCGCACGTAGGTGATCGCGCCGCGGTAACTGTCGTAGTGGCTGTCGAAGATCATCGCCCGGAGCACCGCGGCGGGGTCACCCTCGGGGGGCGGAATCCGTTCCACGATCGCGGCCAGCAGGTCGTCGATACCGATGCCCGTCTTGGCGCTGGCCTTGATGACGTCCACCGAGTCGATGGCCAGGCTCTGCTCCATTTCCTGAAGCACCTCGTCCACACGGGCGTGGACGAGATCGACCTTGTTGATCACCGGCACGATCGCCAGGTCCTGGTTGATCGCCGCGTAGGCGTTGGCGACGGTCTGGGCCTCGACGCCCTGGAAGGCGTCCACGAGGAGCACGGCCCCCTCGCAGCAGGCGAGGCTGCGCGAGACCTCGTAGTGAAAATCGACGTGGCCGGGCGTGTCGATGAGGTTCAACTCGTAAAGCCGGCCGCCGTGGCGGTACTCCATTCGCACGGCACGGGCCTTGATCGTGATCCCGCGCTGCCGCTCGAGCTCCATGTCGTCGAGCATCTGCTCCTTGAGCTGACGTTTGTCCACGGTGCCGGTCCGCTCCAGGAGCCGGTCGGCGAGCGTGCTCTTGCCGTGGTCGATGTGGGCGATGATGGAAAAGTTGCGAATCTGCTTGCAGTCGATGGCCATGCGGGGATTCTAGCCTGCCGGCCCACGATTTGCCGGGAAAACCCCGGTTTGCGTCGCCTGCCCGCGGGGACTGCATCTGACCGGGCGGTTCGTGCGAAGATTGAGAGGCTGCCGGGGTTCTCATCATCGAGGTGTGACGCATGTCCGGATTCACTTTGTTCGTCGGCGGGGCCGCGCCGGCCTGTCGACGCCGACTGGTGCTGGCGACCGTGACCCTGGCCTGGATTGTCGGGCCCGTGGCCCGTCCGCACGGCGCCGCATGCCGACTGCCGGCGGCCGAGCCGCCCGCCCCGGCCGCGACGCCCGATCCGCTGACGGCCGGCCGGCTCACGGCCGAGCAGGCTGCGCAGATCGTTCGCGACCAGGAGAAGAAGCCCCGGTTTCCGACCGCGGGCGGAGAAGCGGAGATCCAGGCCGCCCTGCAGGCCGTCGGCGCGACGGCGGACGGCATCAACCAGCTGCTGCTCCACAACAACAACTTTTTTCATGCGAAAGGTGATCTGGGGATGTACGCCCGGCAGTTCAAGCTGAACCTGGCGGACATGGCGTCAGGTGAACTCGAAGTGCGGAGGCTGCTGCTCAGCCAGCACGCCGCTCACGGGGCGACCGCCAACAGGTTCGCCGACTTTCTCCATCTCGGGCTGACCGAAGTCCCACCCGACGTGGCGGATGCTCTGAGCGAATTCAAGGGGGCCGTGTGCCTTCCCCGGCTGCAGCGGCTCGAGTCGAAACGGCTCGCGAAGGTGCTGGGCAGACAGAAGCTGGTGGTGTTGCGTTGTGTCACGTCGATCAGCGACGCCGCAGCGGCTGCGCTGGCGGAGGGGGACGCCCACATCGAAGTCCCGCTTCTGACGGAGTTCGACTCCGAGCCGCTGGCCCGAAAGCTGGCCGCGCGGGCCGACCTCGCCTTGCCGGGACTGAAGACGCTCGGGCCCCGGGCCGCCGCCGGTCTCGCGACAGGTCAGGGCACGATCGACCTGCCGGAACTCCGCACGCTCCGGGGCGGGGCGGCGCAGGCCATCGCCGGCTCGCGGGCCCTGTTCCGGTTTCAGATGCTCAATCTCACACCGGCGGATGCCGCCATCCTCGCCCGGGGCACGGTGCGGCTGGCGTTACCCAAGGTCGGGATCGATTCTCCGGCCCTGCTCGAGAAGGTCGTTGCCGATAGTCCTTGGGTCACGATGGAAGTGCGGACGCTTTCGGAGGCCTCGGCCCGGGCGCTCACGAAGTTCACGGGGGGCGTCTCGCTTCCGAACGTCACGACCCTGAGCCCCGAGGCGGCCGCCGCGCTGGCAGCCATTCCGGGCGACCTGAACTTTTTCAAGCTCTCGGCGCTGACGTCGGTGCCGCTGGCCGAAAAACTCGCCCGGCAGCGAAACGGTCACGGCCTGCGGCTGCCGCTGACATCCG
>JBKDUV010000252.1:0-9087 GCA_046339335.1 Planctomycetia bacterium | reverse complement strand
GCAGCGCCGCCGCCGACCGGAACGTCACCCTGCCGGCGACGCCGTGGTGGCAACCGCGGTCGCTCGCCTCCGCCGCCTCGGCCGCCGTGCCCGGGGACGCATGGAGGCCGGCCGCGAGCGGCCCGCTGGCCGCGGCCGCGCGGAGCGTGTCGAGGACGTCGCGGATGCTCTCCCGCGTGTGGATCACGACCGGCAGGGAGAGCCGCTGGGCCAGCCGCAGGTGCCGACCGAAGAACTCGCGCTGTAGTTCGGCGGGGGCGGTCGTCCGGTACCAGTCGAGCCCAGTCTCGCCGATCGCTCCCACGAGTCCCGACTCGGCGAGCCGCACGATCCGCTCCCACTCACCCGGCTCCGCCTCGGCAACGTCGTTGGGATGGATGCCGGCGGCGGCCACGATTCCCGCCTCGCGGGCGGCGAGCTCGGCCGCCGCCTCGCTGTCGGCGGCCCGCGTGCCGATCACCGTCATGCCGGAGACGCCTGCCGCACGCGCCCGGGCCAGCACATCGGGCAGTTCGGCCCCGAACCGCATCGGATCGAGATGGCAGTGGCTGTCGAAGAGTTCGCCGGCGGCAGCGTCAGGCATCCGCGTCGTCACGCATGGGCTGCAGTGGCCTGCCGGCCGAGCCCGGCCCGCAGACGCACGGCGATCTGTTCGAGCGTCGTGGCGTGACGGCGGCTCGAGGCCACGGCCTCGCTGGCGAGCGCCGTGGCGGCGGCATCTTCCCCGGCAGCGGCGGCGATCGTCTCCAGCACGGGCACCTGCCGGTGCAGGTCGCCGAGCACGCGGGCGAGGAGCGCGGCCAGGTCGAGGTCGTGCACTGCCGTGAAGGCGAGCGGATAGTGCGGCCGCGGCGGCACCTGTTCGCGATCGACCAGCACCTCGCGGGCCCGCTCCACGAGCCGGCGTTGGTCGCCGGCAAGTGCGGCGAGCGCGTCACGAACCTCACCGGCGCCTGGATAGGACCCGATGCCGGAGTCGGCGAGATACAGCGAGAGCCCGGATTGGATGACACCGAGCAGGCGGACGAGGGGATCGGATGAAGCGGACATGCATTCAATCTCTGGCGGGGGGGGCTTTCGCAAGGGGCACCAGCGCCGCCGGCGCGGCTGCGGCTGCCACGACGCCGTCGCGGGCGACAAACGAGCCGGCGAACCGGGCCGTCTCGTTCAGCCCCGACCAGAAGATGCCGAACACCAGCACCGGCACCGCCAGCGCCGTGACCATGGCACCCGGCAGCGACACCAGCGGGAACGCCGCGTCCGCCCGATCCGCCGGCGGGGGATCGATCGTCATCACCTTCACGACCCGCAGGTAGTAGAACAGGCTGACCACGGTATTCACGCCGCCGACGACGAGCAGCGCCAGCATCAGCGGCCGCGCCGCCCCCAACTGCCAGGCCTCGGCCAGCGACGCGAAGATCTGAAACTTGGCCACGAATCCGGCCATCGGCGGCAGCCCGATGAGGCTCACGAGGACGACGACCATGGCCACGACGATGCCCAGGCTCGTCCGCACGAGACCGGCATAGGCGGAGATCTCCTCGCTCCGCAGACGATTCCGCAGCAGTGCCACGATGGCGAACGCCGCCAGATTCATGAACAGATAGGCGGCGAGGTAGAAGGCCAGCCCGCCCACCGCCCGCTGCGCGGCCGGTGCCGACACGCCACTGAGGGCCACGGCAGCGGCCGCCCCCATCATCAGGTAGCCGGCATGTGCGATCGTCGAGTACGCGAGCAGCCGCTTCATGTTCGTCTGCCCGTAGGCGGCGAGGTTGCCGAGCGTGCAGGTGACGGCCGCGAGCATGCCGATGACGGCCGCCATGAACTGCCGGCTCGCGGCGAGCCCGGCGACGGAGGTCGCCACGCCGGCGGCGGCGGACGGATCCCCGAGCGTCAGGGCGACACGCAGGAGCAACGCCACCGCCGCGGCCTTGCTGGCGACCGAGAGGAACGCCCCCACCTCCGCGGCGGCCCCCTCGAAGACGTCGGGACACCAGAAATGGAACGGCACGGCCGAGAGCTTGAAGGCCAGCCCCACCGCGAGCATCAGCCCGCCGAGGCAGAGCACCGTCACTTCCCCCGCGCTCCCCGCGCCGACGACGTCCCCGAGGGCGGTCGCCATGCCGGGCAGGCTGAAGGTGCCGAGCGTCCCGCCGAGAAGACTGATCCCATAGAGCATGACCCCAGCGGTCCCGGCTCCGTACACGGCGTACTTGAGGGCCGCCTCGGAACTCGCCTTCCGCCCCTTGAGCAGGCCGGCCAACGCATACGAGGGCACGCTCGCCATTTCCACCGCCATGAACACCATCAGCAGGTGGTTGGCCGAGGCCATCAGGCACATGCCGAGCGCCGCACCGAAGACGAGGACGTGGAAGTCGGCGCCGTCCTCGCGGTCGGGTATCCCCGAGACGGTCGTGAACAGGACGTAGAGGACGAGAAACCCCGCAAGCAGGAGCCGCACGAAGGCCGTCAGCGAGTCGAAGACGAGCAGGCCACCGAAGAGCTCCGTGGTCCCCGACACGCCGACGTCGGCCGCTGTCCAAGGAGATCCGGGCATCCCGCGGAGGTCGTTCCAGGCGAACCACAGGGCGACGCCTGCCCCGCCCAAGGCCAGCGCCCAGGCGTCGATCCGCAGAAACAGCGGCAACGCGACCAGCAGGAGGATGACCAGGGGCGTCGCGATCCTCTCGGCGGTCAGCTGCCCGGCATAGCCGAGCTGCCCGAGGTGCCAGCCCACGCCAGCGAATCCGGCGAGCAGGACCGCCACCTTCAGGGCCCCCGGCAGCGACGGCAGCATCCGGCAGAGCAGGAGCATCACCACCGTGGCCGCCAGCGCCAGTTCGACGCGAAACAGCGGCAGTGACACGTCGAGCGTGTCGCCGATCGCGCTGGTAAGGAGGGTTCCGAGATTCACGGCGTTCGTTCCACGGTCAGGGGTTGGAAAAGATCAACGGGCGTCCGCCGGGCTCGCGGCAAGGGCCGCCGGCACGTCGGGATGCACCCGCCTCGTCCAGTCGGCGAGCGTCTCGACCTGCCGATTCACCGTCGGCGTGACGTAGTTGAAGATCAGCTGCGGGGCGACGCCGAACAGGATCGCGAGAAACACCAGCGGCGTGGCGATCGCCAGTTCCCGACCCGTGATCGGGGTCAGGTGGTCCCCGTGCGGCCCCTTGTATTCCGCCCCGAGGTACACCCGCTGGATCGCCCAGAGGATGTAGGCCGCGGTGAGGATGACGGTGAACGCCGACAGGATGGCGAGCACGTGGCTGTAGTTCCAGGCGGAGAGGGTCACCAGCACCTCGCCGATGAAGCCGCACAGGCCTGGAAGACCGAGGCCGGCGAAGAAGATCGCGGTCGCCAGGCCGCTGTACACCGGCATCCGGCCGTAGATTCCGCCGAACTCCTCGAGATTGCGGTGGTGAACACGGTCATAGAGCACACCGACCATGAAGAACATGCCGGCCGACGAGATGCCGTGGGCCAGCATCTGGAACATCGCGCCGTTGACCCCCTGCGCCCAGAAGTCGGGGTTGAACTCGGTGCCCGCCACGGCGCTCCAAACGCCGAGGCCGAGCATGACGTAGCCCATGTGGCTCACCGAACTGTAGGCCACCATGCGCTTGAAATCCTTCTGGGCGAGCGCCGCAAACGCCCCGTAGACCATCGACACGACGCCCAGCCCGCAGACCAGCCAGGCCAGGTTCAGCCCGGCACCGGGGCAGATCGGGTAGCAGATTCGCAGGATCCCGTAGCCGCCGAGCTTGAGCAGCACGCCTGCCAGGATCATCGAGATCGGTGTCGGCGCCTCGACGTGGGCGTCAGGCAGCCAGGTGTGGACCGGCACCACCGGCACCTTGATCACGAAGCCGACGAGAAGCAGGAGGAACGCCCACGTCTCCAGGCTCGCGCCCCAGAGCCGTGCCGCGGCGAACGGGGAATCGGAGAGCTGGCCGATCGCGGCCAGTGCCAGCAGGTTGAACGTGTGCACCGGTGCAGCCTCCGCCTTGAGGGCCGCCGCCGCGCCGGCGTCGGCCACGACGTGCGTGGCCACGAGCTGCTCCGGAGACAGGCTGCGGAGGTCGCTCGTGAAATACAGCATCAGGATCGCGATCAGCATCAGCACGCTGCCCAGCAGCGTGTAGAGAAAGAACTTGATCGCGGCGTACTCGCGGCGCGGCCCCCCCCAGATGCCGATCAGGAAGTACATCGGCAGGAGCATCACTTCCCAGAAGACGTAGAACAGGAAGAAGTCGAGCGACACGAAGACCCCCAGCATCCCGGTCTCGAGGAGCAGGAACAGGACGTGGTACGCCTTGACGTGCTTCGTGATCGGCCAGCTGGCCGCCGCGGCGAGCATCGACAGGAACGTCGTCAACACCACAAGCGGCATGCTGATGCCGTCGACCCCGAGCAGGTACTCGATGCCGAAGGATGGAATCCAGGGCTGCTTGACGACCGCCTGCATCCCCGCCTCACCGACGACGAACTGGCCGGGCCCGACGCCACCGAACAGCCGCGGCCATGCCATCCACAGCGAGAGCACGAAGACCACGGCCGTTGTCAGGAGCGTGATCCAGCGGACCGCCTCCTCGCGGGCCTTGGGGATGATCGGCAGCGAGAGCACGGCGGCCACGAGCGCCGGCAGGAAGACGATCGCCGAAAGGGGCCAGACTGCCGGCTGCGAAAGCGTATCGACGGGAGGCATGGGTGATCCGTGGGTTCCGGGGACGCGTGATCGAGGGGGTGACGATGCCGGTCAGCCGGCGACTGACGAGTTCAGGAACATCATCGCCAGGACGAACAGGGCCACCGTGCCGACGGCGATGAACATCACGTACTGGCGCAGCCGGCCCGTCTGCAGCTTCTTCAGCTCGAGGCCGGCGGTCCAGGTGGCGTTGGCGGTCGCGTTGACGAAGCCGTCGACGACCGTGCGATCGATCCAGGCATCGACCCCGGCTAGCTGACGGGCCGTCCAGGCAACGCCGTGGATCAGGCCGTCGATCACGCTCCGGTCGAACCAGCTCGCCAGATGGGCGATGCCCTGGGCCGGGAGCACGAACAAAGCGTGATACAGTTCGTCGAAGTACCAGCGGCCGGCAAGAAAGGCATAGACGGGACGGAAGATCGTCCTCACGAGATCGGGGGAGACGACCCGCCACAGGTACATGGCGGCGGCGAGGAGCACGCCGCCGAGAGCGGTCGCGAACGCGGTCAGCGTGGCAGTGACGTGGATCGCCCCTTCGTGACTCTCGTGCTCGGCGGGGATCGTGATGCCGCCGAGGGCGAAGCCCTCGGCGGTGCCGGCGGGCCGGGCCTGCTCCAGCATGTTGGCGACGCTGAAACCGCCGGGCAGCTTCCAGCCGGCCACGACGGCCAGCACGGCCAGCACCAGGAGCGGCGTCACCATCACGCGGGGCGACTCGTGGGCATGCTCCGCCACATGGTGGTCGCGGGGCGTGCCGGCGAAGGTCATGAACCAGAGCCGGAACATGTAAAACGCGGTGAGGAAGGCACCGCCGGCGACGGCGAGAAACAGGATCGAGTGCCGCGGGTTGGCCTGCGAGAAGGACAGCGCCTGGGCGAGGATCGCGTCCTTCGAATAGTAGCCTGAGAGCCCGATCACGAACGGAATTCCCGCGCCGATGATCGCCAGGCAGCCGACGAGCATCGTGCCCGCCGTCGCCGGCATGACCTTGGCGAGCCCCCCCATCTTCCGCATGTCGTTCGTGTGGCAGGCATGGATCACCGAGCCCGAGCAGAGGAAGAGCAGGCTCTTGAAGAACGCGTGCGTGACGAGGTGAAACAGCCCCGCCACCCAGCCGCCGACGCCGAGGGCGAGCATCATGTAGCCGAGTTGACTGACCGTGGAGTAGGCGAGCACCCGCTTGATGTCGTTGGCGACGAGCGCGATCGTGGCCGCAATGAACAGCGTGATCGCACCGCAGTAGGCGATCACGAGCAGGACCTCGGGCGTGAGGACGGGGAAGAAGCGGCCGACGAGGTACACGCCAGCGGCTACCATCGTCGCTGAATGCACGAGCGCCGACACGGGCGTCGGACCCTCCATCGCGTCCGGGAGCCAGACGAAGAGGGGAAACTGGGCGCTCTTCCCGACGCAGCCGCAGAAGATGCCGAGCCCGGCGATGAACAACAGCCACCCGCCGAATCCCTGCTTCCGCCAGCCGTCCACTTCGGCCGCGACGGCGGTCGCAGCCGCGGCCTGATCCGCCCGCCGCTCGGCGACGATGCGGCCCACATCACGCGACGCCGCGGCCGTCACCATTCCGTCCGGTACCTGCAGCGCGCGCCCCGTTGAGGCCGGCCGCACCAGGCTGAACAGGCCCGGCCGCATGCCGCCGTCGGCCGCGGGACGATCTGCGAATTCGAACGTTCCGACGGCGCCCCACAAGGCCATCAGGCCGATGAGCATGCCGAAATCGCCAACCCGGTTGACGATGAACGCCTTGTTGGCGGCCGTCGAGGCGGTCTTCCGCTCGAAATAGAAGCCGATCAGGAACCAGGAGCAGATGCCGACGAGTTCCCAGAAGATGAACACCATCGCCACGTTGCCGGCGATGACGATGCCGAGCATCGAGAAGCAGAACAGCGAGAGGGCCTGGAAGAACCGCGGATAGCGGCCCGGCCGATGAAGGTGCCCACCCCCGGCGACGTGGACCTCATGGTCGGTCACGTCGTGCAGTTCGTCGTGCATGTAGCCCGATGCGTAGACGTGGATGCAGGTGGCGATGAACGTGATCATCACGAACATCAGCACCGTGAGGGCGTCGATGTACCAGCCGATCGACAGTTCCAGCCGGCCGCCGCGGTAGAGCGTGTACCAGGTGCCTGCATAGTGCGACGGAGCGGCGGCAGCGTGACCGGCATGGCCGGCTCCGTGGCCTCCATCGTCGTCGCCATGCGCGGCCCCTTGATCCGCGGCGTGCACCGCATCGCCGGCCGCGGCCGCATGCGAACCATGATGCCCGTGCTCGGCCTCATGGACGGGGTGGCGGCCGAGCCAGCCCACGAAGGCCGTCAGTGACAGGACCAGGGAAGTCACAATCGCCGCGGTCGCCACCCAGGCGGCGTTCCTCCCGTGGTGCCCCATCCGCGGCCCGAAGAACAGGATGGCGACGAACGAAGCCAGCGGCGCGAGCCAGGCCAGGCCCAGCAGGAGCGGCAGTTGTGCGGCGAGATCCATGATGCGTACGGCCCCGACGTCTGTCAGCCCTTGAGGTCGTCGGCCCGGTCGACGTCCACTGTGGCGTGGTTGTTGTAAAAGTTGAGCGTGATCGCCAGCGCGACGGCAGCCTCGGCGGCGGCCAGGAGGATCACGAACAGGGCGACCACCTGCCCGTCGAGCCCGACCGTCCGCGCGCCCTCCGCCTGCAGGAAGGGGGAGGCGAACGCGACAAAGTTGACGTTCGCCCCGTTGAGCACGAGTTCGATGCCCATGAGCACGCCGAGCGCGTTGCGCTTCACGGCCATGCAGACGATGCCGGCGACGAACAGCACGGCCCCCACGAGCATGTAGTGGGCCACGCTCACGGGCTGGTCGAGCAGTGCGAACAGCGGGACGACCCCGCAGGGGAGCGACACGGCAGCCGACATCACGACCTCCCTCCCGCGAGCACCGACGACGTTCCGGCCGACCGACCGATCGCCGCGTGCTCGGCCACCGATGCGGGAGGCTCCTGCGACGCCGCCACATCGATCGCTCGCGGCGTCCGCCGCCGCTTGGCGCGGGCGAGATAGGCCGCCCCGACGAGCACCACGAGCAGATGCACCGACACGATTTCAAACGGCAGGAGGTAGCCGGCCGGCACGGGCCCCGTGCCCTCGGACGGGGCGTCGACCCGCAGGCCGAGCAGGGCCATCCCGAGCGGCGTCGCGGCGGGGGGCGGCACGCGGCCCGAGGCAGGCTTGCTCCAGTCGGCCACGGAATACGTCGCCTGGACGAGGAGGAGCAGAATCGCCACACCGGCGATGCCTGCGAGCACCTTGTCACCGGTCGCGGGACGAATCGAAACCAACGGCGCCTGCGCCGTGAGCATCACCCCGAAGACGAGCAGGACGAGCGTGCCGCCCACGTAGATCATGAGTTGCATCGCGCCCACGAACTCGGCACCGGCGAGGAAGAACAGCCCGGCGACCGCGCCCAGCGAGAGCACCAGCCAGAGCGCCATCCGCACCACGTTGTCGGCGAAGACCACCGCCAGCGCTCCGCCGCAGGCGACCGCCGCGAAGAGGAGGAAGAAGAACGTGTGCCAGTTGATCGCCGCCAGAGGCACGGCGGCGAGAAAGCCGTCGGCGAAAAGTCCCGTCACGGCGCACGAGCAGTTCATTGGGCCACCTGCGCGACACTCTTTTCGCCGCCAGCCGCCGGCACCGCCCGGCCACCCGGCCCCTCCAGCCAGCCCTCGCGGATTTCACCCGCCGGCCGACCGAGTCCGCGGATCAGACCGCCGGGAAAGGCGAGTTGCCAGAACATCACGCCGGCGAACATCGCGGCGGCGATAGGGGTGCAGTACTTGAGGCAGGTGGTCATGACCTGATCGATCCGCAGCCGGGGCAGGGTCCAACGCACCCACATCATCACGAGCACGCCGAGCGTGGCCTTGCCGAGCAGGTTGGCGAGGCCGATGAGCCGGACAAGGTAGCTGGCCGTGTCGCCGGTTCCCTCGGAGAGACCGAGCAGACGGGCGACGGGGACGGGCCCGTTCCAGCCGCCGAGGAAAAGCACGGCCGCAAGACCGCTGACGAGGAACATCGCGCCGGATTCGGCCATGAAGACGTCGCTCCAGCGCAGGCCGGAGTACTCGGTGTGAAACCCGGCGACGAGTTCGCTCTCCGCCTCGGCGAGGTCGAAGGGGGCGCGGTTCACACTGGCCACGGCACAGGTCACGTAGACCCAGAAGATGACGAACGTGAACGGGTCGTGGAACAGGTACCAGCTGGTGAACCAGCCCGCCTGCTTCTCGGCGATCGTCACCAGGTCCATGCTCCCGGCGAGCATCACCGGGACGACGACGCACATGCCGAGAGGCACCTCGTAACTCACCACCTGGGCAGCCTCACGCATCGCCC
>JBKDUV010000251.1:0-5914 GCA_046339335.1 Planctomycetia bacterium | reverse complement strand
CCGCGGCGGTGTCGGCATCGAGGTCCGTCACTCCGTCGAGGACGAGGGAGCGGGTCTTGAGACCGGCAAGTTCCCGGGCCTGCCTCGGCGTCAGTGCCGTGATGATCGTCGTGTCAGCAGGCGGGGCGTCGGGCGGGGCGGGACGGAGGCTGTACAAAACCGGATGCAGGACCGCAATCGAGTGTTGGCGATCTGCGCCGAATTCATTCGTAAGTCACTGTCAGACAAATGGTTGCGAATTTCTTTCCGGACTGGCACAAAACGTGTCTTTCTGGACGGCGTCCGGCTGCGATTCGTTTCACACTCACCAGAGCCATAAAGGAGCACGCCATGGGCGTCTTCACCCGTCTCAAGGACATCATCAACTCGAACCTCACCGCCATGCTCGATTCCGCCGAAGACCCGGAGAAGCTCATCCGGCTCATGGTGCAGGAGATGGAAGACACGCTCGTCGAGGTGAAGGCCAACTGTGCCGGGGCCATTGCCGCGCGGAAGAAGGCGGAGCGGGCCGCGGCCGCCGCCAAGGCCGCCGTCGCCGAGTGGGAGGACCGGGCCCGGCTGGCGATCGACAAGGGCCGCGACGATCTTGCCCGCGACGCCCTCCGCGAGAAGGCGCGGTTCGCCCAGCAGGCCGAGGCGTTTAACCAGGAGGTCGAGGGCTGTTCGGAGATCGTCGGCCAGTACAAGGCCGACATCGCCGCCGTCGAAGAGCGGCTTCAGGCCGCCCGCGAGAAGCACCGCCTGCTCGTGCAGCGACACATCCGGGCCCGCAATCACAAGCAGGCCCAGACGACGCTGCGCCGGGCCACCAGCAGCGACGCGCTGACCCGGTTCGACCAGCTCGAAAACCGCATCGAGCGGATGGAGGCGGAGGCGAGCCTCGTCAACTACGCACCCAAGGGCTCGCTCGTCGAGCAGCTCGAGGCCCTGCGCGGCGGCGACCAGATCGAGAAAGAACTCGAGTCGCTGAAGCGCGAGCGGCGCCGCGACTGACGGCTTTTCATGCGTCCGGGTGAGATGCGGCGGGCGTGCTGGGCATCGGGCCCGGCGTCGGGCCAGGCATTCTTTTCCGCCACACTCACCGCCCCGTCCACCTCGGGAGCGATCAACCGATGCACGACGAACCGTGGCTCGATGCCCCGCCGGCCCGCCGCCGGCCCGGGCTGTTCTTCGGTGTCTGCCGCTGGCTGGCCGACCGGCTTGGCCTCGCGGCCTTCTGGGTCCGGCTGGCCGTGCTTGTGGCGGCCTGGTTCACGGGCTGGTGGCCCGTGGCCGCGATCTACCTGGCTGCCGCCATCCTCATGGGGCAGGGGAGGCCGGCGCGGCTGCCCGACGTCTCCCGCTGGAGGCTGACCGGCGGTTTCAGTGCGGCGGATGTCGCCGACCTGCGTCGCCGCTGCGAGCGGCTGGAACGCCGTTGCCTGGAGGCCGAGTCGCGGCTGCGACGCGAACGGACGTGGGATGACCTGCTCCGCCGTCCCGTGTGAGAATGCTCCGCGTTCGCTATTGCCCGCCCGCCAGGAGAGTCCGCGAAGTGCCCGCCACCACCGTCACGCTTCCCGAGCAGATCGGCCGCTATCGGATCACGGGAGTGATCGGCCGCGGCGGCATGGGCACGGTGTTTCGCGGCCACGACGACGCCCTTGCCCGCGACGTCGCCGTAAAGGTGATTCACGATCGCTTCAGTTCGACGGCCAACGTCATCCGCCGGTTCGGCGCGGAGGCGCGGAGCGTCGCCCGGCTCTCGTCGCCGCACATCGTCCACGTTCACGAGTTCGATCCGCTGGCCGATCCGCCGTTCCTCGCCATGGAACTCGTCCAGGGCCCGAGCCTGCAGCGGCTCATCCGCGACCGCGGCCGGGCCTCCTTTTCGACCGTCGTCGAGTGCGCCCGCCAGGTGCTCGCCGGCCTCGCCGCCGCGCACGCCGCCGGCGTGATCCACCGCGACATCAAGCCGGCCAACGTGCTCCGCGGTGCCGACGGCGTCTACAAGCTCACCGACTTCGGTCTTGCCCGCAGCCTGGAGCGGGAGCAGTCGCTCACCGCCAGCGGCTCGATGCTCGGTACGCTCCATTACATGGCGCCCGAGGTGGCCGCGGGGGAGGAGGCGACGGCGGCGAGCGACCTCTACAGCCTCGGCGCTACGCTCTACGAGATGCTCGTCGGCACGCCGCCGTTTCCCGCCGACAGCCCGCTCAGGCTCCTGCGCCGGATCGCGACCGAGCGGCCGCTGCCGGTGCGGTCGCATCGCGACGACATACCGCCGCAGTTGGAGGCCTGGCTCGACCGGCTGCTGGCCCGCGATCCGGCGGATCGGTTTGCGTCGGCCGCCGCGGCGCTTGACGCCCTGCGGGGCGTGGAGATTTTCCCAGGCCCCGGCGACGATTTTTCAGGCCTTGCCGGTGAGATCGCCGGGCCGGAGGGCGAGACCGCGGCCGCTCCTGCCGCCGATCCACCGGCCCCGATCCCGCGCGACCAGGTCGACTCGATCATCCGCTCGGCCATGCGGCTCGAGGCCCAGGGGCGGAGTCTGCTGGGCGACGACACGCTCCTGGAGATCGCCCGGGAACTGAACGTCGATTCGATCTTCGTGCGCCGGGCGCTGGACACGTACCGGGCGGCGACCGCGCCGCCGGAGCCGGAGCCGCCGCTGCTGCACGGCGCGAGTGCCGTGGCCACGGCGAACGCGGCCCTGCTCGATCAGGCGACGCGACTGGCCTGTGCGGATGCGATCGATCGGCTCTGGCTGGCGGGCGTCGTCGGAATGGGACCGTCGATTCCGATCCTGCAGTTTCCAATCTGTGGCCTCATCAGTGTCGAAATGGGACGGCGGGCCTGCCTCGGCGCGCTCTCCGCCTGCAACCGGCGGTTTGCCAAGGCGGCGGACCTGAGCGGACCGCTGATCGGCGTGTGGCTCTGCTGCTTTGCCATTTACGTGGTGGAGTTGTTCATGTGGCCATGGTTTCCGGTCAGTGGCTTGCTTGGTCTGGTGGTGAGCGGGATGGTGCTGCGCGTGTACTGGCACGAACTGTCCGGGGCGGCGGAACTGCTCGAACAGTGTGGGCAATGGGTCGTCGCGCAGCGGATTCGCACGACGCGAAACCGGTGCCTCGTGGTGACCGCGGTGCTGCTCATCGTGGCCATCGTGATCGGCGCGAGAGTGGGGATGCCGAGCCGCGGACCGAGCGGGAACGACCCGTTTCAGATACTCCTGCGCGAAACGCTCGGAGGACTGATCATGCTCCCGGTGACATGGCTCTTGGGCTGGCTGTTCACGCTGCGGCCGCTCGCGCTCGCCTCGCGCACGCTGCGTGGGGCCGGACACGCCGCTCCGAGCCCGTGGCAGGGAGCGTCGTGATGAATGCAGCAATCGGTGTGGGTCTGGTTACGATCCTGTGCCTCGTCGTGATGGTGATTATCACGATCACCATCTTCGCCGCGCCGATCGTACTGCTCGTGTCGGCGGCGAACGCGCATCCGCGTGCCCGGTTTCTCGGCGTCTGTTCCCGGCTCGCCCCGATGCGGCGGGGGCCGGTGGCCCAGGTCCGCTTGCTGGCCGCGGTGGCGATCTTCCTCTCGGGGATCTTGCCCGGATTGTTCGTCTACCTCCTGCTCGGGATCTTCATGGAGCAGTGGGCGGGCCGGGACGCACCTGGGCCGTCCGTCTCGCCGCCGCCGCTCCCTCCGCTGCCGCTCGGCGACTTCGGGCCCACGGTGGTCCGGCAGCCGGCCGCGGGGGGCGCCGCGGCGACCGGCCCGACGTGGATTGGCCGCTACCGGATCACCGGGACGCTCGGGCATGGCGGCATGGGGACCGTGTGCCGCGGTCGCGACGAGGTTCTCGGACGGGACGTCGCCATCAAGGTCATCCAGGACCGGTTTGGCGGCGTCGAGCACGTCGTCCGCCGGTTCGAGGCGGAGGCCCGGGCCGTGGCCCAGATCTCGTCGCCGCACATCGTCCACGTCTACGAGTTCGATCCGGTGGCGGTGCCGCCGTACCTCGTCATGGAACTCGTCGGCGGCCCGAGCCTGCAGCAGTTCGTCAAGCGACGCGGCCGGGGCGCGTTCGGCACGGTCGCCGAGTGCGCCCGGCAGACGCTCCGTGGGCTGGCCACGGCCCATGCCGCGGGGATCATCCACCGCGACGTGAAGCCGGGCAACATCCTCCGTGCGGCCGACGGCACCTACAAACTGACCGACTTCGGCCTCGCCCGGAGCCTCGAGCAGGGCCAGTCGCTCACCGCCAGCGGGTCGGTGATCGGCACGCTCCACTACATGGCCCCGGAGGTGGCGGCCGGTGACGAGGCGACGGCGGCCAGCGACCTCTACAGCCTCGGGGCGACGCTCTACGAGATGCTCGCCGGCCGGCCGCCGTTCGCGGAGGAGAGCCCGCTGCGGCTGCTGCGCAGGATCGTGACGGAGACGCCGCCGCCGGTGGCGGCGCACCGCGACGACGTGCCGCCGCTGTTCGAGGCCTGGCTGGGGAAACTCCTCGCCCGCGATCCCGGCGACCGGTTTTCGTCGGCCGCCGCCGCCCTCGACGCGCTGGCCGCGATCGACGTCGGTCCGCCGGCCGCGGACGATTTTTCATGCGAGCCGTGCGAGACGACGGTCGCCGAGGCTGCGGCCGTGCCGCCGCACGTGGGACTGGGGGCGGGAGCGGGCACTGACCGCTGGTCGGACGTCAACGCGGCCGTGCGGGCCTGGCCGCAGGCCGCGGCGCCCGCGCCGCGCCGGGTCGCGGCCGGCGACGTCCAGTCGATCATTCGCCGGGCGATGGAACTGGAGGCCGCGGGCCGCGATCTGCTCGGTCACGACACGGTGCTCGACATCGCCCGCGAGTTGAATGTCGACTCGATGTTCGTGCGCGAGGCGCTCCGCCGGCACCGCGAGTCGCTGGAGATGCCGGTGCTCCCGGTCCTGACGGCGGGAACTGCCGCGCCGCGGCGAAAGGAAAAAGGCTGCGCCCCCGTCGGGCTGGTCGTGATTGGGGCCATGGCGATGCTCTTCATGGCGATGCTCTTCATGGCGCCTTCTCAAACCAGGACCGTGAGGCGAGATGCAGCACACCGGGAATTCCCGAGTCCGCGTGCCACTCAGCTGGAGCGTGACCCGATTCACTTCCCGGTCCGGGTGCCGCCGGAAGGTTCGCCGGCTCACGCCCCGAGGCGTTGAGCTGCGGTCGCCGTTCAGGCGAACGGATTCTCCAGACGCACGCCAGGGAACCGGGCGAAATCGGTGTCGGCGGAAACGATCGCCAGGCCGTGCTCGAGGGCCAGCGTCGCGAGGTGGGCATCGGGCACGTGCTCGGCCCGCAGGCCGGTGGCACGGAGCAGGTCTCCGAGGATTGCCCGATGTCGCGGCGTCGGCGTGGGGATCCAGGCGCATTCACAGCCGAGCCACTCCTCGACCTGCTGCCAGGCAACGGCCGGACTGACGGGTCGATCGAAGAGCCGCGGGTTGCTTGTCAGCCTGACGAAGGCGAGTAGCGACGGCCAGGGGAGGCCCAGTGGCACCGCGTCGCTCAACCTCGCGTCGAGCCAAGACCGCGCCCGTTCGTGCTGCGGAAACGACGACGTGAAGGCGTAGACGAGGATGTTGGCATCGACGAGTCTCATCGATGCCCGTCCCCTTCGCCAGCCTCCAGCGCCGCCGTGACGTCGTCCACGTTCGGGAGCCGGCAGCGGCCGAGATCGACCGGGGTGGTGCGATAGGTCCGCGCCCGGGCCTGCGGTTCCTGCATCGCCGCAAAGCCGCGTCTCAGTGCATCGTTGACGAGGTTTTTGAGCGGTACGCCGAGGTCACGACGCAACTGTTCCAGCCGGGCCGCGACCTCCTCAGCGGGCGACAGCGGAGATCTCATCGAACAACCCAAGCACAAGCTGATGCAGTGTACTCGCAGCTCTGCACAAAC
>JBKDUV010000250.1:0-10483 GCA_046339335.1 Planctomycetia bacterium | reverse complement strand
GCCGAAGGTCGCGGCGCGGGCGCCCCCGCCGTTCGTGCGGCAGACCGTGGGACCGGCCGCCGGCGGCGCCGTGGCCGCTGCGGTGGTGGACCATCTGGCCCTGCTCGGCCCGACCGTGCGACGAACCGCGGTCGAGACGCCCTGCCCTCCCCTGCCCCGGCTCGCGACCGAATCCTGCCCGCACGGCGCCGGTCGCTGCGGCCCGGAAGCCTGCGGACCACAGGCCTGTCCGCCGCCGGCGTTCGTCCCGACCGCCGGCCCGTGTCTGGTCTGTGACGGCGGCGACGCCGGTGCACCGGCGCGGCCGCGTGGCAGCGACGGGATCGCCAACCTCACCGCCGGCGACACCGTGGCGCGGTTTCGGGCCGCCGACGACGGGCCGGATGCGGACGAAGTCCGTCTCGTGGCTTCGAATTGCACCTGCGTCTTCGCGCCCCGGTTCGGCGCCGTCCGCGAAGTCGTACGTCCCTTCGAGGACGCCGCTCCCCAGGGACCGCGCGGCATCGCCCTCGACACCCACGTCGGCCAGGAGACGCGGCTTCAGCCCGTCGCCCGAAACACGCAGAACCTCGGGCCGGAGTCGGCACGCAAGGCGCTGCTCGGGATCGCGGTCGCCGACCGGCGCGGCCCGTTGGCGGTCGATCAGGGGGCCGGCCCGCACGAGGACAGGGGCACGGCCGGTCCGGCTGTCCGGCTCCAGGCCGACGAACCAGGCTTCGGCCGCTCCAGCCTGCCTCCCCTCACGCAGATCGGCTTCGACGTGCCGATGGCCTGGACGCGAATCCAGGCGGCCAACGTCCTCGTCGGCGGTCAGGCAGCGAAGTCGGTGGCGATGGACATGGGCACGGCGACGCTGCGGTTCGAGGCCCCCGGACGAGCGCAGCTCACGATCTGCAAGCGGGCCGGCACCGACACCGCCCGCAGCGGCGAAGAACTCGACTTCACGATCTTCCTGCTCAACTCGGGCGACCGGCCGCTGACCGACCTGGTCGTCGTCGATGCCCTGCCCGCGCGGCTGACGCTGGTTCCGGAGTCGGCCGCCTCCAGCCTGCCGGCCGCCTTCTCGACGGAGAAAGGTGACGACGGCGCCGTGGTGCTGAAATGGACGCTCGATGCGACGCTCCAGCCGGGGGAAAGCGGCTTCGTCCGCTTCCGCACGCTCGTGCAGTAGCCGGCCGCGACACTGCGTTGCGACCGGCGGCAGCGCGGGAGTAGGCTCGGGGTCGAGAAGGAGCGGTTCAGCCCTCCACGAATCCACCCGGGGAGATCACATGCCCGTTCGTTCCGTCCGCGCACCGCGGGTCGCTTGCCTCCTCGGCTTTTGCTCCGTCGCGGTGCTGGCGCTCGCCGCCATTGGATGCGGTCCTGCACCCGGCCCTGCCGCCACGCCCCCCGCCACTTCCTGGCAGCCGGGCCCGGGCGCGGATGACGCCGGCCGTGACGGAACACCCCGGGGAGATGTCGCCCCACCGCCGCTGGTGGTACCGCCGCTGCCCGACGGCACCCCTGACCAACTCCTCGCGTTCGTCGAGAAACTGCAGACGACGAAGGTCAAGCCGACGTCGCAGGAGGAACTTGCCGGCTACGTGCAGGGCATCGGCGCCCGGGGCGTCGAGGCCGCCAATCGCATCCTCGCCACCGTCGCCGCCGACGACCCCAACGCCATCAAGGCGTCCCAGCTCAAGCTCGAGAGCCTGCTCATGCTCTCGGACTTCGACGAGAGTGACGCGGCCGGGAAGGAGGTCGAGACGTACGCGCAGACGCTCGCCGCTGGGCCGACGCCCGCGCTCTCCCGGCTCGGCAAGCGGACGTTGATCATGACGGCCGCCCGCAAGGCATTCAACGCCGAAGACTTCACCGGCGCGTCGGACCTCGTCGCGCGGATGGCCGACCTGCTCGCGGGCGATCCCGACGATACGGACAGCGTGAAGCTTGCCGGGAGCCTCGCCCGCGCCCTGGAACAGGTCGAGATCCCGGGCCGCGATTCCCCCGCCGTCGCGGCCTACGAGACGTTCGGCCCCCTCCTGGAGAAGAGCGGGCTGCCCCAGATCCGGAAACTGGGCGCGGGCATGGCCGGATCGGCCCGGCGGATCAGGCTTCCCGGGCATCCGATGCAGATCGAGGGCACCCATCTCGACGGCGGCCCGTTCGATCCCCAAACGCTCGCCGGCAAGGTCGTGCTCGTCGAGTTGTGGGCGCCCTGGTGCGGCCCCTGCCTGGAGGAGATTCCCAACATCCGCGCCCCGTACGAGAAGTATCACGCCCAGGGCTTCGAGGTGGTGGCGATCAGCCTGGACGACTATCGGGAGGATCTCGACGCCTTCCTGGCGGAGCGCACGCTCCCCTGGCCGATCCTGTTCAGCGGCAAGGGCATGGAAGACCCAGTGGCCCGGCGGTACGGCATCAACGGCATCCCGCAGCTGATCCTCATCGGCCGCGACGGCAACGTGATCAGCGTCACCGCGCGGGGCGAGCGTCTCGGCGAACTGCTCGCCGGGCAGTTTCCCGCGGAAGCAGCGGCGCCGGCCGATTCCGCCGCGGGCCCGGCGCAGCCCGCCGTCGCGCCATGAGCAACCCCGCCCCGCGTGGTCCCGTCGCCCGTCGGGCCGGCGCCTTCGACTCCTCCGGCATCCGCAAGGTCTTCGACCTCGCGGCCCGGCTCGAGGACCCGATCAACCTCTCGATCGGCCAGCCCGACTTCGAGATGCCGGCGGTCGCCCGGGCGGCGGCCCGCGAGGCGCTCGAGGCGGGCCGCAACGGCTACACGCCGACCCAGGGCATCGCCCCGCTGCGCGAGCGGCTCGAGGAGCGGGTGCGGCGCGAGACGGGGCAGCCCGACCGCCGGCTCTGCGTGACCAGCGGATCGAGCGGGGCGCTCGTCCTCGCCCTGATGGCGATTCTCGATCCGGGGGACGAGGTGATCCTCTTCGAGCCGGCCTTCGTGATGTATCGGCCGCTCGTCGAGTTCCTCGGCGGCCGCTGCGTGACCATCGACACGTCGCCGTCGTTCGCCATCGACGTCGAGCGGGTGGCGGCGGCGGTCACGCCGCGGTCCCGGGCCATCCTGCTCAACACGCCGGCCAATCCGACCGGCGTGGTGGCCGACACCGCCACGGTCCGCGACCTGGCCCGGCTGGCGGAGAGCCGCGGGATCACGCTGATCAGCGACGAGCTCTACCGCGAGTACTGCTACGACAGGCCGTTCGCCTCCCCTGCCCTGCACTCCGAGTCGGTCGTCGTCATCGACGGCTTCTCCAAGTCGCACGCCATGACCGGCTGGCGGGTCGGCTGGATCCACGGGCCGCGGCCGATCATCGACGCCTGCACGATGCTCCAGCAATACACCTTCGTCTGTGCGCCGCAGGTAGGCCAGTGGGCGGCCCTGGCCGCGGTCGACGCCCCGCTCCACGTCCCGCTGGGGGAATGCAGGCGCAAACGCGACGTGCTGACGGCCGCCCTCCGCGACCATTACGAGTTCGTTCTTCCCGGCGGCGCGTTCTATCTCTACCCGGTCGCCCCCGGCGGCTCGGGGCGGGCCTTCGCGGAGCGGGCGGTGGCGGAGGAAAAACTCCTCGTCGTGCCCGGCGGCGTGTTCGGCGCGGCCGACACCCACTTCCGCATCGCCTACACGGTGAGCGACCGGACGCTCGACCGCGGCATCGCCGCCCTGCAGCGGCTGGCCCGGTCATGACCCGACATGCCGACCCGCCGCCGCCGACGCGGGCGGCAGTCGCCCGGGCGCTGGATCAGGCGGTGCTGAAGCCCGAAGCCACCGGCGTCGACCTCGTCCGTCAGGCGGCCGCATGCGTGGAACTGGGGGTCGGCTGCCTGTGCGTGCGGTCGGTCGACGTCGCGGCCGCGGCCCGACTGCTGGCGGGCACGCCGGTGGTCGTGGCGAGCGTGATCGCTTTTCCGCACGGTGCCGCGCGGCCGGAGGTCAAGGCCCGCGAGGCGGCGCTGGCGATCGCCGACGGCGGCCGCGAGCTCGACATGGTGATGAATCTCGGGGCCTGTCTCTCCGGCGACCATGCGGCCGTCCGGGCCGACATCGCGGCCGTCGTCCGCGAGGCACGGCCGGCGCGGGCACTCGTCAAGGTGATCCTTGAAACCTGCCACCTGACGGCGACACAGATTGCCACAGCCTGTCGCCTCGCGGAGGAGGCGGGGGCCGACTTCGTCAAGACATCGACCGGCTTTGGTCCCGGCGGAGCCACGCCGGAGGCGGTGCAGGTCATGCTCGACACGGTCGGCGACCGGCGGGGAGTCAAGGCGTCGGGCGGAATCCGCACCTGGGATGCGGCGGTCCGCTACCTGCGGATGGGCTGCAGCCGGCTCGGGGTCGGTGATGCGGCGGGCATTTTGGCCGGACGGCCGGCCGATCCGGGTTCCTGAACGCCGCGTTGTCAGTGGCGGTGCGGGACGGGTACTCTTCCTGAGGTTTCCCCCCCTCCGCCGTGCTTCCCCTTTCCCGCCGAGGCGATCATGCTCAGGATCCGGCGCCCGCTCACCCTGTATTTCCTTCTGCTGGCCACCGCTGCCGGGCTGGCTCCGGCGCGGGCGGCTGCCCCCGAGGCCCGTTCCCGGCCGCAGCAGCGGGGCGACGAGCCGCGCGACGCCCCGGCGGAGCCGGTCGACGATGCGGCCGACGACGACCGCGGCCGGCCCGCCCGGCTGCCCCCCGTGCCCGACGGCACGCCCGCCGAACTCCTCGCCTACGTCGAGAAGATCAGTGACCCCGCCGCCATGCCCCGTTCCCGCGGCCGCAAGCGGTATTACATGAAGCGGGTCGGTGCGTCCTACACGGAAGCGGCCGACAAGATCCTCGCCCAGGTCAAGGCCGACGACCCGCTGTACGTTGAGGCGGTGCAGCTCAAGTTCGACGGTTTCTCGATGCTCAAGTCGCTCGGTGACGACAAGTCGACCGCGGCCCGCGTCGAGTTCGCCCGGTCGCTTGTCGACTCGCCCCATCCGGCCGTGGCCCGAATGGCGACGCGGATGGTGCTCGCCGCCGACGTCGACGCGCTCTACGAGTCGCGGTCGGCGGAGGGGGCCGACCGGCTCATCAAGGACCTCGCCGCCCTGCTCGTCGCCACCAAGTCCGAAGCCCGTTCGGCGGCGATCGCGGCCCAGTTGGCCAGCGACCTCGAGGTGCTCCCCGACGGCACGGATGCCGCCCGGCAGGCCTTGGAGACGTTCCTGCCGCTGTTCGCGGCCAGCGAGGATCCGCTGGTCAGAGTCCGGGCCGAGGAAGGACAGGGAGTGCTGCGTCGGCTGTCGCTCCCCGGCAATCCGTTCCGCATCGAGGGCACGCAGCTCGACGGCACGGCGTTCGATCCGCAGCCGCTCGCCGGCACGGTGGTGCTGGTCGATTTCTGGGCGACCTGGTGCAAGCCGTGCGTCGCGGAAATTCCCAACCTGCGCGGGCTTCGCGAAAAGTACGGCCGGCATGGATTCGAGGTGGTGGGGATCAGTCTCGACGACGACCGGGACGAACTGGAGGCATTCCTGGCGGAGACCAAGCTGCCCTGGCCGATCCTCTTTTCCGGGAAAGGCCCGCGGGATCCGCTGGTCGTGCAGTATGGCATCCAGAGCATCCCCCGGCTGTTCGTCGTCGGCCGTGATGGCACGGTGCTGTCGGTCGATGCCCGCGGCGACAGGCTCGAGAAGCTGCTCGCCGAGCAGTTTCCGAGCGTGGAGTGACCGCGGGGAGTGACTGGCGGGCCGGCGCCGCGTCTGCTCCGGCGTGCGGCTCGCCGGGCAGCGGCCGCCACGGGCGGATTGTCGGCCCGCAGCCACGAACCACACGCCGATCGAACACGGCCCCGGATCAGGCGCTTTTGTGCTTCGGCTCGCGGAGCGGCACGACCGCCTCGGCTCCGTCGACGTTCCGCTCGTTGATCACGTAGGTGCTTCCCTGCTGCTCCGGCAGATCGAACATGATGTCGAGCATCACGTCCTCCATGATCGACCGCAGGCCGCGGGCGCCCGTCTCCTTGCGCATCGCCTTGCGGGCGATCGCGTGCAGGGCCTCGTCGGTGAACTCCAACTGGCAGTTCTCCAGGCCGAACATCTTCTGATACTGCTTGACGAGCGCGTTCTTCGGCTCCTTGAGAACTTTCACGAGCGCATGCTCGTCGAGCGGCTGCAACGAGGAGATCACCGGCAGCCGCCCCACCAGTTCGGGGATCAGGCCGAACTCGAGGATGTCGTCCGAGTCGACCTGCGGCAGCAGTTCGGCCAGGTCGGCGTCGGCACGCAGGCCGGTGGGCTGGCCGAAGCCGATCGTCCGCTTCCCGAGCCGCCGCGAGATGATCTTCTCGATGCCCACGAACGTCCCGCCGCAAATGAAGAGGATGTTCGAAGTGTCGATCTGGATGTACTGCTGCTCGGGATGCTTGCGTCCCCCCTGCGGCGGCACGTTGGCCACGGTGCCCTCGAGCATCTTCAGCAGCGCCTGCTGCACTCCCTCGCCCGACACGTCCCGGGTGATCGAGACGTTCTGGCTGGTCTTTCCAATCTTGTCGATCTCGTCGATGTAGAGCACGCCCCGCTGGGCGGCCTCGATGTCGAAGTCGGCCGCGTTGAGCAGCTTGAGAAGCAGGTTTTCCACGTCTTCGCCGACGTAGCCCGCCTCGGTGAGGGTGGTCGCGTCGCCGATCGCGAACGGCACGTCGAGAATCCGGGCCAGCGTCCGGGCGAGCAGCGTCTTGCCCGAGCCGGTCGGCCCGAGGAGGAGGATGTTCGACTTGTCGACCTCGACGTCACCGGCCTCGCTGCCGAGGTTCAGCCGCTTGTAGTGGCTGTGAACGGCGACGGCCAGCACCCGCTTGGCATGCTGCTGCCCGATGACGTACTGGTCGAGATGGGCCACGATCTCCCGCGGCGAGGGGATCGCCGTGAAGAGCTGCTTGCTGCTGCCCCGGCGCCGCTTTTCCTGGTCGAGGATCGACTGGCAGAGGTCGATGCATTCGCCACAGATGTAGACGTCCCCGGGCCCTTCGACGAGCGGCCCGACGTCGCGGTAACTCTTGCGGCAGAAGGAGCAGAAGGCATTCTTTTTCGTCGTGCCGCCCGCGCCCCGGCGCCCGAGACCGCCCACGTCTTTCCCAGATGGCATTGATTCACTTCCTCGAGGGTCTTGTCGGCGGGCCGTCGTCGCCGGCCACCGGCCGCCGTTCCGGATGCACGGGCCCGTCGCTCCGGCTGTGCGGTTCGACGAGCGTTCTTATCTTTCGGTATTCCTCATCGCTCAGCACACCATCATCGCGGAGATTTTTGTAGTCGACGAGCGTCTTTACCCAATCGCCACGATCGTCAGCCGGCCGCGCCAGCCGCTTTTGCACCACCATGATGGCCACGAACCCGACAAGAACGGCCCCGACGACGATCCCGCCGAGCCCCAACGCCCGCTGAATCGCGGTCAGATCGGCAACGGCCGCGATGGACATCAAAACCGGGTCCGGACTGAGGCGCGGACGGAACCGCCCCCATGGCGGACCCGCGGAAGACATTATGGGTCGCACGGCCGGAAAGGGTCCAGCAAACTTCCCGTCTTGCCAGCCGTGCCCGAATTTCGCCCCAGCCGGGCGAGTCTGACGGTTAGCGGAAAAACAGTGAGTTTTCCGGTCCTGACAGGCCGATATTCCGGCCATGGTCCGCGCTCCCTCGACATTGCCGGCTCGCCGTCCGCTCGCCCGGGTGCTCCGGTTCGTACCGGTCGCGCCGTGGCTCTGCGGCTGCGTCCTCGCGCTGGTCGCCGCGGCGGACGACGCCGGCTCGCCGGCGGCACTCCCGGAACTGGTGCGGACGAAGCACCGCACGTTTCAGATCCCTTTCCGCCCGCCGCGGCCCCAGGATGCGGATGCCGATTCCGCTCCCACGCGGATCGTGCTCGACGTCTCCCGAGATCTCGGCGTCGGCTGGCACGTGGCGGGCGAGACCGCGCCGACGACCGGTTCGCTGACGTACACGGCTGACACCGACGGGGAGTACTGGTTCCGCCTGCGGGCGATCGATCGCAAGGGGCGCACCCGCGGGGGGTCCGGCCCGGACATGCGGGTGCTGGTGGATGCGGCGGGCCCGCGCCTGGCGGCCCGGGTCTGGAAGGGCGCCGATGGCGAGATCATCTGCCGATACGCAGCCGCCGACGACTCGCTGCGGCTCGAGTCGATGACGCTCGAATATCGTGGGCCGGCCGATGCCGCTTGGAAGACCGTGGCCATCCAGCCGGTCCTGTCCCGCGAGTCGCCGGCCCATGCCGTCGGCGAGGAGATCTGGTGGGCCGGGGAAAAAGTCGAGTCGCTGGCGGTCCGGATCGTGATCTCCGACTCGTCGGGCAACGTGACGACCCGGCAGTTCAAGCTCGAGCCCAGCGACCCGCAGGTGGACCAGGCACCGCTTGCCTAGGCGCTGGGAGTCCCGCCGCTGCCGGTGGCGGCGGCACCCGGCGTCTATCCCGCTTCGCGCCCGCCGACCGTCACGGTGACCGAACACGACCAGGGCCGCCCCGCGGCCCAGCCGGCCGGTTGGCCCGCGGAGACGGGGAGACCGTGGGCGGGCGACCAGCCGGGCGCCGACGGCGGCGCACTCAGTCGCGGCCGCAGCATCCTCGTGCGCCGGCCCGATGCGAACGCCGCGTTCCTGCCGCGGTCGGATGCGGACCTTTCGTCACGTTTCTCCGCCGAACCGCACCGGCAGCCGGCCCCCGCCGCGATGCCGGCTGCCGGCCCCGGGCAACCGCTCGCCTACCAGGGCAAACCGCTGCACCTCTCCCGGTCCCGGCGGTTCGCCTGGGATTACGAGGTGCCGGCACCTTCGGCCGCGGGCCGGCTGCGGGCCGAACTCTGGTCCACCCGCGACGGCGGCGTCACCTGGCAGCGGGCCGCCGTCGACGAGGATGGCCGCAGCCCGATCGATGTCGAACTCGGTGCTGCCGGTCTGTATGGCGTGCGGCTGGAGATGGTGGCAGACGTTCCCGACGCCGGCGCCGGTCCGCGGTCGGGAGACGCCCCGGAGGCCTGGCTGGGCGTGGACGAAGAACCGCCACAGGTCGAGATGCTCGGCGTGGCCCGTGACGAGGCGGGCCCCGGGACCGACGCGGCCCTCGTGATCCGCTATGCGGCCCGTGATCCGCTCCTCGCCCCCCGATCGACCCGCATCCTCTACTCGCCTCACGCCGACGGTCCGTGGGCGACCGTCGCCGGCGACTTGGAAAACAGGGGCGAGTACCGGTGGCGGCCCGACCGCGGCGTGCCGGCGCGGGTGCACATCCGGGTCGAGGTCGCCGACGCAGCCGGCAACGTCGGCGCAGCGTCGACGCCCGAGGCGATCTCGGTGGCGGCGCCCCGGTTCATCGGCAAGCTCGGCGGTCTGCGGACCACCCCGGCCCAGGACCCCTGACCAGCGCTCCGACCGCCCCCGCGCCGCACCGAATTGCGGTAAGATTCCGGCCGGAGGCAGCACCGATGGCCGCTGGACGGACAGCCCTGGAAATTCTGGCCGCGGCCGACGACTGGTCGCTCGGCCAGCCGACGATCGTCGTCCTTCATGGCGACGAGCCGTTTCTCGCCGGGCGGATGCTCGCCCTGCTCCGCGACCGGCTCTGCCCGGACGAGGCCGACCGCGACTGGGCGTGGCGGGAATTCGACGGCGCCACCGAACTCGATCCGCGGAACGTTTTCGACGAGGCCGCCACGGTGCCGATGTTCGCTGGCGCCACCCGGGCAGCCGTCGTCCGCAACGCCGACGCCTTCGTGACCGCGGCCCGCGAACTGCTCGAGCCGCTCGCCGCCGGCCCGCGTGGCCGCCGCGGCGTCGTGATCCTCGAGGTCCGCAGCTTTCCGGCCACGACGCGGCTCGCCAAGGCCGTCGCCAAGTCGGGGCTTGCGATCGACGTCTCGATCCCGCAGCGGTTCGACGTCGCCGCCTGGATCCGCGGCTGGGCGAAGTCACGACACGACCTGCTCATCGCCGCGGGCACCGCCCAGACGCTCGTCGACCGCCTGGCGGGGGATCTCGGCCAGATCGATCAGGCGCTGGCCAGGATCGCCGCCGCCATCCCACCCGCCGACCGGAAGCGACCGATCCCGCCGGAGGCCTGCGACGACTTCGCCACTTCGCCGCGTGAGCGCACGGCATGGGCGATGATCGACGCGGCGGCCGCCGGGCAGACGGCGCCGGCCATCCACCAGCTCGACGAGATCCTCGCGGCCGGTGAGAACCCGATCGCCATCGCCGCGCAGATCGGCGCGATGCTGCGGAAAGTCTCGACGGCGGCCCGGCTGCTCGCACTCCCCGTCGGCGCCGGCCGGCCGGCCGGCATCGACGCCGCGCTCCGCGAGGCGGGCGTGGCCGCCTGGCCAAAGGCGGTGGAGCAGGCCCGCGGGGGCCCAGGCCACGACGGCCCGCGGCGGCCGCGGGGGCACCCACCACCAGCCCGCCCAACCGACGACGAACGGCAAGCGGCTCTGCCGCGGGCGCCACG
>JBKDUV010000249.1:0-5564 GCA_046339335.1 Planctomycetia bacterium | reverse complement strand
GGCACCGCTGCCGCTGCGGCCGCAGCCAATGCCGCGGTCACTCCCGGCACGAGTTCGTAGGCGATGCCCGCATCGTGAAGGGGTTGGATCTCCTCGGCGAGCCTGGCGAAGACGGTCGGGTCGCCCCCCTTGAGGCGGACGACCGTGCGGCCGCTCGCCGCCAGGCGAACGAGCAGTCGGCCGGTCGCCTCGCCCGGATCCTCACCCGCCGTCGTCTCCCGTTCGACCGGTACCAGTTCCGCGGCCGGGGCGATCGCATCCCGCAGCCATGGCGGGACCAGGGCGTCATGCACGACGAGGTCGGCCGTGCGCAGGCATTCGGCGGCGCGGATCGTGAGCAGGTCCCAGGCACCGGGGCCGGCACCGACGAACCAGACGCGTCCCGGTCGACTCTCGGTGCGTGCTGGCATGGGGACGGGACAGGCCTTCGGGGCCGTTTGGGAGCGGGTGTTTGTGGGTTGTCCGGCGGCCACTACACTGCGGGAGTGGTTTCCGCCGTCGCCGCCATCGTCACACATCCATGCCCCCAGAGTCTACAGCAGGGGCCGCAAGCCCGGCTCCGTTGCCGCAGCGGGAGCCGCTGTCGGCCGTCGACCGGGCGCGGCTCACCCAGTGCTTCAACCGCGGCACCCAGAACCTCCCCACCAACGCCGACTACGCGCTGGAGATGTTCACGGCCTGCGTCCTCGGTGATCCCGGGAACGCCGTCTACGTGCAGGCCTTCTTCGGGGCCCTGAAGCGAAAGTTCGGGGCCCGCAAGGGGGGCGGCCTGGCGTCGCTGTGGTCGGCCGGATCCCGCGTCGCGATGAAGAAGTACGCGGCGGCGGCGCAATGGCGGGAACTCATCAGGCAAGGGGTCGGCATCATCAAGTCGAACCCGGGGGACCACCAGTGCCTGCTGGCGGTGGCGGAGGCCTGCGGAAACCTGCAACTCCTCGAGTCACAGGGGGTGTTCCTCAAGGCTGCCCTCGACGCCGCGCCCAACGACGCCGAAGTGAACCGGCAGTGTGCCAGGTTCGCCGCCGGCCAGGGGCAGTTCGACCAGGCGATCGCCTGCTGGGTCCGCATTTCCGGCCAGAAACGGCTCGGAGAGGAGTCGCAACGCGAGATCGCCCGACTGCAGGTGGAGAAGACGATCGTGGCCGGCCAGGGGATGAGCGGCCGTCCCACGGTGGGGGGTGCGGGGCGACCCGGTGCCGCACAGCAGCCGGCTCCCGCGGATCGGGCGACGGAACTGCGCAACGAGATCGCGAAGAACCCGGCTGGCATCGATGCCGCACTGGAACTCGCCGACCTGCTCGCCCGCGACGCCACGATCGAGGAGGCGGAAGCCGTGCTGGCCCGCGCCCTGGCCGCCGCGGGGGGCGAGCTCAAGGTTCGCGAGCACGTCGAGGATCGGCAGATCCGCTGGGCGAAGCAGCGGGTGGTGATCGCGGAGCGCCGGGCCGAGGCGGAGCCGACCGCCGACAACCTGGGGCTGGTCGAGCGGCTCAAGGCGGCGCAGGTCAAGGCCGAGATCGACGTCTACTCGGCCCGCTGCGCCCGCTATCCGGAAAACCTCACCTGGAAGTACGAACTTGCCCTGCGCATGAAACTGGTCGGCAACTACACGGAGGCGATCCGCTGCTTCCAGGAGGTGCTCCAGGACTTGCGTCGGCGCGGTCCGGTATCGCTGGAACTCGGGGAGTGCTTCCAGAAGATCAAACAGTACGATCTGGCGATGAAGAATTACGAAACCGCCGTCGAACTGCTGACCGACCGAGAAATGGAGCTCCGCAAGCGGGCCCTCTACCGGGCGGGCGTGCTGGCGACCGGCCTGAAGGACGCCGATGCCGCCCACAAGCACCTCGGGGCCCTGGCGGCCCTCGACTTCGGCTACCGCGACGTGGCGGAGCGTCTGGACAAGTTGGGTCCCGTGAAGGATAAAGGTGCGAAGTCGGAAGGCGACCGCAAGAGCTGAACCGTTTCACTCCGGACAAGACCCGCTCCAACCCTGCATCGACAAGGATTCGGAATGCCCCACTCGGCCAGTGCCAAGAAGCGTCACCGTCAAAATCTCCGCGATCGCGAAAGCAATCGCGCCGTCAAGTCGGAACTCAAGTCGCAGGTCCGCAAGGTCCTCGAGGCGATCACCTCCGGCGACGTCCCCCAGGCCCGCGAGGCCCTGCGGCTCGTCGCCAAGAAAGTCGATCGGGCCGCGGCCGGGAAGAAGATCCATCGCAATCGTGCGGCGCGGATCAAGTCGCGGCTTTCGGCGCGGGTCAAGGCGGCCGGCCAGGGCGGCGCCGCCTCGAGCACGACGAAGTCGCGCAAGGCTTAGGCATCCCCGGCACCGGCGTTGCGGTGTTCGTCACCACTCGATGGCGCGGGCGTCAAACACCGGGCCCTCGACGCAGGTGCGGCGATAGTCCCAGCCGCCGTGGCCGTCGCGAACGCGGGCCACGCAGGTGAAGCAGATGCCGACACCGCAGGCCATCGGCGTCTCCAGCGACACGTCGCAACCGACGCCGTGCCCCTCGGCCCAGCGGGCGACCGCGGCCATCATCGGCTCCGGTCCGCAGCAGGCGACGTGGGCCGACGACGCGAGGGCCGCCGGCGCGAACAGCGCGTCGAGCAGGTCGACGACCGTGCCGCGCACGCCGGCCGACCCGTCAAGCGTGGCCAGGTGAACGTCGCAGCCGGCGGCACGAAAGTCGTCGACGTCGCCAAACAGCCCGGCATGCCTGGCGCCCCAGCAGAAGGAAACGCGACCGACCGTCGGAACCGGACGCGGTTCCGTCCCGTACGTCGCCCGCCCGAGTCGCTCACGGGCCAGGGCGAGCAGGGCCGTCTGGCCGATGCCGCCGGCGACGAGCACGAGGTGCTCGGCCGGCCGCGCAGGAAACCCGTTGCCCAGGGGACCCCAGGCCACGAGTTCATCCCCCGCCCGCAACTGCGTGAGGGCGGTGGTGAACTTGCCATGCACGGCGTACACGAAGTCGGCGTGCCGCGGGCCGGCGGCGTCCGCGAACACGTCGTACACCGCCAGCGGCCGGGCGAGGAGCGGGTCGCAGCGGTCGGGGATGCGGAGCATCGCGAACTGTCCAGGCATCGCCCGGGCGGCAATGTCCGGGCAGTCGAGCCGGATCCGCCAGGTTCCAGCGGCCACCTGCCGGTGCGAAACGATGCCGCACCGGACCTGTCGGGCGTGATCGGCGAAGCAGGCTTCGGGAACCGTCATCGCGTCATGCTCCGCTGCCCTTCTCCGGCTGCCGCTTTCGCCATGTCGACGCCTTGCCGGGACGCTTGCGTCGCACGGGCCCCCTGCCATTGGCCGGGCCCTGCTTCATGGCCCCCGCCGGCTTCTTGCCGGTGGGTCCGGTGACGGTGCGGTCCTTGGCGCCGGCGGGACGGGCCTGCCCGTCTCGGCCTCCGGCAGGCCTGGCGGCGAACTTCATCCCCGGCTTGCCGGGGAATTTTCCGGGGCGGCCACGTGGCGGCACACCGGCCCCCGCACCCGATCGGCCCGAACCGCCTCGGCCCACTCCCACGCGTCCTGGTCGCCCGCCGCGCTGCTCGCCCGGGGAGACGAACGCCTTCCCGCGGCGCGGCCCCCGCTCCCGTTGCATCGGTTCCCGTTCCGCGTCGGGGCCGACCGCCGCGATCGCGTCCCGACGGAGTTCCTCGATCTCGTTCCAGGCGAGCTGCCGCCACTGGCCCGGCAGGAGGTTGCCGAGCGACAGCCGGCCCACCGCGACGCGCTTGAGTTGGTGCACCTTGTGGCCGAGCCGGGCCAGCATGCGGCGAATCTCCCGGTTCTTCCCCTCGTCGAGCACCATCTCCAGGACGGCGCTCTGCTTGTGCTGAGAGCGGATCGAGACCCGCTTCGCGTGCACTTCCCCCTCCGCGAGCCGCACGCCGCGACGCAGCGACTCGAGCAGTTCCTCGGTCGGCACGCCCGCCACTTGGACGAGATATTTCTTTTCGACGCCGTATCGCGGGTGGGCGAGCAGGTTGGCGAGCCCGCCGTCATTGGTGAGCAGGATCAGCCCCTCGCTCATCCGGTCGAGCCGGCCAATGGCGAACAGGCGGTGATCCCCCGGCACGAGGTCGACCACCCGCGGCCTGCCCGAGGGGTCGAAGTTCGTGGTCACGACGCCGACCGGCTTGTTGAGCAGGAACACGACCCGCTTCGGATTGGGGAGCCGCTCGCCGTCGACGCGAATTTCCTGAGCCTGCGGATCGACCCGCGTGCCGAGCTGTGCGACGATCTGACGGTCGACCTCGACGCGGCCTTGGGTGATCAGTTCCTCGCAGGCACGGCGGCTGCCGAGCCCCGCCGCCGCAAGCACCTTCTGGAGCCGTTCACGGCCGTCGTCCGGTTCGGGGCGGGCCGAGTCCTTGCTGCCCTTCTCGCGGGGATCCTGATCCGGGGGCGTTGCGTCCACGGCATGGGTCCGGCGCGACGTGATGCGGATCGGCCGTCGCGACGACGCGCTGGGCCGCCCCGGAGGCCGGCGGCGTTCATCTCGGCGTGGACGGCCGGCGGAGCCGCGGCCGGACTGGGATCGATCCATGAGATACATGCCTTGTGTGGGGCCGCGGGGCGTCGTCCTGATTCAGCATGACGACCTGCCGAGCCGCGACGACAAGATCATACACGCGGTGGGCCGGACGTGACGTCGATCCGCCGGAGATGGCTGCTACCGGAAGATGGGGCTGTCGGTCACCGGTGGCCTGCTGGTCGGCGTCAGCGGCTGCGCCCACCAGCGCGGGCGTTTCACCTCGGACACGGGTTCGGCATAGTCCCGCGGCCGCGTCCCATCCATGGTCGACAAGTGGTCGTGCCGCACATCCGTCTGCAGGAAGGGGTCGAACCGCACGGCACGGCGTTGCTGCGCGCGGGCCGGCCCCGGCTCCAGCCAGGCCGGTTTGCCGAGCGATGCACAGCCCGTCAGGGCAGCGGTCGCGAGACAGCAGAGGGCGGCAAGCACAGCGACGAGCATCCGCGGCGAACGCATGGAGCCTCCCGCGTTGATCCTGAGGAGCCAAACCGAGGGATCAGAGAATAGGAACCCGCCGCCGCCAGTCCTAGGCCGGTTCCGCCCGGCTGAGTCCCACCCGGAGGATCGTGGGCGGCGTGTCGCCGGGGCCCGCCGCCACCCTGAGCCGCTGGCGACCGCAGACTGCGGGCACGAGACAGCATTCGCCGCGGCCGAGCGGGGGCAGGTTCCGGTGATCCTCGAACCGGAGTTCGCCGGAGATCACCGCCAGAAAATGGCACGACTCGTCGCCGCCGACCTCCCAGCTTCCGGCCGGTCGGACTTCGTCGAAAGAAAAATAGTCACAGGTCACGAGCCGGCGGACGGCCGGGTCGGCGGTCGGCGTCGGCTGGACCGGCGCGACGGGGCCGAACTGCGTCACCGCCTCGATGCCCGCGTCGACGTGCAGCGGCCGCGGCCTGCCGTCCGGGCCGACGCGGTCCCAGTCGTGGAGCCGATAGGTCACGTCGCTCGATTGCTGAATTTCGGCCACGATCAGTCCGGCGCCTATCGCATGCACGGTGCCGGCGGGAATGAAGATGC
>JBKDUV010000248.1:0-3418 GCA_046339335.1 Planctomycetia bacterium | reverse complement strand
CAATCCGACAGAGCATGTCTGGGGCCATACGAAGTACAGCCGTTTGGCCAACTTCATTCCCGACGATCTTCTTCATCTTGGCAGGACCGTCTCCGACGCTCTCAGAAAGACCCGGCGCCAGCAGCGGCTGCTCCGTTCCTGCTGCCGTCCGGCTGAACTCGACCGGTAGATCCTTTAAAGAACAATACAAAGCTCAATCAGCCATCGTCTACGAGAGACGCACCGAGCATTCCGCCGCTCCGAGCGCCGCGTCACGACGCTCGAGTGGACAACCAAAAAAACCCGCCGTTCGCGCAGGCACGCAGCGGTCGCTGCGATCGGCGCGGCACCTGGCCACCATCATGTTCGAAACAACCCCTACCGAGCGAACGGACGTCGAGGCCCTGATTGCCTCCCTGCGACCGCGCCGCTGCGGCTTCGAGCTCATCCGGCTCGGCCCGGAGGCGGATGGGGGCTACCTCGTGCCCGACGATCTCGCGGACATCGCCGCCGTGTTCTCGCCGGGCGTCGGGCGAACGTGCGGCTTCGAACTCGCCTGCGTCGACCGCGGCATGAAGGCATTCCTCGCCGACGGCAGCGTCTCCGAGCCGCCGCTCCGGCACCCGGCATTCTCTTTCCGGAAGACCTTCGTCGCCACGGCCACGACGACCGACACCATTTCGATGCGCGACTGGATCGAGTCGAGCGGGGTGCCGCCGACCGCCGACCTGCTTCTGCAAATGGACATCGAAGGGGCTGAGTTCGATGTGTTGCGGCACCTGCCGACCGCCGACCTGAACCGCTTTCGGATCCTCGTGGTGGAGTTTCATCGGCTGCAGCGGCTCTGGCAGCCGGGATTTTTCCAGCCGACGCAGGAGATGTTTTCACGGCTGCTCGCGTCGCACGCCTGCGTCCATCTCCATCCCAACAACTGCTGCGGCATCGACACGGCTCACGGAGTCGAGATTCCGCGAACCATGGAGTTCACCGTCCTGCGCCGCGACCGGATGACCGACGGCGGCCCCGTTCCCGTCTGCCCCCATCCCCTCGACCGGGACAACCTGCCGAAGGCGACGGTAGCCTTGCCGGGCCTCTGGCAAGCCGATGCGTGACGCCTCCGGTCCCCGGCCAGGTGCGGCAACCGCGCCCCACTGACCATCGCATGACCACCCGGTTCACCGTCGTCCCCAATGCAAACGCGGGCTTCACCGACCAACTGACGACACTGGCGTGGGTGTACGACCTCGGCACCCGCTGCGGATTCCAGTTCCGGCTGACGCCGTTCACCGCGGCACGAAGCGGCTCCGACTTCTGGTCGCGATACGACCTCGGCCGCGCCTTCCCGCCGCTCTCCCCCGAGGAGTCGGCACTGCCGCGGACGCGGGTCGAGCTCGCGGGGGCCCGGGCCCGGGACAGGGGTGTCCGCACGCCGGAGGATCTCGTGGCCCTCGTCAGGGAACAAATGCCGGCCGACGCCCGCCTCGTGGTGTTCGACATCAGCGAACGGGAAGTTTTCCTGCGGTCGATCGTCTGGGACGAGTCTCCTGGCATGCTGACGTTCCAGGCCGGGCTGCGCCGGGTCTTCGCACCCCGCCACCCATGGTCACCGGAGCGGGGCCTGCGGGTGCTGTTCCATCTCCGCTGCGGCGACACGGCCGACGTGCCCCTGATCGGCCCGGTGAACTATCGTGCCTGGGGCGACAAGGTGCGGGTCGCCCGGCCGTCCCTCGCCACGCCGTTCGTCGGCGCCCGGCTCGCGATGGACGTCGTGCGCGACTGCGTCGGGCCGTCCGCAGCGGAGTTCCGCGTCTTCAGCGACGGCTACGAGCGGACCGTCCGCGGCGCGATGCTCTCGGCCGGCCCCGGCGGCACGATCACGGCGGGGCTGGCGAAGCTCATCGACCGCGCGGCCGGCCTGCATGCCGAGGCTGCCCGTTCGCTGATGGCCGGTGCGGATGTCACCTTCAGCATGGGGGAATCGGCCGAGTCGATCGAGGGCCTGATCGATGCGGCGCAGGACGCGGATCTCGTCGTGTTCACCGCCGCGCAGCGGATGATTCCCAAACTTCTGGCCGCGCTCGGCGACCGGGACCGCCGCCCCGGCCTGCTGCTCCTCGATCCGCTGCACCATCGGCCCGTGCGCCAGGTGCGGTTGCACGAGCGGCAGGCCCGGCTGATCACCATCTCGATTCACGGCGACCCACTCGCTCCGCTGCGGGCGTTCCTGGCAGCGGCGGCGGATTCGACGCCGCTGCGAACCATCGAACCGCTCGCCGAACGGGCCGGAGCGGGCGCCTTCTGCATCCCGGAACTGGAGCCGCTGGCGGCCGCGTTGGAGGCCGAAGGGAGCGCTGCCGAGGCCCGGGCGGTGTACGAATGGCTGACGATCCTGACCGATGGCAGCCCGGGCAGCCTGGCGGGTGCCGCCCGCTGCGCCGCCCGGTTGGGGGATTAGGCCGCCGCCGAGCAATGGAGCCGTCGGGCCGCGGAGGCGATGCAACGGTGCGTCGGCAGTTACCGGACCGCGATCCAGTGGGCGACGACACACGGCTATCGTCACGACGCCGCGGCCCTGCGGGAGGAGGCCCGTCGGATCGTGGGGCCCGACGAGGAACTGCCGCAGCCCGGCCCGCCCTCGTGAACGCGCCGGCATCGTCCTCTGCCCGGTTCCTGGGCGACGAGCCGCACGCGCGACGGCTCGACGGCCGTCAGGACCGTCCCCCGAGCTCGCGCAGATAGTCGAGGGTGTAGATGCCGCTCGAGTGGCCGTCGGAAAACTCGATGCCGTAGGCATACTGTCCCACCGGCCGCATCGCCGTGATCGCCAGGGGCACGAGTTCCGCGGAAGCGAGCACCGGCAGGAGCTGCGGCGGGGCCGGCCGGCCCCGCTGCTCGCGGCAGGTGGCGCACGGGCAGGCATCGCGCAAGAGCCGCGGCGTGTACTTCGCCCGGCCCCCGTCGCTCCACACGATCTCGATCGCCCCCGCCCCGCGCGGGTCGGCGACCCGGCCGATGCTCGTCGGCACTGGTTCGCTCATCCTTGATGCTCCCGGACGCGGCGATCGACGATCCGCCGCGCCTTGCCCTCGAACCGGGGCAGGCTGCCGATCGGCACCGCCTCGACCGCGACCCGCAGCCCGAGCCGCAGCTGCAGTTCACGGGCCACACGGTCCGGCGCGGCGAGCCGGTCCTCGATCTCAAGGAGCAGCTCGTCGAGGCTGTCCCGCGTGCCGACCGTGAGCCGGTGCTCGACGACCTCGGGGAACCCGCGGACGATGTCCTCGATCGCCCCCGGAAAGACGTTCACGCCGCGGACCACGAGCATGTCGTCGGTGCGGCCGATCACGCCCCCCTCGATCCGCACCCACGGACAGGCGCCGGCGGGGTCGTCGGGGGGGGCCGGCCACGAAGGCCGCACGAAGTAGCAAGTGAGATTTAG
>JBKDUV010000247.1:0-3392 GCA_046339335.1 Planctomycetia bacterium | reverse complement strand
GCGTCGGGCCTCCCGGTTCGGCCGGCGGTTGCACGGCCGCGTTTTCCAGTCGGGCCAGAAGCCGGGCGGTGGGACCGAGCGCGGGATCGAGCGCGAGTGCCCGGCGGCAGGCGGCCACGGCTTCGGTTGTGCGTCCAAGGTCGGCGGCCGCCCGGGCGAGGTTCGCCCAGCCGAGAGGTTCCCGCCCATTGAGCTCCGTCGCCCGTGATGCCTCGGCATGCGCTTCGGCGGGCCGGCCGTCCCGACCGAGGATCGCCGCTCGCCATGCATGGGCCCGGGCCGAATCCGTCCGGTCGGGAGCCAGGTCGACGCTCCGGCCGAAGGCCGCAAACGCCTCGTCCGGCCGGCCCTGTTCCACGAGCGCGATTCCCAGCCAGAGCTGGGCCCGGGGGTTGCGGGGCGCCTTGATCGCGGCATCGGACCAGACGGCCAGCAACGACCGGTAGACACGCACCCGCTCGGCGGAGATGGCAGCCAACACCGCGAGGAGCATCAACGTGGGCGCGATGCCGGCCCGCCGGCCCAACCGCGTCGTCGCCCATCCCCGGCCGCCCACCAGGCATGCGATGCCAGCCGCGACCGTGAGCAAGAGCACGAACAGCGGCAGGTACATCCGGTGCTCGACGATCAGGTCGTTCACGGGGATCAGGCTCGACGTCGGCGCCAAGACCGCGAGGAAACCGATCACGGCGAGCGCGGGCCCGGGCAGCCGCCGCGCCGCAGCGACCGCCAGGCCGACCACGAGGGACAGACCGACGACGCCGCACAACCGCGCGACCGGCGACACGACCGGCGTCCAGCCGTAGTCGAAGCACTGGCCCACGGGGAAGGCCGCCAGCCGCAGATAGCGGCCAATCGCAGCCGGTTGCGTGGCGAGGTACTCCCACCTGGTCCACAGCGGTGCCGTCAGTTCCCGATAGACGTCGCGCTGCACCCACACGACCCAGACGGCGATCGCGATCGTCCCCCAGAGCCCCGCGTGCAGGGCCGGACGACTGCGCAGGCCGCGGCCGAGGCCGCGCACCAGTCCCTCCCCCGACGGCTGGACCGCCAACGCATCGAAGAGCAGCACGAGGAGCGGCGCGGCGACGACGGTCTCCTTGCAGAGCATCCCGACGGCGCAGGCGGCGACGGCCGCAGCCTGCCAGCCGACCGGCCGCGGCGCCCGCAGCGACTTCAGGAAGCAGGCCAGCGTAGCGAGGATCGCCATGGCACCGAGGAGTTCGATCCGCTGGTAGATGTAGGCCACCGGCTGCGTCGTGAGCGGGTGCAGCACCCAGGCCGCCGCCGCCAGACCGGCGACCAAACCGGCCTGCCGACGGGTGGAGTGGCAGCCGATCCGCCGGCAGGCGAGGACCGCGGCGCCGACCTGCCATGCCAGAAGGCCGTTGAGGAGATGGATCGCCACGTTGACGGCGTGGAAGCCGAATGTGTCGAGGCCGTGCAGGCTGCGGTCGAGGGCGAACGTATAGGAGGGGAGCGGCCGTTTGGGAAACGGCGGGCCGCCGAACATCGGCACCGTCACCGGCCAGAGCGTCTTCAAGGCGGGATTGTTCTCGATCTCGAAGATGTCGTCGTAGAGGAAGGGGCCGCGGCAGGCCGGTGCGTAGACGACGATCACGGCCGCGGCGACGGCGGAGGCGACGATCGTGGGGAGCATAGGCCACCCCGCAGGAACCCGTCGACCAGCCGGGCCTGCGTCCGCGTCCGCCGCTGTCTCGGGAGTCGTGGCGCGCCGGCCTTTCAACGCGACTCCTCCACCAGGCTGCGGACCTGGGCTGCTTCCTCCATGCGCCCGGCCCGCTCGAGACTGGCGGCAAGTTCGCGGAGCGCCCGTTGCGCCGCTGGATGCCGGGTGCCGAGCCGGCGGCAGTGTTCGTCGCACACCCGTTCCCGGATGCCGATCGCCTCGGCCGGCCGGCCGCGGGATTCGAGAAACGACGCCAGGGAGGCGGCCGCGGGCGTCACATTGTGTTCGTTGGCGGGTTTGGCGGCCTGCGTGTCGAGGACGTGCCGCAGCAGCCGCACCGCCTCGTCGTCGGCGCCCGCCGCGGCCAGGGCCGCCGCCAACGCGGCCCGAGCTTCGAGCGTCGTCTCGTGATCGGCGCCGAAGGAGTCCTCGGCGCGGGCCAGGGCCTCGCGGCCGGCCGTCACGGCCGCAGTGGCGTCGCCCCGCGCCAGGGCCAGCCGCACCGCCGCCGACCGCACCGCCGCCTGCACCCCATGGTCAGCAGGAAGTGCGGCCGCGGCTTCGCTCCCGACTGTGTCGAGGAGCGCCGCCGCCTCGTCGGTCCGGCCCTGGGCGAGAAGCGCTGCCACGAGACCTGCGCCGAGATCGAGACCCGGAGCGGTGGACGCCTTGCCGAGCCGGTGCAACGGTTCGTAGCCGCTGCGGCAGGCCCGCTCCCAGCCGACAAAATCGCCGCGTGCGCAAAGCGTCTGGGCGATCTGCTGGTGGGCGAAGCAGGTCGGCGACCGGTCGGTGGCGTCCCGCGCTTGTGCCTTGGCACCGTCGTCGTCGCATCGTTCGGCGAGCGGCATGCCGACGTACCAGGTGTCGCGAACGCCGGTGGGATTCTTGGCGAGCACGTCGTGCCACATCGTCCAGCGATCCCGGTAGGTGCGGTTACGGAGGTGGGTCGTCGTGGCGAGGGCGAGGACCACAAGGAGGACCGCACCGACGGCGAGCCGGCGCAGCACCGGCGCGGCGGCTAGTCGCCGATCCGCGCACACTCCCAGGCCCCACGTCCCGCCCGCGACCGCCAGCCCCACGACCGAAGCCAGCGGCAGATACATCCGGTGTTCGACGGCGATGTCCGCGACCGGCAGCAGGCTCGACGTCGGCGCCAGGAGCAGAAAGAACGCGGCCGCTGGGAATCCCCATGGCCGCCGCCGCCAGGCCCCCCACGCCGCGGCACCGACGGCCGCGGCCACGAGCGGCGCCTGCCAGGCGTAGTCGGCCGGAGCATCGGCCAGCGGCCAGTCATGGTCGAGCAGGAGTCCGGACGGCCAGACTGCGAGCCGCAGATAATGCAGGATGACGCCAGCCTGGGTGAGGAGGTAGTCGAGCGGCGGATGGATCGGCCGCCTGAGTTCGGCGTACGACGAGCTTTCGGCAGCCAGCACGGCTGCCAGCACGCACCACGTGGCCGCCAGACAGAGGCAATACCGCCACTGGCGCGCGATCCAGCCGTGCGGACCCGGCTCGGCGAACACGTGAAAACAGAGCGGCACGAGCAGCGGCAGGACGACCGCCGTCTCCTTCGACAGCATGGCCAGACACGCACAGGCGAGCGACGCGGCCAGCCAGCCGCGGCTGCGAGGCCCCGTTGCGGCATCGAACCCGAATCCCTTGACTGCGGTCAGGAGCGTCGCCAGCATGAACACTGCAG
>JBKDUV010000246.1:0-6445 GCA_046339335.1 Planctomycetia bacterium | reverse complement strand
ATGCCGAACCCGGCGATAGCCGCTTCGGCGGTGTGCAGCAGCCCGCCGAGATGCCGGATCTGGCAGCGCCGCAGGCGGCGCGGCCGGCCGGATTTTCCGCGGCCGAGCAGCAGCCACAGTCCTGTCCCGGCGCCGCGGCAGCGGCCCCCGCCGTCGCGGCTCCGGCGTCGGCTCCCGCTGCACTACCGGCCCCGCCGGCCTCCGCGCCGCCGGCCGCGTCCCCCATGCCCACGCGGCGTCCCGACCCGATGTACCGGCCCGGTGGGACCTCGAGTTATCGGCCCGGCAAGGAGATTCTCGTGGGCAGCAACGCCGGAACCGAGGCGGCCGTCAGGCCGGTCAGTTTCGAGGCGCCCGTGGCCGGCCAGTGAGGGCCGCGGTCCGCCGGCGCGTGACCGGCTGGCGGCTTACCAGCCCATCACCATGTTCGACTCGATCACGCGCCGTGCACGATCGAGATCGTCGCCGGTCTCGTGCATGTACAGGCGAATGGCGTGAACTTTGTCACCGGCCGCGCGGGCCAGGCAGTCGCGAGCCGTGTTGCACGGATCGACGCGGGAACTGGTCAATCCCAGGGCCGACTTGGAGATGACCCACGTGTCGCGGGGGCGACGGGTGAGCCTGAGGATCTTCTCGCCCGGGTAGGCGTCGTCGACCACGGCGGCCGCGGCCTGCTCATCGGCGGCCCAGGAAATGATGATGTGGGCACTCGTCTCGATTTCGAACAGTGGCATCGCGTGAACCTCCCTGGGTAACCCGTGGGGAGGAGGTTACGCCGCGGCCCCAGGATGGTCAAATCTGCGATGCGACCGGGTCTTTCCCGCGCGATGCATGATTCGTCGCTGATCGAACCGCCCGACCGGTCCATCGACCGTCGAGGCCGTTCCTGGCTATCATCGTTCCTGGCTATCATAATGCCTTGGGACAGAGGCGGCCGGCGGCGGGAATGTCGGGATGCAGTACGACAGGCTTGGGTTTCCGATTCCGAAGGAGTTCGAGACGTCTGCCGTCCGGCCCCGAGCGACGCGCGGCGAGCGCGCCGGGTTCGGATTCGACGTCGACGGCGAGGAACCTGCCGGTCCGCCCCGCTGGCCCCGCTATTTTCTTCTCTTCGTGCTGCTGTTCGGCGTCGTGCCGGTGCTGCTGGTGCCCCACGTGTTGCCCTGGGTGCGTCAGGTCATCGTCGACGGTGCCGTCAGGCAGGCGATCATCGCCGAGGGTCGGGCAGACGTCGGCGCGGCCGCCCGCCCGGTTGGCCGCGCCGTTTCGTGGGTGAAGGATGCGCCCGACGTCCAGCAGCAGCTCCTCTGCTGGCGATCGACGCTGCGACTACAGAATCGAGACACCCGGGGGGCGATCGCCGATGCGACGGCGGCGGCCCTCCTCGTGCCCACGTCGTCCGCCCCGTTGCGGGCGCGGGCGGTCGCCCATGTGGTGGCCGGCGATGCCGACGCTGCGCTCGCTGACGCCGAGGCGGCGGTGGCGATGGACGGGGACAAGAGCCCCGAAGCCCTCAACCATCGCGCCTACATCAGGGCCCTCGTCGGCCGCGAACTGCCGGCCGCGCTGGCCGACATCGAAAAGGCCATGTCGGGAGGGGGGGCGGAGACCCCCGAATTTCTCGACACGCGGGGCTTCATCCTGCACCTCCTCGGCCGCCACCACGAGGCGATCGACGATCTGAACCGGGCGATCGTCGGCACGCAACAGACTCGGACCAAGGTGCTGGCCGAAGTCGGGGGTGAAGGTGTCGATCCGGCGGTCGTCCGCTGGCGGCTGCGGCCCGTGGAGCATGCCTTGGCCGTGATCCACCAGCATCGGGCGCTCGCCTGTCGGGCCGTTGGCCTGGCCGCCCAGGCGGCGCAGGATTTCGAGACCGCCGAGCGCAAGGGCTTCGCACCCGACCGCGGCGTCTTGTAGTCGCGGATGTCCGCCGTGTGGCGGAATCCTCACGGGCGGATCTCGCCTTCCGCCCGCCACGCAGTCACCCTCTGGTGTCCCGTGCTGGTCGGGGCTATGCTTGATTCTCTCGCGAGGAAGCACCCGGCTCCGTGCGAACGGATCACGGGGGTGTAGCTCAGTTGGTTAGAGCGCCAGCCTGTCACGTTGGAGGCCGCGGGTTCGAGTCCCGTCACCCTCGCTTTTCCGCCCGTGCTTTCCTCCCGCCCTCCTGAACCGGGCCCGCTTGCTGCCGGCTCGGCAGTCGTCACGGGTGCGGGCAGCGGCCTGGGCCGCGAGATCGCCCTCGGTCTGCTCCGGTCCGGATGGCGAGTGGCCTGCGTCGACCTCCCGCACTCCCTGCTCGACGTCGATGCTGATCCAGCCTGGCGTGCAGGAGCGCAGCCGCCCCTCGCCATCGGCCTCGACGTCCGCGATGCGGCGGGCTGGCGTTCGCTCCACGATCGGCTCCGTGGCGAGTGGCCCGGTCTGGAACTGCTCGTCAACGCGGCCGGCGTCGGCGCGACCGGTGAAGTAGGGAGCCTGCCGGAAGCCCAGTGGCGCCGCGTCCTCGACACCAATCTTCTCGGCACGGCCCTCGGCTGCGAGACGTTTCTCCCCTGGCTGCGCGAGCACCCGCGCCGCTCGCACCTGGTGAATGTCGCTTCGATCGCGGCGATCCTGGCGCCGCCGTCCATGGCCGCCTACGCGGCGAGCAAGGCGGGCGTGGTGGCGCTGTCGGAGGCGATTGCCGCCGAATGCCCGCCGCGCCGGCCGGGAGTGACCGTCGTTTGTCCCGGCTTCTTTCGCTCGGGGCTGCTCGACACCTGGCATTTCACCGCGCGGTCCGAGGAGCGGGAGGCCCGGCGGCGCATGGCGGCCGCCCGCTGGGACTCGCGCCGCGTCGCCGGCCACGTGCTCCATGCGCTGCACGTCAATCGCCGGTACGTCGTCGTCGGCCTCCAGGCCCGCTGGCTGTGGCGGCTCAAGCGGCTCGCGCCGCAGGCCACGACGGCCCTTGTCCGCGGCATCTACCGTCGTCTGCACCGCTAACGCCGACTGGTTTCGCCCCGGCCGTTGCGACGCGGGGCGCTGCTCGGGTACCTTCCCGTGACCGGACCGTTCCGAGATGCGTGTCCGTCCGCACCCGCAGAGGAGGTCAGCCCGATGGCAGTCCGCGTGTTGGCGAGGCGCAGGTTCATCGCGGTCGGCTCGGCCGCTGCCATCGCCCCCGTCGTGATCCCCGGGTCCGCCCTCGGTCTCGACGGCACCGCGGCGCCGAGCGAACGCATCGTCGTCGGCGGGATCGGGCTCGGCCGGCGTGGCGAATACGATCTTGGCTGCTTCCTCGAGCAGGCCGACGTCCGCTTCGCCGCCGTCTGCGACGTCAAGGAAGACCGGCGGGCGCAGATGAAAAAGAAGGTCGATGCGCGGTACGGCGACGAACGCTGCACGATGCACCGGGATTTTCGCGAGCTTCTCGACCTGCGGGACATCGACGCGGTGCTGATCGCCACGGGGCCGAATTGGCACGGCACGGTGGCGGCTTTCGCGGCCCGGGCCGGCAAGGATCTGTACTGCGAGAAGCCCTGCACGAAGAACATCGCCCAGAGCCTGACCCTGCGGGACATCGTCCGACGCACGGGGCGTGTGTTTCAGGCCGGCACCCAGCGGCGGAATCTGCCGCACTTCGCCTTTGCCTGCGAGCTTGCCCGCACGGGGCGGCTCGGCAAGCTCAAGAGGGTCTACGCTCATCCCGCCGGCATGAAAGCGGCGATGAGCGGCTGGCTGCCCGCCGAGCCGGCGCCGGATCCGGCGAAGGTGGACTGGGACATGTACCTCGGCCCCGCCGCCTGGCGGCCGTTCAATGCCAAGTTGCTCGACGGATTCAACTTCGAGAAAGGAGGCGGGCTCGTTGGCGGCGGCGTGCTGGAGTGGGGCTCGCATTGCGTCGATCTCTGCCAGTGGGCGGTGGACGACCGGCCGCCGCCGGTCGAATACGCGCCGCCACGGGACGGCGAACTCGTGGCCCGCTACGACGACGGCTGTGAACTCGTGTTTCGGGAAAAGGGCTGGATTCCGCTCGGATCATGCCCCGTTCGCTTCGAGGGGGAGACCGGCTGGGTGGAAACGGGCGACAGCGGCAAGCTCGCGCTCTCCTCTCCCGCCCTGCTCGCCGGCCGCACCGTGGCCGAGATCGGCGGCTATCCAGCCACGTTCCACGTCCGCGAGTTCCTCGACTGCGTCAAGACGCGGGCCAAGCCGAAGGGCAACGCCGAAGCCGCCTGCAACGCCCACATCGCCTGCCATGCGGCCAACGTGGCGATCGCCCTTGATCGGCCCGTGAAGTATGACACCGTCGCCAACCGCTTCGTGGGGGACGACGAGGCCGACCGGCTCCTGTCGGAGGCCTGCCGCGAACCATGGAGAATGTGAGATGCCGATGATCCGCATGATTCGGGCCCACGTCCTGTTCGTCGTCGTGATGGCCGCGTGGTGCGCCGGCGTCGATGCCGGCGACGGCCGCACCGAGAAGGAACGGGAGCTGATCGCCCGTCTGCGGTCCGCCCCCGTGGGGGAGAAGGCGATCGCCTGCAAAGAACTGGCGATCCACGGCTCGGCCGATGCCGTGGCCGACCTCGCCACACTGCTCGGCGACGACAAACTGGCCTCGTGGGCCCGGATCGCGCTCGAGGCGATTCCCGATCCGGCCTGCGACGCGGCCCTGCGGGATGCCGTCGGGCGGCTTCAGGGGCGACTGCTCGTGGGCGTGGTCAACTCCCTCGGCGTGCGACGCGATGCCAGGGCCATCGGCCTGCTCGCTGCCCGGCTCGCCGATTCCGATCCGGTCGTGGTGTCGGCGGCGGCGATCGCGCTCGGTCGGATCGGCGATCCGGCGGCGCTGGCGGCCCTGCGGCCGGCACTCGCGTCGTCGCTGCCGGCCGTGCGTGATGCGGCGGCCGAGGCCTGCGTCGTGGTTGCCGAGCGGTTGCTGGCCGCCGGCCGCGGGGCCGATGCGGCCCTGCTCTGTGACGCCGTCTGCAAGGCCGACGTGTCGCCGCAGCGGATCGGTGAGGCGACCCGTGGGGCGATTCTCGCCCGTGGCGCCGCGGGCGTGCCCCGGCTGATCGAACTTTTGCGGTCGCCAGACCGGCGCATGTTCGCGTTCGGGCTGTCCGTGGCCCGCGAACTCGCGGCGCCCGAGGTCGATGCCGCCCTGATCGCGGAGATCGGTTCTGCCCCCGACCGAGCAACGCTGTTCGTCGAGGCCCTCGCCGATCGTGCAGGTCCACCGGCGCGAAAGGCCCTGGCGGAGCTTGTGGCACGGCATGATGCCGAGCGACCTGCCCGCCTGGCGGCAACGCGGGCGCTGGGACGCATCGGCGACGACGACAGCCTGCCTGTGCTCCTCGACGTGGCCGCCGATGCCGATGCCGATCTGGCCGCGGCGGCTCGGGCCGCGATCGCCGACCTTCCGACCGGCGGGGTGGACGAGGCGATTCGCGGTCGGCTTGCGACCGCCGTTCCGCCGACCCTCGCGACGCTCCTCGATGTCGTCGCCCGGCGCCGCATAGCGTCCGCCCTGCCCGAGGTGCTTGCCGCGCTGACGTGTCCCGAGAAAAGCGTGCAGGCCGCTGCGGTCGTCGCGCTCGGCGAGACCGTCGATCTTGATCGGCTGGGCATTCTCGTCGCTCGCAGTATGGAGGGCGACGACGCGCCGGCGGCCCGCGTGGCCCTGCGGACGGCCTGCGTGCGGATGCCTGATCGGGATGCCTGCGTGCAGGCACTGGAGGCCGCAGCCGGTGGTGCGGCACCCTCGACGCGGCTCGCCCTGCTCGACATCGTCGGCGAGGTCGGGGGCAAGCGGGCCCTGGCCGCCGTGGCGGCGGCGGCACGAACCGCCGATCAGGAACCGCTGCTGGACGCCGGGACGCGGCTCTTGGGCAAGTGGCAAACGGCTGATGCCGCGCCGGTGCTTCTGGAACTCGTCAAGTCGCTGCCGGAGGGCAGGTATCGCGATCGGTCCATCAAGGGCTATCTGAGAATCGCCCGGCAACTTGCCGCCGACGAGGCCGAACGAATCGAGATGTGCCGCATGGCGTTGGCGGCGGCTCGGAATGACGCCGATCGGGGCATCATCGCCGAGGCGATCAAGGGGATGCCGAACGCGGCCGCGGTGCAGAAGGCGGTCGCGCCGCAGCCCTGAGCGGAGGCCCGAGGTGCCGGCCAGCCACTACCGGGGGCATCCAATCGTTGACAGAACGCTCCGACGGTTCGGGGTTGCCCACAGGGGCAAATGGTGCCAGCCACCAAAAATGGGCAAGTCGCCAGATTACCCAGATTTGGTGGCTGGCACTTTTTTCTTTGGTTCCTCAGCAGAATTTGTGGGTAAAAACGCTTACCGAATAGGCCTCGGCGTTGCGGGTCCGAGTTGCGTGCCGCCATGACACATGCGTTGGCCGTGGCGATCCTCCGGTTGCAGAGTCACGCGATCGCTGGCGCGAGA
>JBKDUV010000245.1:0-4025 GCA_046339335.1 Planctomycetia bacterium | reverse complement strand
AGGAGCCAAGAAGGGGGTGTTCCTGCCATGTCGCCGGGCTGGGGAAGCAAGCGCAGGCATGGATGCCGAAGCGCGGCGGACATGCAGTGAACGGAGGGCCGGAGGCCCGCAGAGAGCGGCCGGTGACATGGCAGGGACACCCCCGACCCACGGAAAAGCCCGATGGACCAAAAGGGAATATCGGCAAGCGGCGCGAGGACGTGACCGCCGGGCTTGGGGGTGACGGTCACGGCACCGGAGGCTGCTGCGACACACGCGAAAAGCCGCGCTCACATGACACGTCGCGCCCAGCCCGACGCGCGGAATCCACGAGGCCGCCAGGCGGCAGGACTCGAAGAGAGTCCGCGTTGACGCCAGAAAAACGCTACTGCAGGGGGGAGGGCAGCCGTTCCGGGTGCCGCCGATTGGGTGCCGGGAAACGCCTCACCAGCCGCCCATCAGCTGCGAACATGGCTGCGAACATGCTGGCTGAAGTGCCATTGACCGGGCTATCTTCTCGTTCAGTTGGTTCGACCACTACCCAGATACGATGCGGGTCACAAGTTCGAATCGTGACCCGGACTTCGGTTTTGGTTCGTGATGCGTCGAGTTTTCGACGCTGCCGATGGTCGGCGGCAGTGCGCCGGCCGGCCCCGCCCACTCACCGGAGAAGATGCCGTGCGCTGCGTGGCGTGGATCGTGGCAGTGGCACTGTATGGTCTCGTGGCTGAAGCCGATGGGTTGCCGGCCAAACCGAACGAGATCAAGACGCTGACCGTGGAGCAGGCCAAAGCATTGGCCCGGCAAAATGGCCAGGTGTTCCTCCTCAGCCTGACCGCGGTCTCGGACGAGGCGGCCGAGGCGTTGGCACGGCACGACGGCCCGCTGTTCTCCCAGGCGAGCATGTCGGCTGAGGCAGCGGCGTCGAGCAGGTGAGTGAGCCTGAACCAGCGGATCACGCGGCCCGCGGAGTTCCGCGTCAGCGGGCGGCCGCGGCCGCCACGGCGGCCGGAAACCGGTCCTGGATCGGCTGCACGGAGAGCGGCTCCGACCGCAGCCCTTCCATCGCGCGGACGCATGCCTCCGCCGCCGGCAGCGTGGTGATGCAGGGCACGCCGTAGAGCACGCTCGCCGCCCGGATCCGCCCCTCGTCGGTCCGGGCACCCTTGCCGCGGGGGGTATTGAAGATCAGCTGCACGCGGCCGTCGATGAGGTGGTCGATGAGGTTCGGATGCCCCTCCTGGAGCTTCTTCACCACCTCGACGGGAATCCCCGCCGCGGCCAGTTCCCGCGCCGTGCCGGCGGTCGCGATCAGCTCGAAACCGAGCGCCACCAGCCGCCGGGCGACGTTCACCATGTACTGCTTCGCCTGCGGACTTGCCACCGAGACGAAGATCCGCCCCTTCTCGGGGAGCACGATCCCGGCGGCGATCTGGCTCTTGGCGAAGGCGATCGCGAACGTGTCGCTCACGCCCATCACCTCGCCGGTGCTGCGCATCTCCGGGCCGAGCGCGATGTCGACGCCGGCGAACTTCACGAACGGGAACACGCTCTCCTTGACGCTCACGTGGGCCGGCACGGGATCGGCGTCGATCCCCTGCTCCGCCAGCCCCACGCCCGCCATCGCCTTCACCGCCACCTTCGCCACCGGCAGCCCCGTCGCCTTGGCGACGAAGGGGACGGTACGGCTGGCCCGCGGATTGACCTCGATCACGTACAGCGACTGGCCGCTCAAGCCACCGGCGTCGGTCTCCTTCTTGACGGCGAACTGGACGTTCATCAATCCGACGACCCCCAGGTTCCGCGCCAGCCCCGTCGCCGCCCGCTTGATCTCCGCGATCATCTCCGCCGACAGGCTGTGGGGCGGGATGCAGCAGGCCGAGTCGCCGGAATGCACGCCCGCCTCCTCGATGTGCTCCATGACGCCCGCCACGATCACGTCCTTGCCGTCCGCGATGCAGTCGACGTCGACCTCGATCGCATCCTCCAGGAACCGGTCGATGAGCACCGGCTGTCCCTGGGCCACGACGAAGGCCTCGGCCACGTAGCGTTCGAACTGCACCTGGTCGTAGCAGATCTCCATCGCCCGGCCGCCGAGCACGAAGCTCGGCCGCACGAGGCTCGGGTAGCCGATCCGGGCCACCTCGCGCCTGGCCTGCTCCAGCGTCCGCGCGATGCCGCTGGCCGGCTGCTTGAGCGCCAGGCGGTCGAGCAGGTCGCGGAACTTCTCCCGGTCCTCGGCGGTCTCGATCGTGTCGACGCTCGTGCCGATGATCGGCAGGCCGGCGGCGTGCAGCGCCCGGGCGAGGTTCAGCGGCGTCTGGCCGCCGAGCTGGACGATGACGCCGTCGGGCTCGATCCGGTCGGCGATGTTGAGGACGTCCTCGCAGGTCAGCGGCTCGAAGAACAGCATGTCGCTGGTGTCGTAGTCGGTGCTCACCGTCTCCGGGTTGGAGTTGACCATCACGCTCTCGATGCCCAGCTCACGGAGTGCGAAGCTGGCGTGACAGCAGCAATAGTCGAACTCGATCCCCTGCCCGATCCGGTTGGGACCGCCGCCGAGGATCATGACGCGTTTCCGCCCCGGCTCCTTGGGGCGGACCTCGTCCTCGTCCTCCCAGGTCGAGTAGTAGTAGGGTGTCAAGGCCTCGAACTCGGCGGCGCAGGTGTCGACCGCCTTGAACGTGGCCACGATTCCGCGCCGCTTCCGCTCCGCCCGGACCTCGAACTCGCTCGAACCGAGGAGCACCGCCAGTTGCCGGTCGGAAAAGCCGGCCTGCTTGGCGAGCCGGAGCGTGCCGTCGTCGACCGCACCCAGCGACCCGACCGTGCGCAGCAGGCTTTCGATCTCGACGAGCTGCGCCAATTGGTCGAGGAACCAGGGGTCGATGGCGGTCGCCGCGTGCAGTTCGGCGACCGTCAGCCCCGCCTTGAGCGCATACCGCAGGTACCACACCCGGTCGGGGTCCGGCGTGGAGACGCGGGCCTTGATGTCGTCGAGCGACGGCTCCGCAGGCGTGCCCCACAGGTCCTTGCCGTCGGAGCCGAAACCGAAGGCCCCGACCTCCAGCCCGCGGAGCGCCTTCTGAAAGGCTTCCTTGAACGTCCGGCCGATGGCCATCGTCTCGCCCACGCTCTTCATCTGCGTGGTCAGCCGCGAGTCGGCTTCGGGAAACTTTTCGAAGGCGAACCGCGGCACCTTGACGACGACGTAGTCGATCGACGGCTCGAAGCAGGCCTTCGTCTTCCGCGTGATGTCGTTGGGCAGCTCGTGGAGCCGCCAGCCGATTGCCTGCTTGGGGGCGATCTTGGCGATCGGGAAGCCGGTCGCCTTGCTGGCCAGGGCGGACGAGCGGCTGACCCGCGGGTTCATCTCGATGACGATCATCCGGCCCGTCTGCGGGTGGACGGCGAACTGGATGTTGGAGCCGCCGGTCTCGACGCCGATCGCCCGGATCACGGCGAAGCTGGCGTCGCGCATCCGTTGGTACTGCCGGTCGGTGAGCGTCATCGCCGGGGCGACGGTGATCGAGTCGCCCGTGTGCACGCCGCAGGGGTCGAAGTTCTCGATGGAGCAGATCACGACGGCGTTGTCGTCGGCGTCGCGCATCACCTCCATCTCGTATTCCTTCCAGCCGAGGATCGACTCCTCGACCAGCACCTCGCTCACGGGAGAGAGGTCGAGTCCGCGCTGCACCTTCGTGTCGAACTCTTCGCGGTTCCAGGCGATCCCCGATCCCGAGCCGCCGAGCGTAAAGCTTGGGCGGATGACGGCCGGCAGGCCGATCTCGGCGAGCACCTCGCGGGCCTCCGCCAGACTCTTCACGATCCGGCCCCGGCAGGTCTCCAGGCCGATCCGCTGCATGGTGGCCTTGAAGATCTCCCGGTCCTCGGCGGTCTCGATCGTGTCCACGCTCGTGCCGATGATCGGCAGGCCGGCGGCATGCAGGGCCCGGGCCAGGTTCAGGGGCGTCTGGCCGCCGAGCTGGACGATGACGCCGTCGGGCTCGATGCGGTCGGCGATGTTGAGCACGTCCTCGCAGGTC
>JBKDUV010000244.1:0-8048 GCA_046339335.1 Planctomycetia bacterium | reverse complement strand
GAGTTGGACTATAAGTTGCGGCGTCGGCTCGGCCGGGATCAGTTGGTGATGTCACCGGGGGGAAACTGGTCGCGGCATGCCGAGCGTGGCTGGCTGCCGGCACTGATCATCGGCCCGCGGCTGGCCACCGTGAACGAGGATTTCCGGTTCCAGACGAGCCAAGCGGGCGTCGCCCCCACGACGTTCGGCGGCACGTACACGATCAACACCGCCAACTGGCTGTTCGGCCTGAACATCGGCGGCGAGCTGATCAGCCAAAACGAGTTCTTTTACTGGGGTTTGCGGGGCCGGGCCGCTCCGGCCATGTCGTTCGTGAGCACGCACCAGACGGCCGTCGGCGTCAACACGGCGGCCACGCCGGCGACGATCAATTTCACGGCCGATGGCACCCGGACTGCACCCGGCTTCATCGGCGACCTGACGCTGATGGCCGGCTGGAACATTTCGCCCAACTTCGCGGTCCAGATCGGCTATGACTTCCTCTGGGTGGCGGGCATCGCCACTGCCACCCGGCAGTTCAACCTCGACCAACGAGACACGCGGGCGCTCGATGCCGGTGGGCAGACGTTCTACAACGGCCTGTCGTTCGGTTTCAACGGATCGTGGTGAGCCGCCGGCGCCCCGTCCCGTGACCGCGGCCCCAGGCCGCGGTCATTCGGCCCTCCCCACGACGACCGCGACGGCCTGGCCCGTCGAGCAGATGTTGACCGCCATGGCCGTCGGCGGCCGGCCGGGCAGTGGCGTCCCGCGGACGACGTTCACAGGGCAGTCCGGGTCGGGATCTTCATGGTTGATGGTGAACGGCACGAGCCCGCGCTCCAGGCCCAGCAGGCTGACCATCAACTCGACCACGCCCCCGCCGGCACCGAGATGACCGAAGAAACTCTTCGGTGCGGTGACGGGTACGTCGCCGAGTTCGGCCGCTATCGCCCTCGCCTCGAGCCGATCCATGTCGATGGTGCCCACCCCATGGGCGTTGACGTGCCCGATCCCGCCCGGCTCGAGACCGGCGCTGCTGCATGCCGCCCGGATGGCCAGCTGCAACGACCGGCCGCTGAGTCCCCCCGTCCGGCCGACCGATTCGCACCGGGCGGCGCCGCCGAGAAACCGGCCGCGCATCCGGGCACCGCGGCGTTCGGCGTGCGCCCGCGACTCCAGCACCACGACGCCGGCTCCCTCACCGTTGACGAGACCATCGCGACCGCGATCAAAGGGGCGACAGGCCCGCCGGCAGTCGTCGGCTCGATGGGAGAGCAACGCGTCGCCCCGGGCCACGAGCGCGGTGGGATGCAGGCGACAGCCGCTGCCTCCCGCCAGCATGATGTCGGCCCAGCCCCGTTCAATGACGCTGGCGGCTTCGGCGACGGCGAGCAGGCCGGACACGTCACCGAGCACGATGGAGTTGTTCGGGCCGCGGGCATCGTGCGCGATCGCCACGTGCGAGGCGGTCATGTTGGGGAGATGCTTGAGCAGCCAGAGCGGATGCAACTCCTCGTGGATTGCCTCCGACCAGAGCGGAAACGAGAACCGGCCGTCGGCGATCGACCGCCGGTAGGCCTGATCCAGATCCTCGAGGTCGGCGTAAATCATGTCGCCGCCGAACACGACCCCGCACCGTTCCGGCGTGAAACTGCCGGCGGTGAGACCGGCGTCGGCCATGGCGAGATCGGCGGCGGCGAACCCCATCTGGATCTCGCGGCTCATGACCTTCAGGCTCTTTCGCGGCCTGACGTAGTGCCGGGGATCGAAGTCGGACACCTGGCCGCCGAACCTCACGCGCAACTCGCTGGCGTCGAAGAGGTCGATGAGCCGCACGCCGCTGCTGCCCGCCGCCAGCGACTCCCAGACGGGCTCGGAGCCGATGCCGATCGGGCTGACAACCCCGAGCCCCGTGATGACGATGTCCCGCGTGCCGATCATGCATCACACCCTAAACCACCGACGGCAGGATCGGAAGGACCGGGGAAGGGCGGCGGCGGCAGGCTGCATTGGCGATCAACGCGGCCGCGGGTGCAGCGCCCGCCAGTCCGCCGGCGACATCGGGCGGGCATCGAACCAGAGGCCACGGCGGTTTTCCCGCGCCGTCGCTTCGGCGGCGAGGTAGGCATCCTCCGGGGAAAAGCCGAAGGTCCATGCCCAGCCATCGGCGACCATTTCCAGGTTGATGTCCCGGCCATCGGCGTAGATTCGGCCGAGCAGGCGACCGTGCTGATCGATCCCCCGGTCTTCCACGGACACCGTCCGCCCCTCCAGTTTGCCTGTCAGCACGTCGGCCGCGCGGCGTCCGAACGGCTGGCCGAATTCCGGCGCGTCGATGCCGACGAGCCTGATGCGGTGCGTCCTGCCATCGGGCGACAGGCAGGAAACCGTATCCCCGTCATGGACTGTCAACACCCGCCAGGCGGCCGTGGGTGAAGCCCGTTCGCGAAGCCGTCCGAGCACCAGCGGCAGCACGAACGTCGCCACCGCCAGACAGAGGATGAGAAAGGTCCGGGGCGGCATTGCGACAGGAGCAGCACGGCGGCGAAACTTCTGACCCATGCCGCCGATTCGACTCGCGGGCCCGTGAATCGGCAAGTCTGGCCCAAGGCCAGATTCCGTCTTCAGGCTGACTGGAGCGGCTGCGGGCGCGGATTTCCGTACGGATCGACGCGGCTGAGCCGAGCCGTATCGAGGCGACGAGGCGGACGAAGCCGATGAAGAACCGGTGAAAAGACCAGCCGGACGGCCGAGCGGAGTTTTCTGACAGAGCTTAATCGCTGCCGGACCGCTTTCTCGCCAGGGCCCTCTCCGTGGGATCCACGAGCTGTGGCATGACGGCGGCGTAGATCTCGGCCGCATGGGCCCGGATGGCCGCGGAATGCAGCGATGGAAGGCCTCCGGCATCCGCCAGTCGCCACCAGCCACCGGCGAGCCGAAAACGGGTTCCGGGGTCGGCAGGCGCGTCATCCGTGATGGCCAGTTCCTGAGAGGCGAGAACGCGCAACTGCTCGCTCCCGGCGCGGGCGAGATACTTGAGTCCGCGATTCCACTGCCGCTTGACGAAGCACAGGTGCTCGCCGACCCGGCGGGCGGCCTCGGCGTCGCTGGGATTTGCCAGGAGCCGTTGTTCCGCCGCCTTGAATTCGGAGGTCTCGCGGCGGCTTTCCTGGATGCTTTTTTGCAGGTGCTTTGCATCCGCGATCAGCCCCTTCGCGGTCGCTTCCGGCGGCGGGTTGTCGGGCTGCCGAATTCTCTTGTATTCGGCAAGGGCCCGCTTCTCGTCGCGATCGATCGCGAAGGCGATTTCAAGAGCGCTGTCGGCCGCACCGTCGGCGAGGTCGTATTCCTCGGCGTCCGCAGCCTCCGTCGCGATCGCGGTGGCGAACGAGAACAGCGCGACGTCGGGTTTCTTCACCGCTTTTTTCACCTTCAGGAACGCGCTGTGCCGGGCCCGCATCTTGTCCTCGTCGTAGAGCGAGGTCCGCTGGCCGACGACCTGCATGGCCAGGTTGGCATCGCCGGCATCGATCGCACCCTGTTCCGCGACGCTCAGCAGGGCGTACCGGCGGGCGGTGTCGGACGTTTCTGCCGCCGCCTTGAGCAGCACGTCGACGGCCTTCGCAGCATCCTTGCGCAGGTCGTCACCGTAGGCTTGCTGCACGAGATCCACAGCCTCGCGAAGCGCCGCATCGTCCGGTCGGGGGAGTTTTTTTCCCGTCTCGGGCGTTTGGGCCGCCGGTGGAGGCGTCATGCGGGGAGGGGGCGTCGGATGCGGCGCCTGCGTCGTGGACGGCTTGTCAAGAAGCGATCCGAGACCTTCCCGTCGCGGTGGCTGCTGGGCGAGGCACGGCTGCAGGAAGACAGTCGCCTCGACCATGCAGAGCAGCAGGACCGTAGAGACTCGGTCAGTTCGCACCACGTCGCGTAACCCGTGCAGGAAGCCAGGGCCGCCGGACCTCACCCGCCCGGACCGTCTGTGAGGCGCTGCCGGCCGGCGGCGACCACTCCCGGTTCTTTTCGGCAGTCTGCCGGCGATTATTCCCGAACACGATTTCATATGCTGCGATCCATCGGGGATCCGCCCGCGACAGTCACTTCGTTCGGACGACGGTCATCCCGTCGTCGATCATTTCCCCGGTGGCACCGCTGAACGCCTGCAAGGCGAGCCTTCCGTCAGCAGATGCCCAGGCCCGCATCTTGCCTCCATGCGAATATTCGACCCAAAAGGTGCCGTCGTCGCAGGCCGACCACGTGCCGGCGATCGGCTCGCCACCGTTCTTGCGGGTTTCGATCCACTCCCCCTGATTGTCGGCCGCGAAAATTCGCTGCGAGTTGGGGTGTGACCATTTTCCGGCGATGAGCGCATTGGCTTTCTTGTCGGCGACCACCTTGTTGGCGTTCTTTCCCGACCAGTCATATCCTTTTCGGAACAGCACCGTGCCGTCGCCTTCGCTGCCGCCATCCGGGAGGAAGTGCTGAAGAACGATCAAACTGTCGTTCACGAGTGTCGCTTGACAGGTCGCTCTGGACGCTGGCGTGAAAAGCGTGACCGTGGTTGCACCAGTGACCTGCCACATGCCGTCCGCGCCGACAGTGCCGTCACGACGGACCTGGGCGAAGGCCCCGTCGCCGCGCAGCACGAGTTCGGTGGGCACGTTCGGATTCGACCAGGCATCGACGAACCGCTTCGGCCCGGCTGGCCGCTTGAGCGGCTTCTGGCCGCTGGCCTCTCCTGCCAGACCGAAGAGCACGGCCATCGCACAGTGAACCGCCAGCAGAATTCGCGAGTTCATTCCTTCCTCGGACAAGGCCCGTTGAATATCTGCGAAGCGTCTGGAAAACACCGCGACACGCGTTCGGATCGGAATGCAGTATATCCGACGTCCTGACGGGTGGTGCGCGTGCCCGCGGCGGTGTCGGCACCTGGCGACGCCTGGGTCGCGGCCCCATACTGCCCGTCCCTGGCCCACGCAGGCCCCGGGCGCCGGTCCCGGATCGTGGTTTCCGTTCCCCTGCCGCCCATCCATGAAGCCCACCAGACTCGTCGACAGGGCGACCACGCCAGACGGCACACCGCTCACGCTCCACGAGCACGACGGCACGCTCTCGATCCGGGCCGCCGGCGTGGAACTGATGTCGACTCGGCAGCATCATTCCGAGGAACGGCTCGCGGAAATCGGCTGCGCCGGCCTCCGTGACCGCCGGCAGGCGGCGGTGCTCGTCGGCGGCCTCGGATTCGGGTTCACCCTCCGCGAGACGCTCCGGCACGTCGCTGCTGACGCGGCTGTCGTGGTCGCCGAATTGGTGCCGGCCGTGATCGCCTGGAACCGAGACCCTGCATACGGGCTGGCGGCCGACGTCATCGATGACCCGCGGGTGGAGATCGTCGCCCGCGACGTGGCCGCTGTACTCGCCGACAGCCGGGGGCGTTTCGATTCCATCTTGCTTGACGTCGACAACGGGCCGCGCGGACTGACGGCTGCCGCCAACGACGGCTTGTACGTGGCGACGGGGCTGGGTGCCGCCCGGGCGGCACTGCGGCCCGGTGGCCGGCTCGCCGTCTGGTCGGCGGGGGACGATCGGCGGTTCGCGGCCCGCCTCGCGGCGGCCGGCTTCGCCGTGGAGGTGGTCAGGGCGCGGACGCATCCAACCGGCCGCAGTTGGCACACGGTTTTCGTGGCCACGCGATAGCGGCCGTCAGCTGCCGGCCGCCTCCAGCGTTTCCCAGCGGGCGAAGGCCTCCGCGAGGCGGGACTCGAGATCGCGGAGCCGGGCCTGATCGCTGGCCAGCACGTCTCCCGGCTGCTTGAAATAGCCCGGCTCCGCCATCGCGGCATGGATCGCGGCGATCTCGCTCTCCAGGGTCTCGATGACCGCCGGCAGGGACTCGATCTCACGTTGCTCCTTGAAGGAGCGTTTCGTGCGGGTGGCGCCGGTGCCGGCTGGCGGCCGCTGCGGCCTGGCATCGCCGGGCTGCGGGGCCGCCACGGCCGGCGCGGGCCCGCGCTGTCGCAGCCAGTCGGCATAGCCGCCGACGTATTCATGCAGGTGACACCCGCCGGTCCCCGCCGCCGGCTCGAACACCAGCGTGCTCGTCACCACGTTGTCGAGAAACGTGCGGTCGTGGCTGACCACGAGCACGGTGCCGGTGAATTCCACGAGCCGCTCCTCGAGCATCTCGAGCGTTTCCGCGTCGAGGTCGTTGGTCGGCTCGTCGAGCACGATCAGGTTGGCCGGCTTGGCGAACAGCCGGGCGAGCAGGACCCGGTTGCGCTCGCCGCCGGAGAGGAACTTCACCGCCGTCCTCGTTCGCTCGGGTGTGAAGAGGAAATCCTCCAGGTAGCCGACGACGTGCCGGGACCGGCCGCCGATCTGCACCGTTTCGTAGCCATCGGCCACGTTGTCAGCCACGCTCTTCTCGTCGTCGAGTTGGTCGCGAAGCTGGTCGAAGAAGGCGACTCTCAGGTTGGTGCCGCGCCGCACGGTGCCGGACGTTGGGTCGAGCTGGCCGAGCAGGAGCCGGAGGAGCGTCGTTTTGCCCGAGCCGTTTGCGCCGATGATGCCGATCCGGTCGCCGCGCATCACTGTGGTGGAAAACCCCGTGATGATGGGCCGCCTGCCGCGGACGAACGACACATTGTCCAGGGCCGCCACCAGCGCCCCGCTGCGGTCCGCCTCCTGGATGGCGAGCTGCGCGCGGCCCGGTGCGTCGCGGCGGGCGCCGCGTTCCCGGCGCATCGCCTCCAGGGCCCGGACCCGCCCCTCGTTGCGGGTTCGCCGGGCCTTGATGCCGGTGCGGATCCAGACTTCCTCGGCGGCGAGCTTCTTGTCGAACAGGGCGTTCTGCCGCTCCTCTGCGGCCAGCGCCTCCTCCTTGCGGACGAGGAACGTGTCGTAGTCGCAGGACCAGTCGAAGATCCGGCCGCGGTCGATCTCCAGGATTCGGTCGGCCATGCGGCGCAGGAAGGTCCGGTCGTGTGTCACGAACATGAGCGTGCCCCGCCAGCGCCGCAGAAATCCCTCCAGCCACTCGACCGCGTCGATGTCGAGATGGTTGGTGGGCGCATCGAGGAGGAGCAGGTCGGGCGCGACGACCAGCGCCCGGGCGAGGAGCACGCGGCGCTTCAGGCCCGCCGACAGGTCGGCGACGCCGGCGGTGGCGTCGAGCTCCATCCGGGAGAGGATCTGCGCTACGGCCTGCTCCTGCCGCCAGGCGGCGTCGGCGGCCGTCTCCAGGGGCAGCCCGGTGGAAACGATGTCCCTGACGCTGCCGGCGAGGTTCGTGGGCACGTCCTGCTGCAGGGCCGCGACGGTCGTCCCGGGTGCGGATTCGACCGTGCCTGCGTCTGGCCGCAGGCCGCCGGCGAGCAGCCGCATGAGCGACGTCTTGCCGGCGCCGTTGCGACCGAGAAGGCCGACCCGCTGACCGGCTTCGACATGGCAGGTGACGTCGTCGAGGAGCGGCGGGCCGCCGAAGCGGAGCGACACGTTGCGGAGGCTGACGAGAGGCATGGGTGGAATTCGGTGGGCGGACGTCGAGGCGAGGGCGACACACGTCCATCTGCCGACCAGCCACGGCAGCCGCTGGAAGCCTGTGAGCCTCCGCAATCCGTCGCGGGAATGGGCGATCACTGGCCGGAAAGAAACACCCTCGGAACTGCGGGAGAGCATACAGCGAGCCAGCAAGACGCGAAATGCGGCGTGCATTCAGCCGCTCGCGCCGCAGGCCACCCCGGGCGGTCGGTCTCGTTGCGGGTACGACCAGCAGCGAGGCAGGCCAGAAGCCCCTTCCGCGGGCAGCACGGGGGTGCCGTAGGCGCGGCCACAAACAGGTCGCGCACACGCACGATCGGCGCGGAGAGGAAGCCACCGAGGGGCGTTCGTGCGGCGATCACGGTAGTGACACGTCGTTGTCGATGAAGGATTGTCTTGGTTCAGCGTGAACTGGAATCGCGAGGGCAAGGCGTAAGGGAACACCGTGCGGCTCCATGCCGCTTGAGTCGCGGCCTCCGGCCGCGAAGGTTTTTCGCATTGGTGCCGATCCCGAAGGGAGGGTCGGGCGATGC
>JBKDUV010000243.1:0-4237 GCA_046339335.1 Planctomycetia bacterium | reverse complement strand
CTCGTCGTCCTCGGCCGCTACACGGGAAGCGGCCGGGCCACGCTCACGCTCACCGGCACGATGGCGGGGGAACCGCGCCGCTTCACGCTGACCAGGTCTTTTCCCGAGCAGGACGCCGACCGCGAGTTTCTGCCACGGCTGTGGGCCGTCCGGCGCGTCGGCCACCTGCTCGACCAGATCCGGCTGCATGGCGAATCGCAGGAACTCCGCGACGAGGCGGCGACCGGGACGTCCTCAAGATCGTGTTCCTGGTCGGCGACGCCCCGCCGCACATGGACTACGACCAGGACGTCCGCTATCCCGAGGTCTGCCAGATGGCCGTGAAACGCGACCTGGTGATCAACGCCGTGCAGTGCGGCGAGCAGGCCGACACGGCCCGCGTCTGGCAGGAGATCGCGAAACTCGCCGAGGGGAAGTACATACCCCTCGTGCAGACCGGCGGCATGGTGCAGATCGCCGCCCCGCAGGACGACGAGATCGCCCGGCTCAACCGCGACATCGGCGGCACGCTCATCGCCTACGGCCGTGCGGCCGACCGCAATGCGGTGCATGACAAGCAGCGGGCGGCCGAGGCGGCCGCCCCGGCGGCCGCAGCCGACAGGCTCGCCTTCAACGCCACCACCGGCCGGGTGGTGCAGGGGGGCGGCGAACTCCTCGACGCGATCGAGCGCCGCGAGGTCGATCTCGCCACCCTGCCGGCCGACGAACTGCCGGAGGAGTTTCGCGACCTGACGCAGGAGCAGCGCGAGGCCAGCGTCGCCGAGAAGCGGGCGGAGCGGAAGCGGCTCCAGGCGCGGCTCGACAAACTGCTCGCCGCGCGGGCCGAGCACGTGGCCGCCGAGCGTCGCCGGCTGGTGGCGGAAGGCAAGGCCGACGCCTTCGACGCCGAGGTGGCGAAGACCGTCCGCGAACAGGCCGGCCGCAAGGGGATCGAATACGGGAAGTGAACTGCCCCCCGGCCCCCGCTTGACACTTTGCTGCATGCACAATACATATTGATGCATGGTGAGGTGAATCATGCGAACAACGCTCGACATCGACGACCGGCTGCTCTCCGCCGCCCGGCGCCGGGCGGCGGAGAAAGGATCGACCCTGACGGCGTTCGTGGAGCACGCACTGGCCGCGGCGCTTGCCCGCCGACCTTGCTCCGACGCCCCCTACCGCCTTGCATGGAAAACGCATCGCGGCCGCACGCTTCCGGGCGTGGACGTGTCGGATCGTGACCGTCTCTTCGAGCGGATGGAAGGGCGGTCGTGATCGCCGTCGACACCAACATCCTCGTCCACGCCGACCGCGTGGAGTCGGCGTTCCATGCGGATGCCCTGCGGGCGGTGCGGCTCTTGGCCGAGGGAGACGAGGCGTGGGCGATCCCCATGTTTTGCGTCGGCGAATTCCTCCGTGTGGGGTCCCACGACCGGCTCTTCTATCCGCCCACGCCGGTTGGCGACGCGGTCGATTCGATGGACTCGCTGCTCGCCAGCCCTTCCGCCCGGCTCCTCGTGCCCGGCGACCATTACATGCGGTTGTTGCGCAATCTGATCGAGGCATCCCAGGTGCAGGGCAATCTGGTGTTCGATGCGCAAATCGCGGCCGTCTGCCTCGAGCATGGTGCGACGACGCTGCTCACCGAAGATCGCGACTTCGCGAGATTTCCCGGCCTGAAGCCCGTGACGCTGGCCGCGTTTCTTGGAAGTTGGCTCTGACTCGGCAGCGGACCGCCGCCAGTTTCGCCCCCGGTACGGAGCAGCGGTGAATCATGCGGTCTCGCTCCGGTTCACAGCCCGGCATCACGTTGCTCGTCGCCATCGGGCTGCTGCGTGCCCTGACGGCGTGCATCGGCCGGGCTGCGGAGCCGTTTCCAACGCCGTTCGACAGCGAGCGTGACGCGGCCGCCCGGCCGCTGCCGGCCGCCGACGCAGCGGCGGGAATGAAGGTGCCGGCCGGTTTTCGCGTCTCGGTGTTCGCGGCCGAGCCCGACGTCCTCAATCCCGTCGCCATGGCCTGGGATCCGCGCGGCCGGCTCTGGATCGCCGAGAACCACACCTACGCCGAGGCTCCCGTCCGCCTCGACCGCCGGCTCCGCGACCGGGTCCTGATCTTCACCGACACCGACGGCGACGGGCGGGCCGACGACCGGAAGGTGTTTCTCGACGACCTCCGCCAGCTGACCAGCGTCGAGATCGGCCACGGCGGCGTCTGGCTCCTCTGCCCGCCGCAGCTGCTGTTCGTCCCCGACGCCGATGGCGACGACGTTCCCGACGGTCCCCCCCGGGTCGTGCTCGACGGCTTCGACGTCACCGACGTGCACCACAACTTCGCCAATGGACTGCGGTTCGGCCCCGACGGCTGGCTCTACGGCCGCGCCGGCGGCGCCTGTCCCGGCCGTGTCGGCCCGCCGGGCACGCCGACGGACGACCGGGTGCGGATCGACGGCGGCATCTGGCGGTACGCGGTCCACGGCGGCCGCTTCGAGGTCGTCTGCCACGGCACCACCAATCCCTGGGGGCACGACTGGAACACCTTCGGCGACGGCTTCTTCATCAACACGGTCACCGGCCACCTCTGGCAGATGATCCCCGGCGCCCGCTATCCGCGGCACGGCACGCTCGATCCCAACCCCCACGTCTACGAGCCGATCGAAATGCACGCCGACCACTGGCACTTCGACGCCCGCGGCGGCTGGCAGAAGTCGCGGGACGGCGCCGCCAACGACCTCGGCGGCGGCCATGCCCACAGCGGGATGATGATCTACCTGGGCGACAATTGGCCGGCCGAGTACCGCGACCGGCTCTTCACCTGGAACTTCCACGGCCGCAGGGCCAACCAGGAGATTCTCGTCCGCGAGGGGAGCGGCTACGTCGCCCGCCACGGCACTGATCTGCTCGCCTCACCCGATCCGTTCTTCCGAGGGATCGATCTGGCATACGGTCCCGACGGCTCCGTGCTGGCGATCGACTGGAGCGACACCGGCGAATGCCACGAGTCCACCGGCGTGCACCGCACCAGCGGCCGGATCTTTCACGTCGCCCACGGACGGCCGGCGGCCCGCCCCGCCGCCGACCTGCGCGGCATGACCTGCGTGCAACTCGCCGATCTCGTGACGCATGCCAACGAATGGTTTCCGCGCCAGGCGCGGCTGCTCCTCGCCGCCCGCAGCCGCGCGAAGGCCGGTGCGACTGATCTGCCGGAGGCCAGGGACATGCTCGTGCGGTTCGTGCGGACCGGCGTGCCGCAGGTCGCCTGTCGGGCGCTGCTCACGCTCCATGCCTGCGGCGGCTGCGACCCGCCGCTGCTGCACGACCTGCTCGGCCACGACGACGAGCACCTCCGGGCCTGGGCCGTGCGGCTGCTCACCGACGACTGGCCGATCGACGGCATGCTCGGCCCGGCCCGGCTCTCCCCGGCCGAAGCCACCCGGATCGCCGCGGCCGCGCCGCGGGTCACGGCCGATCTGCGCCGCGTCGCGGCCGCCGACACGAGCGGCCTCGTGCGGCTCGCCGTCGCCTCGTCGCTCCAGAGACTGCCGCTCGAGCACCGCGCCCAAGTCGCCGCGGCGCTCCTCGCCCGGCCCGAGGATGCCGCCGACCACAACCTGCCGTTGCTCGTCTGGTACGGGCTGCTGCCCACGGTGGCCAGCGATCCGCTCCGCGCCGCGGAACTCGCCACGACCGCCCGCTGGCCGCGGACGCAGCGGCTCATCGCCCGGCGGCTCGCCGGCCTCGTCGACACCGCGCCCGTCGGCCTCGACCGACTGGTGGCCACCATCGCCGCGATCCCCGGCGGCGACGTCGAACGGAACCTGCTCGAGGGCATCGCCGCGGGGCTCGCCGGCTGGCGCCGGGCGCCGAAGCCGGCCGGCTGGAACACGGTGGTCGAGCGGCTCGGTGGCGGCGACACGGCGGTCGCGGCGATCGTCCATGACCTGTCGGCGGTGTTCGGCGACGGCCGGGCGCTCGACGACCTGCACCGGCTCGTGCTCTGCGAGCAGGCCGACGCCGGCCTGCGCCGCGCGGCGCACGAGACACTCGGGCGGCAGAAGGACGACGTCCGCGAACTCTTCCTCGGGCAGGCGGGGGATCGCCGGTTTTCGGCGATCGCGGCCGAGGGTCTCGCCGCCAGCGACGACGCGGCCGCCGCGAAGGCGATCGTGGCCGCCTACGATCGTGACCGGGGTGCGGGGCGGCCGCGGATCGTCGCCATCCTCGCCTCGCGACCGTCGTTCGCCACGGTCCTGCTC
>JBKDUV010000242.1:0-11487 GCA_046339335.1 Planctomycetia bacterium | reverse complement strand
CGCTTGGCGCGAGACGCCGAAGTTTCGTGCCGCGTGAGCCTTCTTCATGCCGTGGGTCAGCACCGCCTCGATCACGCGGCGGCGAAGGTCTTCCTGGGCTTCGGACGAGAGCGAGCGAGCGTCTTTTTGTGCCATGCACCGCTCATAGCGGGGTAAAGCCCGTAAGTCAACTATATAATGCCCGGAGTAGTAATTGCTCTCATGGGGATGCTCCTTTGGGGGAACTGGAGTCAGACGGCTTTTGGCGAAGACAGGCTGAGTCGGTGGGCAGTGTCGTTCGTCGGCGTAAGGCAGGACTGGCATTCGCCCGCCCCCCATCGCCTCGCTCCTCGACCCATTCCCCGCCTCGGGCGATTCTCGTGAACAACTCGTCGCGGCGACGGATCGCCTCTTCGACTGACCGGGTCCTCAGGGACCGCCGGATACGCCGCTTGCGGAAACCGAAGTGGAGGGTGTAGTGCACCCAGAACGTGCCGTTGTTATTCCAGAGATGGTGCCGGTCGCCGGGCTTTCCGGCTCGGGATGACAGCTGGCCTTGGTGCATCGGGTGGCTCCTTCGGGCGTCGTGATTCGCCGGGAACCGCTCCCGGCGCACATCCTCGGAAACCGTTGCCGGTCGCCGAAACCACCTGTTCGTGCAGGTTGGACCGGACTCCCACGTGGGGTGTCCGAATCGAGACGGATGCTGGAGGAAGTATACGCCGTAAACCGGAAAAGGTTCGGCCACCCCCAAACAACTTTGTGTCATAGCCGGCCTAGCGCCCCCCTCGTCCGCGGGTCCAGCGGCAATGTCAGGGGGGATGGCCGACTTTCTTGGTAGTCACTACATCATGCTCGGGGTAGGACATCGGACGTCGATGCATCCGCGAGGGGTTGGCCATGTCCCGAGAGGCGGCGTTGCTGGCAAGTGAAGGAGGGCACCGATCCGCCATCAGGCGGATTGGTCTGCCGAAAATGCGGCCAGCATCGAGTGAACGAAGGCCTGGAAGGCCCGGAGGGCCGAAGTGAACGACCGACGAGCGGGGCATGGGCAACCCCGAATCGCCGGAGCCATTCTGTCACCTATTGGATGCACCCGGCAGTGTGCTTGAACACACCTCACCACGCACTGGTCTTGTCATGCGATGAGAAGAGCCAGATTCAGGCTCTGGATCGCACGCAAAAAAACCTGCGATCTATCCAGGGCGATTGAAGACGCTGACGGGACCTGACACACGACCGAATTCGGAACGGCGGGTTCAAGAGCGTTGCTCAGTTGGTCGATGCGATCCGGCGCCATGTCGACCACCACAATGCCAATCCAACATCCTTCGTGTGGACGAAGAGGGGGGAAGACGTCCTTGAAAAAATCGCTCGAGCGAGAAAGGCCCTCGATAAGGCCCCATCTGAGTGAGACGCTACACTAGCGGCGGCCGGACTTGAACCGGCGACACCCGGCTTATGAAGCCGGTGCTCTAACCAACTGAGCTACGCCGCCCTAACCGCCGAAATATAGCCTGCCAGGAGATCGCCGTCAGCAGCCCGCCCGCAGCCCCGGTCTTCGCATGGGTCCGTGCGGCCTCCGCGTCTGTCTTGCACCCACGCGTCACCCGCCCCGGCTCGCCGCCAGGAGAATCACAGCCCGCTTCCCGTCGGTGTGGTACGGATCACCCGTGAGGTTGCGACGCGGGTCGGTCCGCGGACAGGCCCCGACACCCTCCACGTAACCTGCCAGCCGCACTCGGCCGACCGCAAGCAGATCCTCCAATACGTAGTCCCGTGACTCATCCACGTCGGGATCGATGCGGTGCGTCGTCAGGTTCCAGGCCCGCGTCGTGAACCGCACGCCGATATCCCGGCTCACCTGCCCCACCCATACCGGCACACCCTCGAACGACAGCGGAGCCAGCCAGAGCCGCAGGTGCAGCCGCTCGTTGATCGACTTCCTCGTCCGCTGCAGTGCGACGTCCTGGTCGCGCTTGAAGAGATAGAGCGGGCTGACCGGCGAGTAGCGGTAGTCGGTGCCGAGGAGGAACGCCTTCACCGTCTTCCAGCACGTGGCCAGCGTGATCGTCTCGCTCTCGTCCCAGCGGGCCGCGAAGCAGCCGAGCAGCGTCTCGAAATCACCGACTACCACGAGGTTCACTGGATCGCCGTGCCGCGATCCCGCGGCGTTCGTGGTTGCCGGCGGAAGTCCCGCCAGCCGCGATATGAACTCGGGCGGCGTACAGGGGACCACCGTGGCTGCCGGACAGATGCTGGCGAAGTTTCGGCCATGATAATCGGCTGCGATGCCCGGCACCGGCACTGTGAACACGAATTCGGTGTCGGCCACGTCCCCTTCTGCCCCCGCCGCGATCGCCCGGCCAAGGTCGGCCACCGTCGCCAGCCTGACGTGCACCGATTTCGTGCCCAAGTCGAGCCCCGTGAACACGAACCCCTCGGCCGTTTCTTCCGGGCCGATCGGCCCGAGCCGAAACCCACGGTCGCGGAAGAACACGTCCATGCGTCCATTGGCGAGGTAGGCGGTCACAAGCTTCAGCGGCACGAGCGCCAAAAGAGGCAAAAAAAGCCAGCCCACCACCCCGAACGCCGACAGCCGCCGGCCGATCGAGAAGTGATTGAGCGCCGCCGCCTCTAGCGGCGTGAAGTAATCGGCGTCGATACTCAGGGGCTGGAGCCGAACGCTCTCCGCCGCCCGGTTCGTGATCCGCAGGAACACCGGCTGGATGCCGCGCCGCGCCAGATCGACGCCGAACAGCCGCCGGCTCTCGTCGGCGGTCAGGACGGCGACAGTCACCTCCGCCCGCAAATCCTCGCGTCTCTGGGCCCGCTCCATGAAGGAGTCGGTCGTCGGCGTCGGAGAATAGGGGGTGATCAACAGCCGCCACAGGCGGGCGGGAATGAGGCGGAGCAGGCCGATCATGTCACGTTTCCCAGGGGCCGGGAACGACAGCGGCCCGGGCACCGGCCCGAGCCGCTCGTATTCCTCGATCGGGATCGGCTCCCGGGCGACTCACTCGACGAGCTTGCACGACGCCTTCACCACGGCGTCGATCTTCTCGTCGGACAGGGCGCCCTTGGCGAACGCATGGTTCGCCTTGACCGTCCCCCCCTTGTAGCAGACGACCGTGAGGTCGGCGTCTGGAGCGATCTTGAAGTCCTCGGGGCCGTTCTTCGCCTCCTCCGGCACCACGAACGCGATCCGTTTGATGCCGTGCTTCGTGGCGAACTCTGCCGCGGCCTTCTTCAGCGACGCCTCATCGTCGCCGATCATGTTGACGAAGCCCGAGAGCTTGTCGTCCTTGTGCTCCTCCAGTTCCTCGTCCAGCTTCTTGAGCAGCTTGGCGAGCCGATCGTCGGCGGTCCTGGCAAAGAGCATGACCACCGGCCGGGCACCCATCTTGCAGCGGTAGCAGAGCGTCCGTCCCTCGGCGACGCCGTCGTCGGGATTGCCCGCAACCTTGGTCACTTCGAACGCCCCGACCGTGTCGCCAACCTGCGGGCCGCTCGTCACCTCCGCCAGCCCCACCCCCGCGAACGACAGCACGAGGGCCGCCACCGCACCATGCACCATTGAACGCATATCGTGCTCTCCGTTCCTGCTTTCGCGGCCGCGATCGAAGCAACTTGCCGAGAATCCCGGCCGCTTGTCTCCCCGAGACTACCGCAGGTACGATCCTTCCGGCAACGCGCTGGTCGCGGTGGGAACGGCTGTCCGCCCCGCACCGAGGTTTCGCGTCAGTTTGGCCGCGTCTCTCCAGGGAGATTCCATGACCACGCCCGCCTCGACCTGCCGCCCTGCGTTCCCGACCGTCCGCCAGACGCAGCTCTTCATTGACGGACAGTGGACCCCCGCGCGGAGCGGGAAGACGTTCGCCACGCTCAATCCGGCCACCGAGGACGTGATCGCCCAGGTGGCCGAAGGGGACGCGGCCGACGTCGATGCCGCGGTCCGCGCCGCCCGCAAGGCCTTCGACGAGGGGCCGTGGCCGCGGATGGACGCCCGCGAACGCGGCCGGCTCATGCTCCGGCTCGCCGACCTGATCGAGGCCGAGATCGACGAACTCGCCGCGCTCGAGTCGCTTGACAATGGCAAGCCAGTCCGCGATGCCCGCAACGGCGACATTCCTCTCGCCCTCGACTGCCTGCGGTACTACGCCGGATGGGCCGACAAGATCCACGGACAGACGATCCCCATCAATGGCAACTACTTCTGCTACACGCGGCGCGAGCCGGTCGGCGTAGCCGGCCAGGTGATCCCCTGGAATTTTCCGATTCTGATGGTGGCCTGGAAGTGGGGGCCGGCGCTCGCCGCCGGCTGCACCCTCGTGATGAAGCCGGCTGAACAGACGCCGCTCACCTGCCTGCGGCTGGCCCGGCTCGCACAGAAGGCGGGCATTCCCGATGGCGTGATCAACGTCGTGCCCGGATTCGGTCCGACCGCGGGCGCTGCGCTCGTCAGGCACCCGGGCATCGACAAGGTCGCCTTCACCGGATCCGGCGAGACCGCGCAGATCATCATGCGTCAGGCGGCCGACCAGTTGAAGCGGCTGACCTTCGAGCTCGGCGGCAAGAGCCCGAACATCGTCTTCGCCGACGCCGATCTCGACGCCGCCGCGGCCGGTGCCCACATCGGCATCCACCTCAATCAGGGGCAGTGCTGCTGCGCCGGGTCGCGGCTGTTCGTTGAGGACAGCATCCATGGCGCGTTCGTCGAGCGGGTAGTGGAGATGAGCCGGCGGCGGAAAGTCGGCGACCCGTTCGACCCCGCCACCGAACAGGGACCGCAGGTCGACAAGGCCCAGTTCGACAAGATCATGGGCTACATCGAGTCGGGCAAACGCGCAGGAGCGACCTGCGCCACCGGCGGCCGCCGGGTGGGCAACCGTGGCTTCTTCATCGAGCCGACGGTGTTCACGAACGTGTCCGACGAGATGGCGATCGCGCGCGAAGAAATTTTCGGCCCCGTGCTTTCGGTGCTCAAGTTCTCCGACATGGAGGAGTTGATCCGGCGTGCGAACGCCACGCCGTTCGGCCTCGCCGCCGCCGTCTGGACCCGCGACGTGGGCCGGGCCCACGCGGTTGCCAAGCGGCTCCGTGCCGGCACGGTGTGGGTCAACTGCTACGACGTCTTCGACGCCGCGGCCCCCTTCGGCGGCTTCAAGCAGTCGGGCTTCGGCCGTGAACTCGGCGAACGCGGCCTCGACCCCTACCTGGAAACGAAGACCGTGACCGTGAGCCTCGCCTGACACGACCGGGAGCAGACCGCATGGGACGATTTTTTGGCAGGGTTACGACGGGTGGCGGCTGGCGAGCGGTGCTCTACACCTTCAAAAAGTCGCGGCAGGCCGGCGGCCTGTGGAAGTTCTGGAAGGCGATGCGGTCGCGAAACGCCTGCAAGACCTGCGCCCTCGGCATGGGGGGGCAGGCCGGCGGAATGGTGAACGAGGCGGGCCACTTCCCGGAGGTCTGCAAGAAGTCGTTCCAGGCGATGGTCGCCGACATGCAGGGGGGCGTGAAACCGGAGTTCTTCGCCACCTACTCGATCCCGCAGCTGCGGGCCTTCACGCCCTACCAGATGGAACATGCCGGCCGGCTCGTCCAGCCGGTGCTCCTCGAAAAAGGATCGCAGCACTACCGGCCGATCGACTGGGACGAGGCGTTGGAGCGGATCACCGCGAAACTGAAGCGGACGCCGCCCGACGAGTCGTTCTTCTACTTCAGCGGCCGCTCCAGCAACGAGGCGGGCTTTCTGCTCCAGCTCTTCGCCCGGCTCTACGGGACGAACCACGTCAACAACTGCTCATACTACTGCCATCAGGCCAGCGGCGTCGGCCTCGCGAGCGTCATCGGCACCGGCGCGGGCACCGTCAAGCTCGACGACATGGAGAACGCCGACTGCGTGCTCCTGATCGGCGGCAACCCGGCGAGCAATCATCCGCGGATGATGCGCACGCTGATGATGGTCCGCCGCAAAGGGGGCAAGGTGATCGTCGTCAACCCGATCGTCGAGACCGGCCTCGTCAACTTCTCCGTGCCCAGCGACGCCTGGGCCCTGCTCTTCGGGGCCGAGATCGCCAGCACCTACGTCCAGCCGCACGTCGGTGGCGACCTGGCCCTCGTCTACGGGATCATGAAGCGGCTCCGCGAGATCCATGCCGCCCGCCCCATCAACGCGGCCGGCGAGCCGGTGATCGACGAGGAGTTTTTGCGCGAGAACTGCACCGGCTGGCCCGAGCTCGCCGCCCGGCTCGACGCCCTCTCGTGGGAGGAGATCGCGGCCGCGTCGGGAGTGTCGCGTCGAGAGATCGAGGCGATCGCCGGACAGTACGCCGAGTCACGCCGGGCGATCTTCGCCTGGACGATGGGCGTGACCCACCACCTGCATGGCGCCGCCACCGTGCAGGCGATCGCGGCACTGGCCCTGATGCGCCGCATGGTGGGCCGGCCCGGGGCCGGCCTGCAGCCGATTCGCGGCCATTCCAACATCCAGGGGATGGGCACGGTCGGCGTCACGCCGACGCTCAAGCAGGCCCTCTTCGACAGGCTCCAGAGCCACTATGGCGTCAGCCTGCCGACGATGAAGGGCTACGACACGCTCGAATGCCTCGATGCGGCCGACGCGGGTCGGATGCGGCTGGCCGTCTGTCTCGGCGGCAACCTCTACGGTGCCAGCCCCGACGCCGCCTTCGCCGCCAGGGCGCTCGGCAAGCTGGACATGCTCGTGTCGCTCAACACGTCGCTCAACACCGGGCACGCCTGGGGCACTGCCGCCGAGGAGACGATCATCCTTCCCGTCCTTGCCCGCGACGAGGAGCCCGAGCCCTCCACGCAGGAGAGCATGTTCAGTTACATCCGCCTCTCCGACGGTGGCCCGGCCCGGCACCTCGGCCCGCGGGCCGAGGTGGCGATCATCGCCGACCTCGCCACCCGTGTCCTCGGCCTTGGCGGGCCGGTCGACTGGCGGCAGATGGCCCACACGAGTTGGATCCGCGGGGAGATCGCCCGCATCGTGCCCGGCCTCGAGCAGATCGCCGACATCGACCGCACGAAGCGCGAGTTCTCGATTCCCGGCCGGGCCATCGACACGCCCGCCTTTCCGACGCCCGACGGCCGCGCGCATCTGGCGGTCCACGATCTCCCTCCCGCTCCCGACGGCCTGCAGCTGATGACGATCCGCAGCGAGGGGCAGTTCAACACCGTGGTCTACGAGGAGGAGGACCTGTACCGCAACCAGACGCGGCGCGACATCGTCCTCATCCATCCCGACGACATCGCCCGCTTCGGCCTCGTCGCCGGCGGCCGCTGCCGGGTCCGCAGTGCGGCCGGGGAGATGCGCGGCCAGATCGTCTCCGCCTTCGACCAGATCCGGACCGGCTGCGTCGCCATGTATTACCCCGAGAGCAACGTCCTCGTGCCCAAGGCGGCCGACCCGCTCTCGCGGACGCCCGCCTACAAGAGCATCGCCATCGCGATCGCCCCCGACGACGCCGCCCTGCCGGTGCTCCGGCCGGCTCCCGAGATCCGCGCCGCCGGCACGCCCAGGGAGAAGATGAACCAGTGCGGCTGACGCTCGGAACGAACCACGGCCCTTGACCTGAATACTGAACTACAGTATAGTTTTTATGTAGCCTCGATCTCTGCCGCCGAGACGAGAGCAAATCGACGATGTCCCCGGCAGAGCCGGCGTGGGCCGTCGCATGCTGTTTCCGTTGCAGGGTGCGTGGACGGACGGCGCGTACCTGTCTTTCACCGAGTCGCTCGGACAGTTTGTCGAACTCGTCGACGGATCGATCGAGGTTCCCGCGATGTCGACCAAGACGCACCAGCAGATCGTCTACGCCCTGCTGGTCATGCTCCTCGCCCACCTGCGGGCCTCGCGTGCCGGCGATGCGGTTGCCGCGCCTTACCGGATGCGGCTTCGTGAGAGCCGCTGGGTACGCCGTGGCGGGCGACTATGGTCCAGCCGACGTGGCACAGTCAGTGATCTGCCCCGGTTTCTCCGTGCCGGTGGGGCCTTTGTTCGAGCCGGCCGTCGATCCCGCAGTTTGATCGGGAACTGCACGCCAGTCCCAGAGGGCATGCGGCCGGGGAATTTACTCGAACAGCGAACGCTGCTCGGCGGCCGCCGGCTTGCGGCGCGGCTTGGGCGCGGAGGCGGGGGAGCGTGTGACCGTGGGCGGCTCCGCCGGCACGTCGTCCAGTTCTGTCTCGGCCGAAAAATCCCCGGCGTCAGACGCCGCACAATCCGCGTCGCCGGCCGCGCTGACGGCGGCCCCCTCGAACCCGGCGAGCAGTTGACCGGCCCGCTCGATCACAGCGGCCGGCACGCCCGCCAGCTTCGCCACGTGCACGCCCCAGCTCTTGTCGGCCGCACCGGGCACCACCTGGTGGAGAAACACGAGTTCGTCGCGGTGCTGCCGCACGAGCACCTGCGCGTTGGCGACGCCCGGCAGCCGGGCGAGGTCGGCGAGCTGCAGGTAGTGCGTCGCGAACAGCGTCCGGCAGCCGGCGCGGCCGCGAAGATCCTCGATCACAGCCTGGGCGATCGCCAGCCCGTCGTAGGTGCTCGTGCCCCGGCCGACCTCGTCGAGGATCACGAGGCTCCGCTGCGTCGCCCGATTGAGGATTCGCGCCGTCTGTGACATCTCCACGAGGAACGTGCTCGCCCCCCGGGCGAGGTCGTCACCGGCGCCGATCCGGGCGAAGAGCCGGTCCACGATGCCGATCCGGGCGCGACGCGCCGGCACGAAGCTCCCCGCCTGCGCGAGCACCGCCGCGAGCGCCGCCTGGCGGATGAAGGTGCTCTTGCCCCCCATGTTCGGCCCCGTCACGAGAAGCAGCGCCGGCAGGTCCTCCGCTGCGGACGCCGGCCGCGCCGCCAGCGCGATGTCGTTGGCCACGAGCGTGCCGCTCGGGAGCAGCTCTTCGAGCACGGGATGCCGGCCCGCCTCGACGACGAGCACGCCGCCGTCATCGACCTCCGGCCGTACCCAGCCTCGGGAGCGGGCCACCGCGGCGAACGAGACGAGGACGTCGATCGTGGCCAGGATGTCTGCCGCCCGGTCGAGCCGCGTCCGGGCTGCCGCCACGAACGTTCGCAGCCCGTCGAGGAGCTCGATCTCCCGCCGCACTCCCTCCTCCTCGGCGCCGAGCACCTGCCGCTGGCGGTCGTCGAGTTCGGGCGTGGTGTATCGTTCCGCGTTCTTCACCGTCTGCTTGCGGACGAAGTCGGCGGGCACACGGTCGACATGCGACCGGCCCACCTCGAGGAAGAAGCCGAAGACCCGGTTGTAGCCGACCTTGAGCGAGGCGATCCCGGTCCGCTCGATCTGCTCCGCCTGGTAGCGGGTGATCCACGCCTTGCCGCCGCTGGCGAGCTCGACGAGCTCGTCGAGCCGGGCATCGCACCCCGGACGGATGAAGCCCCCTTCGCGGGCCAGCACCGGGCAGCCCTCGCGGAGCGTGGCCCGCGTCCGCGCCGCGATGTCCTGGCAGGGATCGACCGCGTCGCGGAGTTCGCCGAGCAGGCCGCCGCGGCCCGCGAGCAGCGCCACGACCTCGGGGAGGATCGCCGTGGCGTTCCCGATCCGTTCCAGGTCGCGCGGGCCGGCCCGGCCCGCGACGACGCGGCCGACGAGCCGCTCCAGGTCGCCGATGCCGGTGAGCGTGTCGGCCAGCCGCGTCGCCAGACCGCCATCGGCGACGAGCGCGGCCACGGCGTCGAGCCTGGCGTCGATCGCGGCCTTGTCCACCAGCGGAGCCGCGATCCACTCCGTGAGCCGCCGGCCACCCGGGGCCGTCTTCGTCCTGTCGAGCGTGCCGGCCAGCGATCCTTCGCGGCGACCGCTGGTCACCGACCGCACCAGCTCCAGGCTGCGGCGCGAGGCCTCGTCGATCTCCATGCGATCGCCGGGCCGCCACGGGGCGAGCGTATCGATCCGGGCCACCGCCGTCGGCTCGTTCTCTTCGAGGTAGGCGACGATCCCACCGGCGGCGTCGAGGGCCGCCTGGTCGGCGGGCAGTTCGAAGCCGAGCCCCTCCAGGCGGCGGCCGGCGAGCGCGCGGCCGAGGACGGCCGCGGTCGAGGACGGGTCGAACCACCAGTCTGGCCGGGCCGTGACCGCCGCCAATCGCCCCGCCGCCCGCACCATTTCTCCGACTGCATCCCGGTCGCGTTCCGCGCACACGACCTCGGCGGGCTCGAGCCTCGCGAGGTGGTCGGCGGCATCCTCACGCGGCACGACGGCGGCCTCGAACCGGCCCCCGGCCACGTCCACCCAGGCGATGCCGACGACGACACCGTCGACTCCGCGGGCGACCGCCCGCGGCCGGACCGCGACGAGCCAATTGCGCCGTGCCGGATCGAGAAGCGCCTCGTCGGCGGCGATGCCCGGCGTGACGATTCGCGTCACCTCGCGTCTGAGCAGCCCCTTCGTCGTCTTCGGGTCATCGATCTGCTCGCAGATGGCGACGTGGCGGCCGGCCGCCACCAGCCGGACGAGATGGGCATCGAGTTGCTGGTGGGGAAAGCCGGCCATCGGCGTGGCATCGGGCCCCTTGTCGCGACTGGTGAGCGTGAGATCGAGGAGCGTCGCCGCCTCGCGGGCATCGTCTCCGAAGAGCTCGTAGAAGTCCCCCATCCGGAAGAGCACGAGGCCGCCCGGGCAACGGGCCTTCGCCGCCTCGAACTGCTGCATCATCGGAGAGTTCTGTGATCCCATCGCCGAGCAGGGCGTTGCCGCACGGAACCGGTCGCGGTTGACCGGACGCGTCAGCCCGGCCAATCCTCCTCGACGACCGGATTGGTGAGCGTACCGATGCCGCCGATCTCGATCGCCACGGTGTCGCCCGGTTGCAGGTAGACCGGCGGCTTACGGGCGAAGCCGACGCCGTGCGGCGTCCCGGTGAGGATCACCGTCCCCGGGCGGAGGAGCATGCTTGCCGACAGAAACTCGATCAGAGTCGGCACGTCGAAGATCATGTCGTCGGTGTTCCAGTCCTGCATCACCTGCCCATTCAGCAACGTGCGGATCGGGAGCCGGTTGGGATCGGGGATCTCGTCAGGGGTCACCAGCGCTGGGCCCAGCGGGCAGAACGTGGCGAATGTCTTGCCGCGGCACCACTGCCCCCCGCCCCCGTCGCGCTGCCATTCGCGGGCGGAAACGTCGTTAGCGCAGGTGTAGCCCGCGACGTGCGCCAGCGCATCCGCCTGCGACACGTTGTGGCACGGCTTGCCGATGACCACGGCCAATTCACACTCGTAGTCCACGGTGTCGCTGCGCAGTTTCCGCGGCAGGACGATCGGATCCCCCGGGTTCTGCACGGCACCCGAGTTCTTCATGAACAGCACCGGATGCGGCGGAGGCGCGGCGTTGCTCTCGGCGGCGTGCTTGCGGTAGTTGAGACCGACGCAGAGGATGTCGCGCGGCTCGACGGGGGCAAGCCGCTTGCCGATCCGGACTTCGACGCCGCTATCGCGCAGCGTGCCGAACAGTTCGCCTT
>JBKDUV010000241.1:0-6748 GCA_046339335.1 Planctomycetia bacterium | reverse complement strand
AGAATTACAGGCGTCGTTGAAACAATCACAAGTCGTCCTCCATGACAAAGGCCAGGTGGCGTGCGGCCACCGCCGCCCGCTTGCCTTTCGACGACTCACCGCAATACTTGTGCCGCTCTCAGAAGATGCGATTGCCCTGGGGACTGACGACCGTATCGGGGTCGCCGGTGAAGCGGCCGTAGAATCGCCGGATCCTCGTCAGCAGTTCGTCGACCTGGTCCTGGCGGTGGATCGATGGGGCAAACGTGATCCCGTCCGGATAGAGCGCCGCATGGCTCGCGACCTCGCGGGCGGCCTCGAGGTACTTGGCCAGGAGCGCCTCCGACATTCCCCCCTGGGCCGCGGCCTGGTTCGTCGAACCCTGCTGCTGGGCCCGCAGTCCGCGTACCGGGTCGAGCGACTCGACGCCGGTCAGGTCGCGGACCGTGTAGGTGTATTCCATGGTGGAGAGCCGGCGCAACGACACCGGGCCGGGGTCGCCGGCCGTGCGGATCGCGATGGCGTCGAGCGTCCGCTGCGCCCAGTCGCGGACGTCCGACTTCTCCTGCTCCGTGAGCGGAGCGGCTTCTTTCGGCGGCATCTCGCCGCTTTCGATGTTGTCGAGCACGCGGTCCCAGAGGTCGGGGTCGGCCTTGGCGGCGGCGGCGGCCCCGGCAAGCGGCTGCTCGAGGTCGACGTCCCCCTCCCGCTTGGCGGAGGAGTGACAGGCCAGGCAGCGGGCGGTGACGGCGGCGACCGCGGCCTTGTCGCGTTCCACCAGGGGGTCGGCGGCTTGGAGCCAGGACGAGGCCGCCGCGGTGATCAGGGCGAGCATCCGCGGCGTCAAACGCCGATGCCACGATGGCTTCGATACCCGGTTCACCGTGTCACGACCTCAGCGGGTACCTGAAGAACGTAGTATCTGATCGGGCGTACCGTCGCGTACGGCGGTTCAGCCAGGCGACTCCCGCCGGCCGGCCGACGAGCGGTCAACGCGCGGCGGTCTTCGTCTCGGGAGGGGCAATGGTGCGGTACAGGAATGCTTCCGACGAAAGCAGCGACACGATCAGTTCCTTGAAACTGCCGTCACTCTCGACGTAGGCGCGATCGGCTTCCTGGAGCGACGGGGCGTCTCCGGGGGTTTCGTTGCGGCCCATGAAGAACCGGAACGCGTGTCGGACGAAGACCTGCCGAACGCGGTCGGAAGCAGCCAGCCGGCGGAGCATCTCCGGTGCGTCACTCACCGGGCCGTCGAGCCCCGGATCGCCGCTGTGGGCAATCACGCCGGTGGTGTCGAGCGGCGCGGAACGGAAGATTTTCACCTCTTTCTTCTTGTCGCCCGACCCGCCTGCGGCCCCGGAGACGACGACCTCCTCTCCGTCCTGCGCGTGCCCGTAATGGGTGAACGCTTCGAAGGGCAGTCCCAGGTCGTCCATGCGGTGATGGCACTTCCAGCATTTCGCATCCCGCGTGACCGCCTGCCGCTCCCGGAGCGTCCGCTGATGGTCTTCTGGAATCATCGCCGCGGCATTGATCGGCAGGTCCGGCACCCGGCCGCCGAGGAGTTGCTCCCGGATCCAGCGGCCGCGCCGCACGGGATCGTTGTGGAAGTTCGTCGACCAGGCGACGAGCCAGGCCGGTGACATGAGCAGGCCGACGCGGTCTTCGACGGGACCTTTCCTGACCCGGATCGCCTGGGGCGGGATCGCGCGGAACGGTTCTTCCATTGCCATCCTCAGCGCCTGTGCCTGGGTCTCGCCGCCATGGCTCACGACGTCTTCCCCGGCCAGCAATGTCTTCAGGACCTGCTTGTCAGCGCTCAAGGCGGCGAACACCCGGGCGTCGCAGTCCAGGACCATGACGCCGGGTTTGAAACCCATCCCCCGGCTGGCGAAGTGCACCGGGAGCGGATCCTTGAAGACGTCGGGGGCCCGGTCATAGCCGAAGTACTCCCGAAAGAAGCGGAGAACCCGCGGTTCGGTGGTCCCCTGGCCGTCGAGCAGGCGGCGGACGTGGACGGCGACGTCGTCGCGGGTCCGGAGGCCCCCGCCATCGGCCGCCTGGAAAAGGCTCGGGATCATCGTGTTGCCGAGCGTCAGGCTGACGGCCTGAGCAACCTCGCGCGGCGCCAGCATGCGCACGCCCGGGCGAACCTCGACGCCCGTGCCGATTTCGAACCGCAGCACAGCCTCCGGCGACATCAGCGGGGCCATCAAGATCGTCCTGCCGGCCAGGCGGTGGTCGCCTTCCCGGGCCACCGTCTCGTAGAGTTTGACCAGGCTCTCGACTTCCGCCGGCACGGGCCCCCGGGCGATGGCCGTCCTGAACTGCTGCGAGATGGCGGCCTCGAGTTCCGCCCGCGTGGCCGCCACGTGCGGGTGCATGATCGCCGTGAACGGGCCCGCGCTGGTCACGCGCAGACCATCCTCGAGGAGTTTCTTCTCGGCGGGCGAACAGGCCTTGAGCCGGTCGTCGCCCGGCCACAGGACCTGTTTGCCGGCCGGCGGCTTTTCCTTGGTGTTGACGAGAACATACGGCTTCGACTGGGTGTCGACGAGCAGTTCTGCATTGGTGAGCAGCAGGCCGGAGGCCCCTTCGTCGGGCGAGTAGAGGGCGGCGAAGTCCTTGAATCCGGGCTCCATGATCAGTCCGAAGGGCTGCTGGTTGACCTGGCTGCCCTTGAAGTTGTTGACCCAGTTGCGATAGGCGTCCGGCGAGAGTCGCCAGAGCCTGGAGGGCGGGGGGACGCTCGGTCCACGCGGGCCGCCGAAGAGGATCGCATGCGGCAGCCTGTTGCCATCGACCGGTCTGTCCTTCACCGCGTAGGGAACAGCCGGACCCGGGAGCGGCGTGTCGAGCTGGCCGAGAATCCAGCCGATCACCCGGGCAGACTCGCCCGGGTCGGGCCGCTGTTTGACCTGCGGCGGCGGCATGTCGTCGCTGCGCAGCCGTTCCACGATCGAGGCATAGGCGACGCGGCCGGCGATGCCGCCCATCGACGGCCAGGGATTGTCGATCGCGAACTCCCCCTCCAGTTTCTCCGCGTCCTCGCCATGGCACTCCCCGCAGTGCCTGCCCAAGAATGCGTGGACGAACTTTTCATCGGCCGCCGCCACCGCCGTGCCGGCGGCAGCGACCCTGCGCACGGCGTCGGGCAGCCTGATGCGAAGGCTGGAACGGAGGATGGCGTTCGTCTCGTCCGCGGCGGGCTTCAGGCCGCCGAGGGAGACGGTTCCTGCGGCGGCCGCGAACGCGCGTGCGGCCGCCGGCGAGACGGTCGTCAGGCCGTCGAGCCAGAGCCATCCCTCCTTCGGAAACTCGACGGCACGCTCCTGCTCGTCGACCGTGAGCGTCATCGTGAACGTGCCCCCCTTGTGGTTCGCGAGCGACCGCGCTGCGGCATCGGAGAGCGACGTCAACCCCTTGAGCGAAAGCCCCCCCCGCTGGGCCGCGAGCGCCGCGGCCGCCGCGTCGGAAATCGTCTTCAGGCCGTCGAGCGAGAGCGTGCCACCACGGTGGCCGGCGAGCGCGGTCGCGACGTCGTCGTGAAGATCGCCGAGGCCGTCGAGTTCGAGGTTGCCGTCGCGTGCCGCAAGCAGCCGTGCCGCCGCGGCGGAAAGCGACGTCAGGGCGGGAAGTCGCCCATCCCAGGTGCGGCTCTTGGCGAGTGCGGCCGCAGCTTTTTCCGACAGTCCTTGAAGCCGTGGCAGGCGGCCGGCCCACTTGGGCCACGCGGCGAGGATTTCGACGGTTTCATCCGAAACCTTCGTCAGGCCGTCGAGGTGGACCCGGGGACGAGTGGGCTTGTCACCGGGCCCCGACGCGAGTTTTCCCGCCACTTCCGCCGAGATCTCGCCGAGGCCGTTGAGCCAGACGTCAGTGTTGTGCTTGGACAACTCGCCCGCCACGGCCGCGGAGAGCGTCTTGAGCCCGTTGAGCCGAAGCTCTCCCTTGTTCGTCACGAGGATGCGGACGACGTCTTCGGAGAGTTCCTCCAGGCCGTCGAGGTTGATCGGCCGCTGGCCCGATTTCACCAGCAGCGCCGCCGCCTCCGCGTTCAGCGATCGCACCGCGGGAAGCATCCCGTCTACTTTCCCCGCCAGGGCGGTGACGGCCGCCGGGGAGCAGTCCCTCAAGGCTGGCAGGGACAGGCGGCCCGGGCGTTTTCCCAGCGTCACGGCCACTTCGTCCGAAACCGTCTTCAGCTTGAAAAGGTCGCCGTTCCATATGGCCGGGGGAACGCCCGCCAGAATCGTCGCCACCTCCGGCGTCAGTGCCGTCAGGCCGCTGATCACGACCCCGGACCGCTTGCGGGCCGCCAGAGCCTTGGCCGCCTCCGGCGAAAGCGTCGTGAGCCCACGCAGCGACAGTCCCCCTGGGCTTTTCCCCACCCCATCCGCACCGCCGGTCGTGAGCAGCGGTCGGGCAGCCTCGTCGGAGAGCGTCGTGATCCCGTTGAGCGACAGAAAGCCGCCGTGCTTGGCGAGTGAGGCCGCGGCCGTTTCCGAGAGCGATGTCAGACCGTCGAGAACCAGGAAGCCTTTATGGCCGCCCAGTGCAGCGGCAGTTTCGTCGGAGATCGACGTCAGGCCGTTGAGGGAGAGCCAGCCCTCGTAGCGGGCAAGTTCTCCGGCCGTTTCGGCGGCGAGCGACGTCACGGAGTCGAGCGATAATCCTCCCGCCGAGTCCTTTACCAGCCGCTTCGCCTGCGCTCGGGACAACTCCTTGATCGTGCTCGTTTCGGGCGGCGCGGCCGGGGCGGCGAAGCCGCACAGGGCAAGGCTCAGGCCGAAAATACACGCCAACCGCGGCGACTGCATGGCTGCATCTCCTTGACGCCGGCCGCGTTACCGCTGGAAACGGAACCTGCGCCCGGGCAAAGCACACTCTCCGGTCCATCGGACCCTGCGGAACCGGACTACCGTAAATTATACGATACGTCCAGATTTCACGTATGTCACGCTCCGGGACGCCCCCGGGCTGCCTCGGTTCGCCAGTTTTCCGCGGCGAAACTCGCTTTGCATGTCTCCCCGGTGCCGCTACCATCCGCGGCCCCCGTCGGCTTCCGGCCGCGGTCCACCACAACGAGTCCGTGATGGTCTTTGTGATCCGGGTCTGCGCTCGCGTCGCGCTCGTGCCGCTGTGGATGGCGTGCTGCGCTCCCGTGGCCGGTCGCGATTTGCCGCTGCCTGTCCCGGAACCGGCACGTGTCCCCGAGGCCGCACGGAGTCCCGAGCCCGGGCGGCCGGCGTCCGCCCGGCCCGTGACTCTCCGCGTGCAGTGGGGCGGAGGCACTCCCCGCGCCTGGGCAGGCCGGATCGCCTTGGTCGGCGGCGACGCCGCGAACGCAACGCCGGCGGTCGCCGAGTGGCGGACGCTTTGCTCCGACCGTGACGCCGCGGCACTGGTGCACGAAGAGCGGGGAGAGATCGTCGTGCACGAGCCACGGCCCGTGTCGGTCAACGGCGTGGAACTGGTCCTCGACGACTGGCGGGGCCGGCGGCTGCGGGTCGAGTTGGAAGCGGCTGTGGGAACTCGACCCTCCGTCGTGACCGAGGTCGACGTGGCCGACCTGCTCTCGGCCCCGCTGCAAAAGCCGCGCGATGGGGAGGGCAACCGGCTCACCGTCCGTCCGGCTCCCGGCGATGCGCTCGCAGTCGTCGTCGAGGCCGAGGACGGGCGGATCGAACCGTCTGCATCCGATCCGTCGATCCGTCGGCCGGGAAGCCAGGTGCGGATCCGGGTCGCCCCGCTGCTGTTTCTGAAGCCGGACCACCAGTCGGCCGTGGAACTTCGACTGCGGTTGCGGTCGATGCCGCAGGGGGACGTGATCGCCTCCCAGACGATGGGCCTGCAGCCTGTCGCGTCAAGGTCGGCCGCCAGCGGTGCCGGCGGACCGCAGGCTCTCCAGCCGGTGTCGATCGACGTCACCCTGCCGCCGTGCGAGGGAGTGTACGACGTCGAGATCGAGGCACTGGAACGCGGTGGGCTCCGCTGGGCGCGGCCCCTCGCCACGCGGACGATCCAATTGGTGGCGATCGAGGACCGGCCCCTGGGCGGTCGGCCCGCCGATGAATGGAAGCTCGTCCACGAAGTCGATCCGGGCAGCCCGCGGCTGCACGAGCGGCTCCGGCGGCTGCCCGGGGTCGGCCTGCCGCAGGTGTCGCTTCCCGAACTGCCGACCATCCCGCTGCCGGAACTGCCGTTGCCCAGCGTGCAGTTGCCACGCATGCCGCAGATGGCCGGCTCGGTCCAGGCGCTCGTGCCGCGGTTGAGCGGTCTCCTCGCCAGCGGCCACTCCACCGTCGAGCCGCATCCTCTCGGGCCGATGCTCCGACTGCCTCCGGCGACGCCGGGGCAGCCTTCGTGGGAGGGCATCGTCGTTGCCGCCGTGCAGCCCGGTATGCCCCTGGCCGTGGAGATCGATTTCCCATCGGGCCAGGAGGCGGTCTTTGGTGTGACCGTGCTCGAAGCGGACGCTGCCGGCACGGCGGTCCAGTGCCGACACGCCGGCGGCTTCGAGGTGGAAGGCGGCCGGCCGTGCCCGGCCACTGCCGGCTGCCACCGGTTCGTCTTCTGGCCGACCACCAAGCATCCGCTGGTGGTGATCTCGAATCCGTCGGTGCGGCGATCCGCCATCTTCGGCAAGGTGCGGATCCTTGCCGGGCCGGCACGCCTGCCGTTCGTCGATTCCGATCGCCCGGCTGCGGGGCGGCCGGTGTATGCCCTGGTGCCGCGGCCGGAGTTCTGGCGTTTCGGTGGGCACGAG
>JBKDUV010000240.1:0-2961 GCA_046339335.1 Planctomycetia bacterium | reverse complement strand
GCTGTACGGCGCCGACCGCACCTTCTCCGTGCCGATCCTCGTGCATGCCGCGGTCTGCGGCCGGCTCGGCGACCCGGCGGCGCGCTCCACCTGGTCGCTGGTGCCGCAGCTCCCGTTCGAACTCGCGGCCCTTCCCCGATCGTGGTTTCACCTGGTGGACATGCAGGTGGTCAGTTACGCGCTGCCGGCGCTCGTGGCCATCGGGCAGGTCCGGCATGCCCGGGCGCCGGGGGCGTTTCCGCTGCGGCAGCTCCGCGACCTGGCCGTGGCCCCCACGCTGCGCACGCTGACCGACATCCAGCCGCCAGGCGGCGGGTTCCTCGAGGCGACGCCGCTGACGAGCTTCGTGACGATGAGCCTGGCCGCGATGGGGCGGGCCGGCCACCCCGTGGCGGTGCGGGGGGTGCGGTTCCTCGTCGCCTCGCAGCGTGCCGACGGCTCCTGGCCGATCGACACGAACCTCGCGACATGGTGCACGACGCTGGCCGTCGGGGCGCTCGACGCTGGAAATCGGGGCCTCACGGCAACGCTCGGCCCCGGGGAACGGGGGGCGATCCGCGACTGGCTCCTCGGGCAGCAGTGGACGCGGATTCATCCCGCCACCCGCGCGGCGCCCGGCGGCTGGGCCTGGACCGACCTCGACGGCGGCGTGCCCGATGCCGACGACACGAGCGGGGCGGTGCTGGCCCTGGCATGCCTGTCCCGTGCGGATGGCGGATCTCCGGCGGCCGCGGTCCGCGAGGCCGCGCAGGGGGGCATTCGCTGGCTCACGAACCTCGCCAACCGCGACGGCGGCATCCCCACGTTCTGCCGCGGCTGGGGCCGGCTGCCGTTCGACACGTCCTGCCCCGACATCACCGCCCACTTTCTCGCCGCAGCCGCCGCGTGGGAGAAGGTGCCGGGCGTCGCGGACGCCCAAGGAACGACCCGCGCGATTGCCGCCGCGACCCGCTACCTCGACGCCACGCGCCGCGTGGACGGGGCGTGGTGGCCGCTGTGGTTCGGCAACCAAGAGCATCCCGACCAGGCGAATCCCGTCTACGGCACCGCGCGGGTGGTGCGGGCCTGCCGCGACCCGCTCGGAGCCGCCTGGCTGCTCGCCGCCCAGGCGGCCGATGGCAGCGTGCCCAGCGCGCCGGGCCTGCCGGCGACGATCGAGGAGACCGCGGTGGCCGTCGAGGCGTTGGCCGTGATGGCGGAGTCGGCCGCCGATGCGACGCTCCGCGACCGGGCCCGGGAGGGCGCGGCCCGGGGCGTGGCCTGGCTGCTCGAGCGAACCGACGGCGGCCGCGTGTTTCCCGCCGCGCCGATCGGCCTGTACTTCGCCCGGCTGTGGTACGACGAGGCACTCGATCCGCTCGTGGTCACCGTTGCGGCACTGGAGCGGGCCGCCCGCTGCGGTGTCAGCCGAGCGTGATTCGTGGCGGCCGCGACGTCACGGCGGCCGCCAGTCCGCAGATCGCCTCGCGCCAGTCCGCGGCCGTGGTCTCGGGCCCTGCCGACAGGCGGACGAGGCCGGCCCGGCCGCCGTACGGTCCGCCGAATCGCGAGCCGATCGCCGCCACGATCCGGGCTGCAGAAGCCGCCCCCGCGGTGCAGGCCGAGCCCGTCGATGCGGCGATGCCCGCCCGGTCGAGGGCGGCGACCAGTTTTCGTGAATCGGCCCCCGGCACGAGCACCGCCAACGTATTCCAGAGCCGATCCGCACCGGCGCTGACGACGACGGCGGCGGGCAGAGCGTCACGCAGTACCGCGATCATCTCGTTGCGCAGCGCGGCGCCGCGGGTGGCGATGTCGGCGAGGCCGCTCGCGCGGGCTTCGAACGCCGCCACGAGGCCGGCGATGGCCGGCAGGTTTTCCGTGCCGGCATGCCGGCCCCATTCCTGCGGTCCGCCGCGGTCACCGCGCAGCGGGTGGTCGGTGGGCGCGACAAGGAATCCGACGCCCCGCGGACCGCCGAACTTGTGTCCGCTTCCGGTGACCCACGGACAGGTGCCGAGCCCGTTCGCCGGCAGTTTGCCGATCCACTGGCTGGCGTCGGTGTGAAAGGGAATGCTGCGGTCGCGGCAGAGCCGGGCGATGTCGGGCCACGGTTGGAGCACGCCGCTTTCGTTGCCGGCGGCCATCACCGACACACAGGCAACGGGCCGGCCCGCGGCCCCGGCCAGCGCGGCGGCGATCGCGCCAGTGCCGACGACGCCATCCGAATCGCAGTCGGCCTCGACGACCGCCCCGGGAAACGCCGCGAGGAACGAGTCGTGCACGGCCGGATGCTCGATCGGCGAAACGACGGCGACCGCGTTCGCCAGCGCCGTGCGGCCGAGTTCGCGGGCCAGTAGGTTGCAGGCCGCCGTCGCCCCGGACGTGAACACGATCCGGCCGGGATCGGTGACGCCGAGCAGGTCGGCGAGCCGTTCGCGGCAGCGGGCGAGCAGGCCGCGGGCCCGGGTCGCGGCGGCGTACAGGCTCGACGGGTTGTGCCACAGGTGGTCCGCCGCCTCGAGCCACGCTTCGCGGGCGGCCGGGTGCAGGGGCGCGGTGGCGTTGTGGTCGAGATAGATCATCCGCGGGCGATTCCCATCGCGGGAGAGTCTACCCGGCACGTCGAGCCGGGGGGGCGACTGGCCTCGCAGCGGCGAAGCGTTCGGCTACCGCACAACGCCGTCGGCGGGCCGAGGGCCGTCGCGGGCACGCGCCGTTTCAGTTGCCGCCGAGCTGCTTGTCCGATGCCTCGGCATGGGCCTGGGTCATCCGCTCCAGGTCGCGCATCGCTTCCAGCTGTTTCTGGGCTTTCTTGATCAACTTTGGCAGTTCAGTCGTTCGGGAAGTCTTTTCGCTGAGCTTATTCGCCTCGGCCTCGGCCCCCTATACTGCGGCCAGTGCCACGTCACGCAGCCGGGTCTTCAAGGCCCCAACCTACCGGGCCAGCTCGGCCACGGCCGCCGGGGGGCGGGCCAGCTC
>JBKDUV010000239.1:0-9957 GCA_046339335.1 Planctomycetia bacterium | reverse complement strand
AGCAACTCCACTTCCTTAGTGACTGAGTTCTGCTTGGGGACCTTAGCAGGTGGTCTGGGTTGTTTCCCTTTTGACCGCGAAGCTTATCCCTCGCGGACTGACTCCCGGAGTAAACACAACGGTATTCGGAGTTTGGTTCGGCAAGGTACGCGGGAAGCGCCCTTATCCAATTCAGTCTCTCTACCCCCGCTGTGCAATGGTCCGAGGCTAGCCCTAAAGCTATTTCGGAGAGAACGAGCTATCTCTGCGCTTGATTAGACTTTCACTCCTCCCCACAAGTCATCCCCTCGGTTTTCAACCCAAGTGGGTTCGGTCCTCCACGCGGTTTGACCCGCGGTTCAACCTGCTCATGGGTAGTTCGTGCAGTTTCGCGTCTACCACCAGCGACCAATTGTCGCCCTATTCAGACTCGGTTTCCCTTTGGCTTCGGCCCTGAAGGCCTTAACCGAGCCGCTGACGGTAACTCGCCGGATCATTATGCAAAAGGCACGCCGTCACGCATTGCGGTTACCCGCCATAGCGCTCCGACCGCTTGTAGGCACATGGTTTCAGGTTCACTATCCTCCCCTAGCAGGGGTTCTTCCCAACTTTCGCTCGCGCTACTAGTTCACTATCGGTCGTCGGAGAGTATTTAGCCTTACGGGATGGTCCCCGTAGATTCAGTCGAGGTTCCACGTGACTCGACCTACTCAGGGTACCCTCCAGAGACAATCAGTTTTCGCGTACGGGCCTGTCACCCTCTGTGGACGTACTTTCCATTACGTTCCGCTAACCGATTGTTTGATAACTCCTGTGGAGGGCCCTACAACCCCGAGGTGGAAACCACCTCGGTTTGGGCTGCTTCCCTTTCGCTCGCCGCTACTGAGGAAATCGATTTTTCTTTCTGTTCCTGCGGGTACTGAGATGTTTCAGTTCTCCGCGTTGGCTGCCGTGACCTATGGATTCAGTCACGGCCTGTTCAGGAATCCCGGGATCATCACCTGTTTGACGGTTTCCCCGGGCTTATCGCAGTCTTCCGCGCCCTTCAAAGCCTTCCGACGCCTAGTCATCCCCCATGCGCCCTTTGTAGCTTGACCACCCGAATCGAATGCTCGCGCGAACGCGAGTCAGGCCGATCCGAGAGGTTTCGCCACCTTCCCGGAGGAACCGGGAAGGGCAACGATTTTTCTCGCTCTTTTTCTGAACACCGCCACGGCCGCAGAACGGACGCAGACGGCATTCGAGCCTTGGGAGAACGCTTCCGGAAAACGGCTTGAGACCGTTTTCCTTCGGCATTCTTTCAAGATGCCAACTACCCCGACCGGATTGTCAAGGAACGAAACGAGCCGACGCGGCGACACAGCGATTCGCTGCCATCGCGACGGCGGCTCGTGAGCCAGTCTCGTGGACTGAGGAGCGAATCGTCGTCCGGATTCACACCGGAACGAACCGCTCCTCGACCCACGAACTCGCATCGCCAGGCAGCCGGAACATGTCTGTCCGGACACCCGTGAACGCGAGCCGCTCACGACCAAACGCGGGAACCGATCACCGGGAAAGTGGTGATCGGCCGCTCTGATACGGGAAAATTAGCCGAACAGTTCACCCCCGTCAAGCACCGGAAAAAAACGCCGCAAATTGCCCCGATCCAGCGATCTTCGCCGAGGGTATAACCGATCCTCATGGCGGACCGACGACGAAGGCTGCGGGCAGGATCTGACACCGATGGACGGCCTTTGACCGCCCGTCGGAAGGGATCAAGCCCGTGGCGGCGAATCGCCGCCTGGGTCATCTTCTGCAGAGTCCTCGCGCCAGGCTTGTTTCCAGCGGCGGCCGGGCCGGCGGAGCAGGCTCCCGTGCCGGTCGTGGTCGCGCGGGTGCTTGCGGCGGAGCAGGCGTCAGGACAGTCGTTCGTGGGCACTGTTCTCCCCGCCAGAACGAGCGACGTGGGCAGCGCCGTCGACGGCCGGCTCGTCGAACTGCCGATCCAGGACGGCCAGCCGGTGACCGCCGGGCAACCGATCGCCGAATTGCTGCGCGGACTCCTCGAGATCGAGCGCGGCGGGGCCGTCGCCGAACTCGAACGGCTGCGCGAAGTCCTCGCCGAGTTGCAGGCAGGCTCTCGTCCCGAGGAGATCGACCAGGCCCGGGCGCTCGTGGCCGGGTTCGAAGCCCGACTCGCATACGCCCGCGGCCGCGTCGCCCGCCTGGCCAGGCTCGCCGAGCGGGGCACGAGCACAGTGGACGAGCTCCAGGATGCGCAGACCGAACTGCAGCAGATCGAGGCCCAGCTCCGGGGCAGCCGGGCGGGACTGGCTCTCGCCGAGGCCGGTCCGCGCAAGGAACAGGTCGCCCAGGCGGCGGCGGCGGTGGCCGTGCAGGAGGCGACGATCGAGCGGATCGACGACCAGCTTGGCAAGCACACGATCCGGGCTCCCTTCGACGGCTGGGTGATCGAGCGGTTCACCGAAAAGGGCCAGTGGCTCTCCCGCGGCGGCCTCGTGGCTCGGATCGCACAACTCGACCGCGTGGACGTCGAGGTCCAGGTGCCCGAGTCGTCGGTCGCGAAACTGCAACGTGATGTCGAGGTACGGCTGGAGTTCGACGCCGCGCCGCAGCGAACGTGGATCGGCACGGTCGCGCGGATCGTGCCCCAGGCGGACCTGCGCAGCCGCAGCTTCCCGGTGCTCGTCAGCGTCGCCAACATCGTGGTCGATGACGAGCCGGTGCTCCGCGGCGGCATGCTGGCCCGTGCCTGGCTGCCGGTCGGCAAGGCCGAGCCGGTCACCGTCGTGCCGAAGGATGCCCTGGTGCTCGGCGGCGGCACGCCCGTGGTCTACGTGGTCGAGCCGAAAACCACCATCGCGCCGGCCGCCACCACGGGGACGGTCCGCGTCGCGAGCGTCACACTCGGTGCCGCGGTGGGGGGCAACGTCGAAGTCCGCTCCGGACTGGAAGGCGGACTGCTCGTGGTCGTTCGCGGTAACGAGCGGCTGCGACCGGGCATGGCGGTGAGCTACGCCCAGCCGCAGGATTGACCGAGGCCCGGAGGCCGCGGCGGGCGAACCCATGAACCTCATCGCAGCCTGCGTGGCGAATCCCGTGAAGGTGACCGTGGGGGTCATCCTCGTCACCCTGTTCGGAATCCTGGCCCTGGTCTCGATGCCGGTGCAGCTCACTCCCGAGGTGCAGATCCCGACGATCACGGTCGATGCCCGGTGGCGCGGCGCCAGCCCGCAGGAGATCGAACAGGAGCTCGTGCAACCGCTGGAGGAACAGCTGCGCAGCGTCGAGGGGCTGGTGAGACTGTCGAGCGAGAGCAGCGACTCATTCGGCACGATCGGCCTCGAGTTCACCGTCGACACCGAGATCGCCGAGGCGCTCGTGAAGGTCAACACGCGGGTCCAGCAGATTCGTGACTGGCCGATCGATGCGGACCGGCCGGTGATCCGCACGTCGAGCGTCAACGACCGGCCGGTGGCCTGGCTGGTGCTCGGCCAGGCGGCGCCCGATCCCGCCCTTCTCGCCCGCGCCGTGGCAGAGCACCCCGACCATGCGGCGGAGCTCGACCGCGTCCGTACCGCCCGGTCGCCGGACCTCGCCCTGTTCCGGCTGCGGAAGCTGATCACCTTGCACCCCGAACTCGCCCCCCTCACCCCCGCCGTCATCGACGTCGAAGCGGTCCGGCGGATGGCGGAGGACGAGATCGAAAGCCGGCTGGAGCGGATCGAGGGGGTTTCCAACGCCGAGCTGGTCGGCGGCCGGACCGACGAGCTCCAGGTGATCGTCGATCCACAGCTGCTCGCGGCCCGGGGCCTGACGATCGACGACCTGCGCGGCGCCCTCGCCAACCAGAATCAGGACACTTCGGGAGGGGACGTCTGGGAGGGGAAACGCCGCTACGTCGTCCGGACGCTCGGCCGCTTCCATTCCCCGGAGCAGGTCGAGGGGGTGATCATCGCTCGCCGGGACGGGAAACCCGTCTACGTCCGGGACGTGGCCCGGGCGCAGCTCGGGAAGAAGAAGCCCGACGGCTTCGTCCGCCGCTTCGGCGCCAAGAACATCGCCATCCGCATCAGCCGCGAGCGGAACGCCAACGTCCTCGAGACCATGCGGCTGGTCCGGGACGTAACCGCCGCCATCAACCGCGAACTGCTGCCGCGCGGCCTCGGCCTGACGCTCGTCTACGACGAGACGACCTACATCGACTCGGCGATCGGGCTCGTCAACGACAGCATCTTCGTGGGCGGCCTGCTCACGCTCGGCACGCTGCTCCTCTTCCTGCGCAACATCCGCTCGACGCTGATCGTCGCCCTGTCGATTCCCGTCAGCGTGATGGGCACCTTCCTCGCCCTGGCGGCCTTCCAGCGGACACTGAACGTCATCAGCCTCGCGGGCATGGCTTTCGCCGTCGGCATGCTCGTCGACAACGCGGTCGTGGTGCTGGAGAACATCTTCGTCCGCTGGAATGCCGGCGAGGATCCGCGGACGGCGGCCACCCGGGGAACGACGGAGGTCTGGGGGGCGATCATCGCCAGCACGCTCACGAACATCGCCGTCTTCCTGCCGGTGCTCTTCATCCGCGGCGAGGCGGGGCAGTTGTTCGGCGACATCTCCCTGGCGATCGTCGCCGCCCTCGGCCTCTCGCTGCTGGTGTCTGGCCTGGTGGTCCCGACTGCGGCCGCCGCCCTCCTCGAGGGGCGGCATGCCCGGTCCGCGGCCGCGATCGTCGCCGCCGGCACCGGGCCGAGCGCCACGCGATCCGCCGATCCGATCCTCCGGTTCGGCCGGTCATTCACGTCCGCCGTCCTGGGCCTCAACCGCATGCTGCTGGCGGGAACGGGCCGTCAGCTCGTCGCCACGACGGCCATCGTCGGGGCCTCGCTGGCGGCGACCTGGTTCCTGATGCCGAAGGCGGAATACCTCCCCGATGGAAACAGGAATCTCGTCTTCGGCATTCTCCTGCCGCCGCCGGGCTACAACCTCGACGAACTGCAACGGATGAGCGACGTCGTCGAGGAGCGGCTCCTCCCCTATTGGGACGTCGATCCGGGCACGGCCGCGGCCGCCGCCCTCGACGCTCCGATCCTCGGCGACCTGTTCTTCGTCGCCCGTGGCCGCAGCGTGTTCATCGGACTCAGCGCGCTCGATCCGTTGCAGGCATCGAGCCTCGTGCCGCTGGTTCGCCGCGCCAGTGCCGGACTGCCGGGCACCGTGACGGTGGCCAAGCAGTCGAGCCTCTTCGAGCAGGGGCTGGCGGCGGGCCGTACGGTGGACATCGAGATCACCGGTCCCGATCTCGTCACGCTCGTGCAGCTCGGCACGCGGGTCATGGGCATGCTCCCCGCCGCCACCCCGGGCAGCCAGAACCTTCCCAAGCCTTCGCTCGATCTCTCCAGTCCCGAGGTGCAGCTCGTGCCCCGATTGGAGCAGGCCGCCGACATGCAGATCGACGCCCGCCAACTCGGCTACATGGTCGACTGCCTCGTGGACGGTGGCTACGCGACCGACTTCTTCCTGGGAAGCGACCGGATCGACCTCGTGATCAAGGGGGACGACCGGTTCGTGCAGCGGACCCAGGACCTGCGCGGCCTGCCGGTGGTCACCCCCGGGGGCCAGCTGGTGCCGCTGGAGAGCCTGGCGGAGATCCGCGAGTTTTCCAGCGGTCCCGAGCAGATTCTTCATCGGGAACGCGAGCGGGCGATCACGGTGCAGGTATCACCACCTTCACGGATGCCCCTCGAAGAGGCGCAGGAGCGGATCGAACGGCTCGTGGTCGCCCCGCTCGTCGCGTCTGGCGCGCTCGACGGCGGCTACGCGATCCGTCTGGGCGGCACGACGGACAAGCTTCGGGCCACGTGGAAGTCGCTGTGGTTCAACCTCGCGCTCGCCGGGCTCATCACCTACCTGCTGATGGCCGCACTCTTCGACTCCTGGCTCTACCCGGCGGTGATCATCGCCTCGGTGCCGCTCGGCAGCGTCGGCGGCCTGCTCGGCCTTTGGCTTCTCAACCGAGTGGGCGGACCGTTCGGCATCTTCCAGCCGCTCGATGTGCTCACCATGCTCGGCTTCGTGATCCTCGTCGGCACCGTCGTCAACAATCCGATTCTGATCGTCGAGCGGGCGCTGCAGCTGGTCCGCGAGCATGGCCTGGCGCCGACGGCTGCGATCCTCGAGGGAGTGCGGAGCCGGATCAGGCCGATCTTCATGACGACGCTGGCCACCGTGCTCGGCCTGCTGCCGCTGGTGATCTCCCCCGGCGCCGGGAGCGAACTCTACCGGGGCTTGGGCGCCGTGCTCCTGGGGGGCATGCTGTTTTCGACGCTCCTCACCCTGATCCTGATGCCGATCATGCTCGGGCTCTGCTTTCGATTCTTCGGGGCCGGGGGAGGAGTCCGCGGCGCCGGGCAGCCATCCGGTTCAGCGCGGCCCGTGGTCGATGCTCCGTAGCCGCACGGCCGCCAGTTCCGCCGCCGGCGAATCGGGATCGGTCGCGATGATCTGCTCGTAGAGCGCGAGGCCGCGGTCCGCCGAGCGGCGGGCGGCGACGGCGGCACGGCGCAGGAGCTGGGCCTGCCGCACCATCTCCCGGCCGGCCGGTTCACGACCGATCAGTGCAGTTCGCTCGCGCGCCGCCCGGGCCACGTCGGGCAGTGTCGTGGCGTACTCATCGCCCAGGGCGACGAGTTCCTCGGCGGCCGCAAGGCTGTCGGCTCCTGCGGCCGGATCGATGGCGAGCCGTTCGATGGAAGCCAGGAGCCGCTTGGTCACGGCGGCACGGAAGGCGATGCTCTGCACGACCGGCCGCGCGTGACTCGGGACCCGCGCCGCCGGGGTCACGGCCCGCACGGCCGCGGCGAGATCCCCCGCCGCCTGCAGCTGCGACGCCGCCTCGAGTTGCGATTCAAAGAGCTGCGCCTGCCGGGGCACGATCGCCTGCCCGCACTGGGCGAGATGCTTGTGCAGGAAGCCGACCAGGTCGGCGGGCGGATCGCCAGAGAACATCTTCTTGCCGTCGGCCCGCACGACGAACACCTGGGGGCTCTGCCGACGGTGCGTGTCGAAATGTTCCTGCCAGCGCTTCCACGTCCACCGGTCATCGCCGCTCATCCGCAGTTCGACGAGCCCGAACCGGGCGACCAGCGGTTGGAGGATTGGATCGGCGGCAAGCCGCTGCTTCAAGAGCGGCCCTTCGGTGCAGGAGTCGGTGCTGGCCACCGCGAGCACCGGCATCCCCAGCCGGGCCGCCCGTCTCATGACGGCATCGACTTGTTCCGAGATCGTCTCCCCGTCTGCGGCGACCGCCGACAGGGGCACGAGCGCCGCGACGATCACCGCACCGCGGGCGACGGCACGACAGGTCGCGCGAGCAGCGCTGGCAAACCGCGATGACATGGGAACCTCCGAGACGGTCGCCGACGCTGGGGCACCCAACGCGGGCTGAACCCCCACGATAAGGGGCGGATAGCCGACTGCAAGGGGGCAGCGCAAAAATCCCGGGACAGACCGGCCGCTCGTGTCAGCCCCGCGTCCAGCCGCCGTCCACGAACCGCCAGGGCCGCTCCTGCGGCGTCGAATCGCGGAGGATGTCCGGCAGCCGCCCCTGCCCGAAGCCGTCGAAGCAGACGCGGCGGGCGAAGCGAAGGATCGACCAGGGAAAACCGACCGCGGAGAAAAAGGGCGGGCTCGCCGACGGCCACGGGCCCCCGTGCTGCATCGGGGGCGTGACAGCGAGCCCGGTCGGCATCCGGTTCTCGATCACTCGTCCCGCCCGTTCGACGACCAGCGGCGCGAGGGCCGCGACTGCGGCGTCGTCGCGTCCGTCCGTCGCCCGGTACAGGCTGGCGGCGAGCGCGCCCTCGATCCTGCCGATCAGCATGCCGATTTCCTCGATCGATCGGCAGCGGATGAGCAGCGTCGCGTTGCCGAACGCCTCGACGATGAGCCGCTCGGGATCATTTAACGCTTCCGAGCCGCTCACCTCGAGCAGCGTCGGCACGTGCGTGCATGGCCCCGGCTCCGTCGTGCCGGCGGAGCCGACGAGAACCTCGGCGCCGGCTTCCTGCAACCGCCCGATCGCGTCGACGAGCCTACGCCGTCCCGTCGGCCCGAGCAGCACCTGCGGCCCGATCGCCGCGAACCGCTCCCGCACCGCGGCCACGAATGCCCCGGCGGCCTCGTCGTCGACCAGCAGCACCACGCCCGGCTTGGTGCAAAACTGCCCCGCCGATCCGGTGACGCTGGCCGTCAATTCGCCGGCCAGGTCCCCCGGCCGCTCCGCGATCGCTCCCGGCAAGAGCACGACGGGATTGATGCTCCCCATCTCCACCCAGATGACACGGCCCGCGGCCGATGCGGCGGCGAACAGCCTCTTCCCCGCCTCTTGTCCCCCCGTGAAGCCGCTGGCACCGATCCGCGGATCGGCCACGAGCCGGTCGCCGTCCGCCGGAGCGATCCCGTGCAGAAGTTGCACCGCGGCTGCCGGCAGGCCGGTCTCGCGAACCGCTGCGACCGCCTCGCGGGCCGCCCGGGCCGACACCGCAGGGCAGCCGGGATGTGCCTTGGCGATGACCGGGTTGCCCGCCGCGATCGCCGCCGCGAAGTCTCCGCCCGTCACGGCACCGAAGGCGAGGGGAAAGTTCGCCGGCGGAAAGACGACGACCGGACCGAGGCCGACCGCGCAGGAGCGGATGTTGCGCTGCGTGTCGATCATCGCCATCCGCCACGAACCTTCGCGGGCGGCGGCGGCGGCCTGTCGCAGTTGATCCAGCATGCGCGGCAGCTCCACCTCCAGGAGCCGCGGCCGCATGGCGAGCCCGGTCTCGGCATGCGCCAGGCCGGCCAGTTCGTCCGCGATCCCCGCGAGCCGCTCGGCGTAGCGTTCCAGGAACGCCGCGCCGGCGGCTGAGGGGAGCCGGCGGAGTTCCACGGCGGCCCGCGCGGCGGCGTCGAGCGCCCGGTCGACGTCGGCCCAGGCACTCACCGGCCAGGGCGTTTCACGGGCGGCGCCCGTCGTCGGATCGAATGCGCGAAAGGTCTCGGCCGACGTCGCCGTGCACCAGGCTCCGTCGATGAGCACGGGCTGGATCTCCGGCGCTGCGGCGGACGCGGTGGGACGGGATGCTGACACGGGGCAAGGTCTCCGGAGCGTACCGGGACGCGGTGGAAGCTGGCCCCGGGCCCGCATCGTGCGGTCCCGCGGCCTGCTTGTCCAGCCACCGGCCGGACGGCGGGACGCGAGCGTACCTCTGCGTCATACCCGCTCCCCGCCCGGCGTGATCAGCGCGAAAGGACCGATCGGGCCGCGACGGGCAGAGCGCTCCCCGCCGCCTTGTCGCTCCGTCCGGCGAGCGTCGGCCCGCCGATCGCCGCCTGCCCCGCGCTGCCGGTCGTCGCCACCTCGCAGCAGGTGACGGCCGGAGCGACCGTCCGGGAGTAGACGACGGTACCGCCGCACCCACAGTCGATCCGCCGTCCGCAGTCGTCATAGCACGTCATGCACCGCGTAGGGCACGCTGTCACCACCATCCGCGTCTCGCAGCAGACGGGTTCGTACTGCACCGGCTCGCAGCAGACGGGCTCGCAGCACGGCGTCGCGCAGCACCGCCGCCGCCAGCCGGCCTCCGCATCCCAGCCGCTGACGGCGGCGACCACGCACGCCACCGCTCCACAGACCCGCACGAACGTCTTGGCAGTCTTTGTTCCGGTCATCGCTTCAACCCTCTGAGGAACCCCGGAAACAGGTCACGAACGGCCGCACGCGGGCCGCCCCGCCCGGGGGCCGCAAACGGTAGGCTCGGCCGTCGTCTTCCGGCCATGCTGCATCACAGGCATGCCGCCCGAGCGGGCGGACAGTTCGGCAAAATGCCTCCGGCCGGCCGCGGCCGCGGTGCAATTCGCGCCGACCGATGGCCCGCGACCGGCGCGGCCTCCATTCAGGGCGCCGGTTTTGCCCCGGCCTGACCGGTCCATTCGAGC
>JBKDUV010000238.1:0-5622 GCA_046339335.1 Planctomycetia bacterium | reverse complement strand
TGGCGCTCTCGATTCTCAAACGGGACACTTCAGTGAAAAAGTGCTCCATTCGAGGCAAGCGGCTCCAGGCAGGATGGTGTAACGACGTCTTGGAAGGCATTCTCACTGGAAAACAGGGCGATTAAGATGCGATTGCCCTGAGCGCTGACCGACTTGGCCAGCCGACCTTCCGTCCCCTTGGCCGGTGCGCGCGGGCACTCGAGGCCGCGATCGGTGCGATCGACTGGTCTCGTGCCCGTGACGACGTGCGGGCCTTTCTGCGGGCTGCCGATCTTCCCGTGCTCGACATCTGGGGCAGGGATTGTTTTCTGGTCCTTCAGGGAACTTTGTGGGTCCGGAGCCCAGAAGGGGGTGTTCCTGCCGTGTCGCCGGGCTGTGAAAGCAAGCGCAGGCATGGATGCCGAAGCGCAGCGGACACGCAGTGAACGGAGGGCCGGAGGCCCGCAGAGAACGACCGGTGACATGGCAGGGACACCTCCGACCCACGGAAAAGCCCGATGGACCTGTTTTCTTGCCCAGTCCGAAAAACTGCCCCCCTGATCCGGTCCGAGACACCCGTACTGTGCAGTCCAGCCGCCATCGACCAGAAGCGTCGTGCCGGTGACAAGCGCCGCCGCTTCCGAGCCCAGATAGATGACCGCCCCGGCGACGTCTTCGATCGCTGCCACGATCGCTGCCACGATCGCTGCCACGAGCGCTGCCAGTGCGGCCGCCGTGTGCCGTCCCGTGAAACCCGGCACAAAAGCGGGCAGTCGAGTCGATCGCTCGCCAAACCGCCAGTCGGCGGGAAGTCGCGCGGTCGTCAGGCCACCTGGTCGAGCACCGGCAGCGCCGGCAGGCCGTTGGGCTGGAGCCGCGGCGGCGGGGCCGGCAGAGGGCGCAGGTCGTCGGGCGTCGCCCGCGGCGGGCCGAAGAGGACGAGCCGCGCCGTGGCCAGAAGCCCGCCGAGCGACCCGAACGTCGCCTCGACCGCCGCCGGCTCGTAGCCGCAGTGCACCATGCAGTCGCTGCACTTCGGATTGCCGCTGGACCGGCCGTAGCGGTCCCAGTCGGTCTCCTCCATCAGCTCGCGGAACGACCGCGCGTAGCCCTCGTCGAGCAGGTAGCAGGGCCGCTGCCAGCCGAAGAGGTTGTACGTGGGAGTTCCCCACGGCCGGCACTCCAGGTCCCACGCCCCCTTGAGGAACTCGAGAAACACCGGCGACTGGTTGAACTTCCAGCGCCGCGGGGCGTCGGCCAGCATGCGTCGAAAGAGCGACTGGCTGCGCTGCCGCGGCAGGAAGTGATCCTGGTCCGGGGCCTTCGAATACGAATAGCCGGGAGAGATCATCATTCCCTCGACGCCGAGGGCCATCACCTCGTCGAAGAACTTCCGGTAGCGGTCCGGGTCGGCGTCGGTGAACAGTGTCGAGTTCGTGGTCACGCGGAAGCCGGCACGGCGGGCGGCCTTGATCGCGGCGACGGCGGCGTCGTACACGCCCTCCCGGCAGACCGCATGGTCGTGCTCCTCACGCGGCCCGTCGAGGTGCACGGAGAAGGCGAGATACGGCGACGGGGAGAAGTGCGGCAGCATCTCCTCGAGCTTGAGGGCGTTGGTGCAGAGGTAGAGATACTTCCTGCGGGCCACGATGCCGGCCACGATCTGTTCGATCTGCGGATGGAGGAGCGGCTCGCCGCCCGGTATCGAGACGATCGGCGCCCCGCACTCGTCCACGGCCGCGAAGCACTGCTCCGGAGTGAGATGGGAACGGAGAATCTCCGTCGGGTGCTGGATCTTGCCGCAGCCGCCGCAGGCGAGATTGCAGCGGAACAGCGGCTCGAGCATGAGCACGAGCGGATAGCGGGCGTTGCCGCGCAGCCGCTGCACGGCCACGTGCCGGAGCACCGCCATCATCTGGCCGACGGGCACGCTCATGCGACGCGCTCCTGGAGCAGGGCCGGCGTCGCCGCCCCGGCCGCCACGGACCGCGTCAGGGCGAGCAGCGGAAAGTAGATCGGGTAGTAGTGGTACCGCAGATAGAAAACCTGTGGAAAACCGGTGCCGGTGAACTCGCGTTGCTCCCACGAGCCATCCGGCTGTTGCCGGCGGACGAGCCACGCCACGCCGCGGCGAACCGCGGCCGATCCGCCCCGGCCCGCCGCCACGAGTCCAGCCAGCGCCCAGGCTGTCTGCGACGCCGTCGGCTCCCCGCAACCGGCCAGGGTCCGGTCGGCGTAGCTCTCCGGCGTCTCTCCCCAGCCGCCGTCAGCCTGCTGGTGGTTCTCGAGCCAGCGACCGGCGCCGACCACGGCGGGATCATCGGCCGGCACACCGACCGCCCGCAGGCCCTCGAGCACCTGCCAGGTGCCGTAGATGTAGTTGACACCCCAACGGCCATACCAGGAGCCGTCAGCCTCCTGCGTGCGTCGGAGGTAGGCGATGCCCCGATCCACGGACGGATGGCCGATCCGGAGGCCGACTTTGCCAAACGCCTCCAGCGCCCGCCCGGCAAGGTCGGGCGAACTGGGGTCGATCATCGCGTTGTGGTCGGCGAACGGCACCTTGCAGAGAAATTCGCAGTTATTGTCCCGGTCGAATGCCCCCCAGCCGCCATCGGAGTTTTGCATCGCCTCCAGCCAGTGCACGGCACGGACCGTCGCCGCCTGCACGGCGGCCGATCGCCCCGACGCATCGTCGGCTGCGCGGCCGGCCATGGGCGACGCGGCCGCAGACTGCCAGGTCGCCAGCGCGATGACCACCATCGCGGTGTCGTCCACGTCGGGATAGAAGCGATTGGCGTACTCGAAGCACCAGCCCGAGGGATCGGCAGTGGTGCGTCGCGACCAGTCGCCGGGCGTGCGGATCTCGTTCGCCAGCAGCCAGTCGACGGCGCGCTCGACGGCGGAGGCCACGTGGCCGTCTCGCTCCGCGGCCGCCATGTGGGCCTCGGTCAGCGCGATGGTCGTGAGCGCAGTGTCCCAGACCGGAGACCTGCAGGGCTCGAGCCGGGTCGTGCCGTCGGGCTCACGCTCGATGAGCCCGGCGAGCTGCCGCCACGCCTCCCGGACCTCGGGGGAGTCTTCGTCGCAGCCCATCGCCCGCAGCGCGATGATGCTCCAGACGATCGGCGGGAAGATCGCCCCCAGCCCGTCGCTGCCGGCGAACCGTGCAAGCATCCACCGCCTGCAGGCCTGGATGGCACGGGCCCGCAGTGGCGTCAGGCCGACCGCCTCGCAGCACTTCATGAGCCGGTCGATGCCGCGGAAAAACCGGGCCCACGGGCTCGTGTCGGCGGGCCGCGGCGGGCCGCGGCGATCACGCGCCGAAAAGAGTTCGCCGATGCCACGCTCCGCGGACACTCGGCAGACCGGCTTGAAGGCCCACATCAGCGACAGCGGCACGATCATCGTCCGCGACCAGGCTGACACGCCGGACAGGCTGGCCGGAAAACGGTCGGGGAGAAGCACGATCTCCGGAGGCACCGCCGGACATGCCGAGTACGGCATCTGACCGAGCAGCGCCAGATAAAACCGGGTGAAACTGTTCACGGCCCACGGGCCGCCCGCCTCCGCGATCGCCCGCCGGGCGCGACGGAGAGGCTCCGAGTCGGCGTCGTGTCCGGTGAGCTTGAGCGCGAGATAGGCCTTGACGCTGGCACTGACGTCGACGGGGCCGTCGGGATAAATCGCCCACCCGCCCGATGGCCGTTGCTGAGCCAGGATGCGTTGCCCGCACCCGGCCACGTCGGAGCCAGCGAGTTTTCCGGCCCAGGCAAGCAGGAGCAGATATTCGCTCTCGAGAATCGTGTCCCCTTCGAGGGGACCGCGCCAATGCCCGTCATCTGCCTGCCGCCGCAGCAACCATGAGGCTACGAGGCCGATCGACGCAGTCAGCCCGGCGGAATTCGGCCCGGGCAAGGCGGGATCGGTGGCATCCCACGAACGGCGCCGCGGGCTGCGGCCCGGAGAAGCCTTGCACGAGTTCCAGTCCTCGTCCGCCCCGACAGCTGCGGGGCAGTCTTCCAGTTTCGTCCCGGTGAACGTCATGCGGCCGTCCCTGCTTCAACGTCACGCGGGCGATCCATCGCCCGCTGCTCCGAACCGTGGACGGAGGATAGAGAACGTCGGAAAACCCGACAAGTGCGGCCGACCCCCGCGATCCGGAGATCGCGGGCCCGTGCGCCGCAGACCGGCGCCGGGGAAATCTAGGCGATCTGTGACGCGCCGCCGATCGCCACCCTGACCCGTGTGCCGCGGCCGGCAACGGGTTCGACCGTGATCCGGCCGTTGTTCACTTCGAGCAGCCGCCAGGCCTTCGGCAGCCCGAGCCCGATGCCTCGACCCGCATCCCGTCCGCTGAAGAACGGATCGAAGGCCCGGCGCAAGGTCTCGGCATCCATGCCCCGACCGTCGTCCGTCACGGTGATCTCGACGGAGCGACCTGACGCAGCATGCCCCCGGTCGTGGACCTCGATCGTGACGCGGCCACCGTCCTCAACCGCCTCGAAGGCGTTGACGACGATGACCCGCAGGGCCTCCTCGACCTGGCCGCGGTCGATCAGTATTTCGACGGGGGTCGGCGGCGGACTGTACTCGAACCGCACCCGGCGGCCGGCGGCCGTCCCCCGAAAACCGTCGACGACGGCCGCGACGAGGTTTGCCACGTCCGCGGGCGCGGGCAGTGGTCGCGGAGGCCGGGCGAAGAGCATCAGGCCGCCGATCATGTCCCGGGCCCGAAATGCCTGATCGACGATCGTGGCCAGGCGGCGGCGGCGGTCGGGATCCTTCTCTTCGAGGAGCAGCGACTGGGCCCGGGCGGCGATGTTCGCCAGCGGATTGTTGATCTCGTGCCCCGCACCGTAGGCCACTTCGCGGACCGCCTCCAGCCGGGCAGCGGCAAGGTCGGACGCGCGGGATTCCGCGGCGGCAGCCGCCGCCTCGAAGGCCTGCACGGCGGCGAACACGAGGGCGGCCTCGGGAGCCCGCGGTTCGGCCGCCGGCTTCGGCCGACCGCCCCAGTCGAGCGCCGCGATCAGCCGGTGCATCCGCGACTGGACAGGCTCCCCGCGCGGACCACCGCCATCCGCCGCGAACCACGCGGCGATCGCCGGATCGCGGGTCGCCGCCAGCATGCGATCCTCGGACGGGCGCAACAGGACGCAGGCGAGCGACAGACACCCTGATGCGGACAGCGGCACGGCCCGAGATGCCCCAGCCGGTCCGGGCACGGCCAGGCACTCTTCCGGCACAATTCGACCGATCCCGTCCGGGTCGTCGCCGATGTCCTGCAACCGGCCCATCGCTGGCCCCGCGTTCAACGAACCCGCCCGCGTCCCGGAGGACGCGGGCGGTTCTTCGATTCAACAATCGGCCATACCGGCTCAGGAGCCGGCCACGCCCGACTCGATGTCGAGCAGGCTGCAGATCCGGTCCACGAGCACCTCGGCCTCGAACGGCTTCTGCAGGAACTCGTTGGCCCCCGAGGCCTTGAGTTCCTCGATCTTGTCCGGCTCGCACATGCCGGAGATGCAGATGATCCGCACCTCGTCCATCGTCGAGTCGCTGCGGACCCGCTGACAGACTTCCTTGCCGTTGATATCGGGCAGCATGACGTCGAGCACGATCAGGTCAGGTCGGTAGTCC
>JBKDUV010000237.1:0-9836 GCA_046339335.1 Planctomycetia bacterium | reverse complement strand
GGGTCATACACCTGCGACCAGACTGGCATGGTTATGACCCCGACCTGCGAACCATGTAAAGGGCATGTCAACGTCGCATCACGTTTGATGTTCACAAACGTACCGCGTATCCACTGCGACTGCGCTCCCGCGCGCGCGACTCCGCAGCCACACCTGCCAGCCGGCGAACAGCAGGGCGTGAAGACCGTAGGCGCCGGCGATCTCCAGTGGGCCACGGCCCGCGGCGCCGGCCGGAAGCGGGCCGATCGCCCAGGGGAGGAACATCCTTCCGTCGGCGAACGGGGAGTGAATCACGCCGCAGATGGTGAAGCCGGCCGCGGCCAGACACCAGGCCGCGGCCTGCCCAAGACGCCGGTCGACGAGGGCCGCCACCATGCCCGCCCAGACGAGGCTCGTGACGATGAAGCCGCCGGAGAGTTGGCGGAGCGTGAGCAGCTTGGCGGCGAGTTCCAGTCCGGGAGCGGCACCGGCGGCGACGAGTTCGTCGGCCTGGATCGTCACCAGCGCCGCCAGCGCCGGCACGCAGGCGATCGCCACGGCCGGATAGTGCCGCTGCGGGGTGGCATGAAAACTCTGGGCGGTGATCTCCAGGCCGATGAACACGAGGATCGGGAGGATGGCCGGCTCGGGAATCGCCCGGAACAGGTAGGCGAAGCTGCCGGTCAGGCCGGCCGCACCGATGAACACCGCCGTGGCGAGCGTGTAGGCGGCGCGGCCTCCCATCGCCTTGTAGGCCGGGTGGCCGATGTAGGGCGTGGTCTGGATGACGCCGCCGCAGCAGCCGGCGACGACCGTGGCGATTCCCTCGACGGCGATGATCCGCCCGGTGTCGTACTCGTCACCCGCCGCTGCGGCGCTTTCGGTGCAGTCGATGCCGCCCACCACGGTGCCGAGCGCGAACGGAATCACGATCGGCAGGTACATGAGCGACTCGGTCCATGCCTCGAGCCAGGCGAACGACCCCGCCGCGAGCCAGTCGGTGGGCCAGAGGGCGGCGGCCGGATCGAAGCCCGCATGCCCCCCGGCCGGAATCCAGCCCGCGGCACTGCCGACCGCATGGATCAGGCCGCCCAGCAGCAGGGCCGCGAGCGCGCCCGGAATGCGCAGCGGAAACGGGATCCGCGCCGTCAGTGTCGCCAGCGTGACGCCGAGCGCGACGAGCCCCACCAGCGGCGTGCCGAACACCTTGAGCAGCGGCAGGAACGTGATCAGCACCAGCGCGATCGCGGTCAGGCTGCCGAGCAGGCCGGCGCGGGGCACGAGCCGGCGGATGGGACCGGCCACGACGCTGCAGGCCAGCTTGAACAGGCCGCTCGTCACGATGGCGCACATGCCGACGTGCCAGGCATGGCGGGCAGCCGTCTCCCGATCGAGGCCGCGTCCGAGGGCGGCGACGAAGGCGGGACCGAGCACGAGGAACACCATGCCGAACGTGCTCGGCGTGTCGAGGCCGAGCGGCATGGCGGTGACGTCGTCGCGGCCGGTCCGCCGGGCGAGCCGGAAGGCCATCCAGGTGAAGAGCAGGTCGCCCACCACGACGCCGACCGCCGTGCCCGGCACGAAGTGGGAGAGGGCGAACTGCAGCGGATAGTCGAAGACCGTCGCCAGCAGCGACACGGCGAGGACGAGGTCGGCCAGGTTGTCGATCGCCAGTCCGAAGAAGGCATTGACGTCGCCCGGCGCGGCCCAACGGTAGCGAGTGGATCGTTCCATGCCTGCGGAGAGAATCCCACGGTACCTGGCAGAGCCTGCCAGGCGACCGATTCAGGAAGAAGAAGATCTTCGAGACCGGAGCCGGGAGAGTGTAGCGAATGGGCCACTGCCGCTCCGGCGGGCCCTGCCAGGCCTTGCCGGACCGCCGCAAACTCCCCGTTCACTTCACGGTCCGGGGTCGGCAAGCACCGTCGGCCTGCCCCCGGATCCCGTCCAGACCGTCAGGGATCCGTCGGCATTGCCGACGGCGATCACCTTGCCCGCCGGGTCGGCGGCGAGGCACTGGCTGCGGACCGCCTTGCCGTCGAACTTGGGCAAGTTCTTCTGCTCGTCCGGAGCCCGGGCGAGGACGGCACCATCCGTGTTGGCGACGACGAAGATATCGCCAGTGCCAAGAGGATGAATTCCGACCGACTCCCGTGCCCCGATGCCGACGGCCTGGCCTCGCTCCCAGGCATCACCCGCCTTCCAGAACCGGCACTGGTTGTCGACGCCGACGGAGGCGAGCATTTTGCCGTCGCCGCGCCAGGCGATGCCCAGCACGCGTCCGGCATGATCGTCGAAGACATGAACCTTCTCGCCGGTGGCAGCGGTGAAGGCCGCCACGGTTCGATCCGCGCCGCCGGTCGCGAGCAGGCTGCCATCGGGGGAGAAGGCCAGGCAGAGCACGACGTCCTTGAGCACCGGAGCCTGGCCGACGATCGGGGCCGGAAACCGGCGCACCGTGCTCCCACTGGCAGGGTCCACGAGCACGACCTCGCCCCCCTGCGTCGGCACGCCGCCACCGGCGGCGAGGATCTTGCCATCGGGGCTGAATGCCAACGCCAGCACGCGATCGACGAACGGCTCGATTCGCTCCGGCCCGCCGATCCGCCTGCCGACCTTCCACGCCGGGCCGCCTCCGGCGGCGTCGTCGGACCGCTTCCAGAGCGTGACCGTCCGCATCGCTCCCGAGGCCAGCAGCGTGCCGTCCGGGCTGAAGGCCAGGGACCGGACCGCGTCGCGATGGGCCGCCGACCGGGCGGTACCCGGCGGCGCCGGCAGGTCGGGGTCGACGAGTCTGGCGACGGGCTTCTTCGCGGCGACGTCGTAGACGACGATCCGGTTGCCGATGCCGGCGGCCGCGAACCGTCCGTCCGGGGACACGGCGGCGGCATAGACCGGCTTGATGTGCGGCGGCAGCGGCTGCCAGGCGATCTGCCGGGGGCCAGCGGCCGAGTCCTTGGCACCGGCGTCTATCCAGGCGCGGACGATCTCGAGCTCTCGCTGCGTGAGCCGCTTGGCACCGCGGTCGTTGTCGTCGGGGGGCATCACCGGCTCGCGGGTGTGCGCGGCCACGAGAAAAGCCAGGCTCTCCGCCGCCTTTCCCGGAACGATCGCCGGGCCGCTGTCCCCCTTGCGCAGCATCGCCTGCGGGCTCTCGAGCACGATGCCCGCCTCGTTCTCGGTCGCGTTGTGGCAGGCGACGCAGTTGGCGAGCAGGATCGGCTTCACGTCGCGATTGAAATCGATCCCCTTGCCGGCCGCCACGGGCGTGGCCTTGCCCGTCGGCTGCTCGTCGTCCGCCATGGCGAGCGTCGCCGCGGCCGTGGCGAGCATCGGGAGCAGCCGGCGAGACGCCGCGGCGGCCTTGGCGCGGGGCGCGGCCTTGGTGACGACGAGGCGGAACGGCTCCGACACGGCGAACACCTCGGTGGGCTGCGGCGCGTTCGCCTTGAGCAGGGCCGTCGCCCGCTGCATGATCTGCTTTTCTTCATCGCGATGCTTTTCCAGGTCCGCGACGGCCTTGGACAACGCCGCACCGCCGCGTGGGCGGGCCGCCTCGACGGCTGCCTGCAGTTCTTCGCTCTGGCGTTCAGCCCCCTCGCGCGCCGCCGTCGCCCCGGCCACAGCGACCGGATCCCGCACCTGCGTGACGGCGGCCTGGGCGACCATGTACACCTGGTAGTCCCCCGGAGCGACGCCTTCCGGCACGCAGAATTCGACCGCCCCCGTCGTCGTGCCCTCGGGAAGCAGCGTGAACGGCGGCCTGAAGGCATCGGCCAGCATGGTCAGTCCGCGGAGCTCGGTTCGAACCTGCCCCTTGATCTCTGCGGATGCCTGGACCGTGAAGGGCACGCGGATCGTCGCGCCGATGGCGACGTTCGCTGGAGGCGCGGATGAGACCGCGACGGCGAGCGGAGCAGGCTCGGGACGCACCTCGAGGGGCATCGCGTCGACGAGACGAGCGAGGGTCACTTCCTGCGGCGTCGGCTTGTTGGCGATCGACGTCGCCCAGCCGGCGATGCGCCGCGCTGTCGTCGCCCCATCGACCACGGTGCCGACGACACGGATCGGCCCCTGCCATGCCACGGCCTCCGGTCCGGCTTCGAGGACGAGCGTGGTCTGTGCCGCGCCCGGTGCAATGGTGACCGGCCTGCAGGAGACGCCCGCCGGCAGTCCTTCCACGGCCAGTTCGACCCCCTTGTCGAACCCGTCCTGACGAAACAGCTGCACGATGAGCGGAAAGCGTCCGCCGCGCCGCAGGCGGGGGATGCCGGGGGACGACACGCCCAGCGGATGCCGCTCACCGACGTGCGGCAGGACGTCGAGGCACGTCGCCAGGAGCCGCCAATCGGGCGCCGGCCGGCGGACGACGAGCCGATACATCGCCCCCGAATCGGCATAGGTCCGGCCGGCGATGTTACGGATGAGAATCCGATACGTCCCTTCCCTGTCCGCGGTGAACGAGCCGACGGGGTCGTTCGACACCGTGTCGAACGGCGGATTGAAGAAGGCATGGGGTGGATCGTCCTGTTCGAACACCACCCGCACCTGCTCCATGCCCCGCGGGTCGCGGAAGACGTGCTCGACCCGCAGGCTGACGTCGGCCACCTGCCCCATCCGCTCCGCGATGACCTCGATCGCGAAGGCCTCTCCCTTGCCGGCGGCGAACGTGTACCAATCAAGGTCGCCGCGCGAGTCGAACCGGCCGGCGAGGTCGCACGGTGGGGAGAGCGTGCAGGCCCGATCCGCGGAGTCGTTGGGCTCCGCCTCCAGCGCCGGCGAAGCCACGGCGAACGCGACCGGCACCGCGTTGCCGCTCCGGTGCGGTGCCGGCAGCCGGACGCGAAACGAATCGATACCGAAGCCGCCGATCGACCGCGAGTACGGCTCCCCGGGGCCGAGCGGATCCGGTGCCGACGGGGCCGTGATGGTCCACGGCATCTCCTCCAGGCCGCGTCTCGGACCGCCCGGCACCAGCGGCGTGCCGGCCGGAAGCAGATGCCCCACGAGGCTGACGCTGCCGGACGTGGCTGCCATGGCCATCGGTGGCCAGACGCCCAGCAGATACGGACGGGTCGAAAGCACCATCCGATACGGTCCCTCCGCCGCGAAGCGGTCGAGTTCCGAGTCGATGACCCTGACGAGATGCGCGCCCGTCTCTTCGATCACGAGCGGAAGGACCGGGTCGCGGAGTCGGGTGGCGCAGCCGCTGGCGAGCGGTCTTCCTCCCGGTCCGGAGACCTCGACGAGCAGGTTGCCCTTGGGGTTGAGCAGCCGTGATTCGAAGGCGAGCACGAACCGCTGCCCGGCCTGCGCCGAAAAGCGGTAGAACCTGGGGGTGTTCTTCGCCATCTGGCCGTCGATCAACGTGTCCGGCTCGATGGGCATCGCCCCGTCGCGGGCCGAGTTTCCGGACGCTTCGACCACGACGGGCATGTCCGGCACCTCGAACGGCCAGGCGGTCGACAGGCCGAGGCGGCCACGCACCCGGGCCTCGTAGGTGCCGGGCGGGACATCCGGGCCGACCTGCACGGTGAACGGTCCGCCGGCCGACCGCATCCACTCCGGTGCGTCTGCCGACACGAGCCGGGCCGTGATTCCCGGATGCGAGAAGAGCAGGGCCTCGGCGCCGTCGAGGTCGTCCCCGGCGATGCTGACGTCGACCGTGGTGCCGGCCGGCGCTCCGCACGGTCGCAGGTGAAACAGCCGCGGATTGGCGAGTCGCGGCTTGGACTGCTGGCCACTGCACGGGGCCGGCGCACCGATCAGGACGGCCGCTGCCGCGGCGGCGATGGCCAGGCGAAACGACTGCTGCGTGCTCATCATGCCTCGAGGCTCCAGGGACATGGCCGGGGGGGCGGGGGCGGGGGGCGGAAACCGGGACTGGGCGGCCTGATCAACGCGTGAAGAGGAATTCCTGGCTGTTGATCACGGCCCAGATCAGGTCCTCGAACGCGGCGGCCGAGAGTCCCTTGCGGTCCAGGTAGCGGCCGACCGTGTCAGACTCGGCGGCGGTGGGTCGCCGCGAGTAGGCCGCCAGATAGACCTCCGCGATCCTGTCGGCGACGGGCCGGGCCGCGGTAGCGGCCAGCCGCCGCGCCCGTCCGCCATCGGCCGCGACCTTCCGCAGCACCTCGTCCGAATTGATCAATTGCAGGCTCTGGCCGAGATTCGGCGACGCGGTATTCCGCCCGCACTCGCAGGCAGCCGCGGCACGCTGGCGGCCGAACGTCTCCAGAAACGGGGTTCCAGAAAGGTTGTCGCACAGTTCCAACGCCCGCGCGGCGGCCGGCTGATCCCTGAAAGTCGACGTCGTCCCGCAGACCACGTCGATGGCATCGAGGAGGACCTCGGCCTTCAGCCGGCGCGGCTGGTGGGAGGAGAAGTTGCGGGTGTCGTCCCGGTTGGATTCGGTGGGCGTCGAGGAGAGCTGGTAGGTCGCCGAGCGGCAGATCGTCCGCACCAGGTGCTTGAGGTCGTAGCGGCTGCGGATGAAGTCGGCCGCCAGGGCGTCGAGCAGCGCGGGGTTCGACGGCGGATTGGTCTCCCGCATGTCGTCGTCGGGCTCGACGAATCCACGCCCGAAGAAGTGGGCCCACATCCGGTTGACGATCGCCTTGGCGAAGAAGGGGTTCGTGTCGGCCGTCATCCAGTCGGCGAGCCTGACCCGCGGATCCTCGTCTGCCGTGACCGCGATCGGTTCCCCGTCGAGCGGCTTCGGCCCGAGCGGCTCGTCGGTCGAGGGGTGTCTGATCCGCGGGTCGCCGCGCTGGTGGATGATCCGAGCCAGTGAACTGCCAGCCGGCTTTTTGAGGGCGACCTGGGTGAAGAATGCCGCGTAGCCGTGGTAGTCGGCCTGACTCCAGCGGTCGAACGGATGCTGGTGGCACTTGGCACACGCCAGCCGCTGGCCGAGGAACAGCACGGCCGAATCCTCGGCCGCGTCCTTGACCCGCTCGGCGGCATTGGTGGTGAATTCGGGGTTCGTGAGCGCGGCCTGCGACCGCCACCAGCCGACGGCCGGGTTCTCCCCGGGGGCGCCGCCGGCGGTGAGGATCTCGCGGACGAACCGATCGTAGGGCATGTTGTCCTGAAACGCCTGTCGTAGCCACTGGTGCATCGAGGAGGTGGCGGTGCGGCCCGCCGCGTCACGATTGCTGCGCAGGAGGACGACCCACTTGTCGGCGAACGTGGTGGCGTAGTCGCCGCTGTCGAGGACGCGATCGATGAGCCGCTCGCGCTTGTCCGGGCTCGAGTCGGCGAGGAACGCGGCCGCCTCGTCGACGGTCGGCAGCCGGCCGGCGACGTCGATCATGAGCCGACGGAGGAAGGCCGAGTCGTCGCAGCGATTCGAAGGGGAGATGTTCATCTCCGCGAGCTTGGCAAAGGCCAGGCGATCGATGAAATTCACCTCGGCGGGAAAGGGCGGTGGCGGCGCACCGACGCGGGGAATGGTGATCGGCACCGTCGCGACCTTGTCGCGGTAGAGGACGACGATCGCCGTGTCGCCCGGCAGGCTGCCCGCCTTGACGACGGCGTCGGGGCCCTTCTCCAAGTCGGCGATCCCGGCGTCGTTCGATTCGAGCCGCGCCCAGGGGGTCACGTCCTCCCGATCACCATCGGCGTACACCGCCGTGACCGTGAGGCGGACCTCGGCGCCGGCCGCAAGGCGGCAGGCTGTCGGCTCGACCTCGATGGCCGTGAGCCGGTGCCGCTGCGGATCGCCGAGCGGAGCACCGGCGCCGATCCAGTCCCGCAGAGTCTGGTAGTCCTTCGAGTCGCGCGGCAGCCGGATGCCGCCACCGTGGGGATAGACACCGCTCGGCTTCTGGAGCAGCAGGCTCTCTTCGGGGGCGGCGAAGTCGAGGAACCGGCCGCGGACGGCCTCGGTGATCCGGGCGTGGTCCTTGACGGGCTCGAAGCCGAAGAGGGAGAGGTAGAACCCGTTTTGGCCCGTGCCGCCGCCGGCGCCGTGGCAGGCACCTCCGTTGCAGCCGTGCCGGGTGAGGATCGGAAGAATCCGAGCGGCGAAGTCGAGTTCCCGATCGGTCGCCCCCCCGGACATCTCCGCCGCCGCGGGCGCGGCGACGAGGAGCACGAGCGAGGCGACGAGCACCGCGCGGGCCGACATTGGCGTCATCCTTGCAATTCTTTGATCGGCCTGGCGTCGGGCAGGATCGGGATCGGACGGCCGGACAGATCCTGCATGACCTTGGATGTGTCGATGCCCAGGTGCCGATAGACGGTGGCCCACAACTCCTCGGGGAGCACGGGTCGCTCCTTCGGGTATGCCGCCCGCTCGTCGGTCGTGCCGATGACCTGCCCCATGGACAGGCCGCCTCCGGAGACGAGCAGGGAGAACGCATGGGGCCAATGATCCCGCCCCGGCCGCTTCCGCCCCTTGGCGTCCTTGTATTCGAGCCTGGGCGTGTGGCCGAACTCGCCGGTCACCACCACGAGCACCTTCTTGTCGAGGCCGCGAGCGAAGATGTCGGTGATCAGGGCCGAGACGGCCTGGTCGAAGTACGGGGCCCGATACTGCATGTCCGCGAACACGTCGCAGTTGATCGCGTGGCAGTCCCAGTTGTACCAGGCGTTCTCGGGATGGGAGGGGGTCGGCTTCGTCATCAGGACCGTGACGAAACTGCTCCCCGCCTCGACGAGCCGGCGGGCCATCAGGCAGCGCTGGCCCCAGGCGTGCATGCCGTACGCTTCGCGGACCGCCTCCGGCTCCAGCGAGACGTCGAAGGCGTCGCGGATCTCTTGCGACGTGAACAGTTCGCATGCCTGCTCGTTGAACCGGTCCATGGCCGCCATCGAGCCGGTGCGGTCGATCTCGCGCCGCATGGCGTCGATCGACTCGAGCAGCTGCATGCGGTCCTCGAGCCGCCCTTTCATCCCCTCGCGGAGCGAGATGTTGTCCACCCTGAAGTTCTTGGCGGACGGATCGCCGGCGACCTCGAACGGATTGTGGGCCGCGCCCAGGTAGGCGGAGCCGAGGGCGACGCCGTCCGCGGAGGTGCCCCCCTGGTCGCCGAGGACGATGTTCCGGGGCATCGGCCCGGAGCGATCGCCGAACTTGGAGACCACCGACGGTATCGCCGGGGAATCGTTGACGGTTCCGGTCGGCGTTCTCGGCTCGCGGCCGGTCATGACGCGCTTCGAGCCGCCGCCATGGTCCGAGAAGCGGTGCTTCATCGTCCGGATGAGGGTGAACTTGTCGGCGATCGCGGCCTGCTTCGGGAGCAGTTCGCAGATCTCGATGCCGGGCACCTTCGTCTTGATGGGCTTGAAGGTGCCGCGGACCTCGTCGGTCGCGCCGGGCTTCATGTCCCAGGTTTCGAGCTGCGAGCAGCCGCCCCCGAGCCAAACGTAGATGACGGCCGTTTTCTGGTCGGCGCCGGGGAGGGCGGCTTCGGAACGCATGCGGAACAGGTCGGCCGCGCCCAGCCCGGTGGCCCCGATCGCCCCGATCTGGAGCGCTCCCCGCCGCGAGACCGGGCCGGCACAGAAGGAACGACCGGCCATGACGAGACCCTCCGCAGCCTCACGATCGCCACTCGGCCGACGAGTGCCGATTCAACCCGCGAACCGCTCATTCGCCGGACCTCGAATTATATCCTCACCTCCTCCGGCGCCACAATTTCCTTCCGTTGTTTTCGGGTCTCCGGCGTCCGAAGTTCGGGTTTTCCGATTTCGCCGAAAAACCGGCGTTGCTCCGGCCGCCCGGGGCCGGGGACGGCGGCTCAGAGATCGACGCCCTTCGGTGCGGTCCGCGCCCCGCGCCCTCGTTTGCGACCACAGGCGTTCGGGATCAGCGACGCCGTCCGCGGCATGGAGCCAACGCAGCCTGACCC
>JBKDUV010000236.1:0-3070 GCA_046339335.1 Planctomycetia bacterium | reverse complement strand
GGCCCTGCACCGCCGGCTCTTCGGCCTGTGCCGCGATCTTCTCGGCTTGGCGAGCAACCCGATCCCGATCAAGGCCGCACTGGCGATGCTCGGCCGCGACCCGGGTGAGGTTCGCTTGCCGCTCGTGCCCCTCGAATCCGGATCGGCCCACAAACTCCGCGGCGTGCTCGCGGCCTACGGCCTGCGGGTCGCCCACGCCCTGCCCGTCTGACGGGCAAAACCGCGCACCGCCGTCCCGGCGTCGGTTCACTCCAGTTCGCGAAGCACGGCCCCCTGCTGGTCGAACCGCGCAATGACGATCTCGTGATGTGCCGTCAGGCCGAGCCGTTCGAGCACGCTCAGCAGCGTTCCTGCACTGGCGACCGATTCACAGCAGGCCATGACGGCCGGCCCCCAACTGCTCTGGGCGGCCCCCTCGATGCCGAGTTCGCCGAGGAGGTCGATCAGTCCCGCGGTCGCCTCCGCGTGGGGAAGTTTCCGCGATTCCTCCGCGAACGGCTGCCCGGCGAGCAGGCCGTAGCTGCGGACGGCACGGCTGAATTCGGCGAACCGCCCCTCGACTGCCGCGGGGAGAAGGTCGAGCAGCGCGATGCGGGCGAGTTCGGCGGTGATCTCCGTCGGCACGGGCGACAGCCGGGAAAATGCCTGCTTCTCCGCATCGCCGAAGAGGCCGCTGATGCCCCGGGCGATGATCAGAACGCACCGCCACTCGGACGGCAGTCTCACGCGGGCAACGACCGGAGAAAAATCCTCCGGCCCACCGCCCGGGTTCGAGTCCGGCAGCCGGCCCGCCTCGACGATCAGTCCGCCGCGGGCGAAGCCATGAACACCGACGCACGATCGCCGGCCCCGGCCCACGGCCCGAGCCAGGTCAAGCGCCGCGCCTGATTCGAACGTCCACTCGTGCTCCGAGGGTGCGACGGGCCGCTCTCCCGGGTGTGGCGGTCCGGCCGAGGGAGCCCCGTCTGTCTGCGGCCGCGCCAGGTGGCGGATGCCGGCCGCAACGGCGAGCCCCAGTTGGGTGCCGCTTCCCAGGCCGACATGGCCTCGGGGCGCCGTCCGCACCTCGACCGCAAACGCCTCGCGCAGCCCCCACGATTCCACGCACGTCCGCGCGAAGCCGAGCGCCCGCTCGGCCTCGGGTCCGCGCGATTCGAGCCGCAAAGACCGGCTGACCCGCAGGTGCACGCCGGGGCGGTCGATCATCAGGCCGATGCCACCGAAGGCCCGCGTCGTCGGCAGGCCGAAAGACATCAGTCCGAGATGCAGTCGTGCGGGCGTGCGAACTTCGACGACGGTCGGCATCGATCAGTACCGGGAGCGGAGGATGGGAAACCGATTATCATAGCCGCGGTCGCACCGCGGTCGTCATTTCCGGCCCCGGCTGCCAGCGGTCCTCCGCCGCGCGGCAGAGGACCGCGAAGGCTTCGCGCTCGCGTGGCCCCCCCGTCTTGGCGACGAGTGGTTCGAGGGCCTGGAGCGTCGGCCGCGGATTCACCGCCTGCGGCAGATGCAGCCGGGTGACGAGGATCGCCGCCTCGATCACGGCATGGGCGGCACGGTTGAAGCCGAGAAACGGCCGGCACTGGTGCGTGGCCACAACGGCGGCATCGAGCCGGTCCCGCTCCGCCGTGCGGTCGGCCGCGGCGATCGCGAACTCGTACGCCGTGCAGGCGTCTCCGAGCAGCCAGCCGCGAACGTGCGTTGCAGGTCGCGCGGCAGGCTGCGGCCCCGCCGCCCCCGCCACGACCCGGGCGAGCAGCAGCACGTCGTCGGTGACGTGAAAGACACCCTCGGGAATGCGGGCCAGGTTCGCGGCCGTCTGGCTGGCGGCGAAGGGCCGCAACGTCAGCCGCCTGATCGGGCCGGCGATTCGCTCCGCGTCGTCGATCCACGGCCCCATCGCCGCCACGTGCACACCGCCGGCCGCGTCGCAGGTCGTCACCAGTCCTTCGAGAATCATGGATTCGAGTCTCGCTCGACCACCACCACTTCCGCAACGGGCGGCCGCGGCGCCGCAGCGCCGTTGACGCCCCGCCGCCCGGCGGGCCGCGGGGCCACCGTTCTTGAATCGCCCGATCGGCCGCAAATAGACTGCCGGGTGGTCCACGGACCGTTGGAACACCACCGCGTGGCGCCCCCTCTCCCTCACATCCACTTCGTCACCGGCCGCCTTGCCGAGCATTCGTTGCGGCAGGTGCTCGACCGGCTGGCACCGCGTGTCGGCTTCGCGTTCAGCGTTCAGGTGCTGAACATTACCGTCGCGGCACTGATGACGACGCCGTGGATCGCCCGACGGCTCGCCGTTCCCGCGGCTGCCGACCGGGAGATCATTCCGGGCGGCTGCCAGGGCCCCCTCGACGTCTTCGCCGCGGTGACGCCGCTGCCGGTGGAACGCGGCCCCGAGGACCTGCGTCGGCTCGACGAGTTCTTCGGCCAGCAGTCCCGCGACCTCGCCGACTACGGCCGGCACGACATCGAGATCATCGCCGAGATAAACCATGCCCCGCGGATCGCCGCCGCCGACCTGCTCGCCACCGCCCGACGGCTGTCCGCCGACGGTGCGGACCGTATCGACATCGGCTGCGACCCGGGCTCGGCCTGGACGGGCGTCGGCGACGCGGTACGGATGCTCGTCGCCGAGGGCTTTCAAGTCTCGATCGACAGTTTCGAGCCGCGCGAGATCGCCGCCGCCACGCGGGCCGGCGCGAGCCTCGTGCTGTCGGTCAACTCGACGAACGTCGCCGCGGCTCCCGACTGGGGATGCGAGGTCGTGGTCGTGCCCGACGTGCCGGCCACGCTCGAGGGTTTTGACGACACGCTCGAGCGGCTCCGCGTTGCCGGCGTCCGCTGTCGCCTCTATCCGGTCCTCGAGCCGATCGGGTTAGGGTTCGCGGCCAGCCTCGGCCGCTACCTCGACGTCCGGCGCCGCCATCCCGACGCCGAGATGATGATGGGCATCGGCAACCTCACCGAGCTGACCGACGTCGATTCCGCCGGCGTCAACGCCCTGCTCATCGGCTTCTGCCAGGAGACCGGCATCCGCTCGGTGCTGACGACGGAGGTGATC
>JBKDUV010000235.1:0-10374 GCA_046339335.1 Planctomycetia bacterium | reverse complement strand
GCCCCGAACAATGACCATTTCGAGGCCGACGCATAGCCGGCGAGGATGACGCCGAAGACCTCGAGGCCGAGCACGGCGACCACGAAGAACACGCCGACGTTGAGCCGGCAGCCGACGAAGTCGAAGGCGAACGGCAGGGCGATGAAGGCACAGAACGACGCGCAGAAGCTGACATAGGGGGCGACGCGAAACAGCAGGCCGTCGGCGCCGTCGGGCATCAAGTCTTCCTTGGCGAGGAGCTTGATGCCGTCGGCCAGCGACTGCAGCCAGCCGAACCGGCCGCCGGTCCGGGTCGGACCGAGCCGGTCCTGGATCCGCGCCGCGATCTTCCTCTCGGCCCAGATGAAGACCAAGGCCCCGCCGGCGATCACGTTGAGGATCAGGACAGCCGCCACGAGCGCCGTGATGGTCCACGCCAGCCAGGAAGCCAGCCCGATCGAGTTGACGAGGAAATCAGCCATCAGTTTTCGACCGCAGGGCCGCCGGCGCCACGGGTACAAAAGCCGGTTTCCCCGGGCGGGAGCCGACTTCGTGAAATTTCGCACGAAGTTTGCCCGATGGACGGACAATTCACAAGTGGCCCGGCTGGAAAGGGCCAAAAAAGGAAGCCCTGCTGCCCCCCTCTGACTCGAAACGTCGGGCTGCTCGAGCGGCAGCCTGGACCCGGTCGCTCAGCGATCGATCTCGCCCATCACGATGTCGAGGCTGCCGACGATCGCCGGCACGTCGGCGATCAGGCAGCCTCGGCAGAGCTCGGGGGCGACGGCGAGGTTTGAAAACGAGCTCGATCGGGCGCGGACCCGCCACGGGATCGCGGTGCCGTCGCTCACGAGATAGAAGCCCATCTGACCCTTGGGAGCCTCGGTCTCGAGGTAGGCGTCGCCGGCGGGGATCTTCTCCGTCAGCTTGAGCGGCTCGCCGATCGTCCCCTTGCAGGCCGAGTAGCGATCGATCGCCTGGCGAACGAGGTCCATCGACTGCATGACCTCGAGCATGCGCACGAAGAACCGATGCCAGCAGTCGCCGAGCACGGCATCGGCGGGCACGGCGGGATACTCGTGGTCGCGGGGATAGTGGCCGTCCTTCATCACGGCCACTTCGAAGGCATAGCCGTCGTACATTCCGGTGTAGATCGGTTCCCCGTCACGACGCATGTCCTGATCCACGCCGCTGCCGCGGAGCACCGGCCCCGAACAGCCGTAGTCGATCGCCATCTCCCGCGACAAGACGCCGATTCCGGCCGTTCGCTTGACGAAGATCGCGTTGGTGGTGAGCAGCGTATGGTATTCGCGGATCACCGGCAGGAACTGGTCGAGGAACGCCTCGCAGCGGCCCAGCCAGCCCGGCGGCAGGTCGGCCGTCAGGCCGCCGACGGTGATGTAGCTGTAGGTCAGCCGGGCCCCGCAGGCCTCCTCGAACAGGTCGAGGATCTTCTCCCGCTCCCGGAACGCGTACAGGAACGGGCTGAAAGTCCCCAGGTCGAGCCCATACGCGCCCATCCCTACGAGGTGACTGGCGATCCGGCCGAGTTCCGCGATCAGCACCCGCAGGTGCCGCGCCTTTTCGCTGACCTCATACTTCATCAGCTTCTCGACGGCCAGGGCCCAGCCGAGGTTCATGTTCATCGCGGCCAGATAGTCCATCCGGTCTGTGTAAGGGATCCACTGCCGAGCCGTCAGGTTCTCGCCGATCTTCTCGGCGCAGCGATGCAGATAGCCGATGTGCGGCTCGACCTCGGAAACCACCTCGCCGTCCGTGCGAAGCACGAGCCGGAGCACGCCGTGCGTGCTTGGATGCTGCGGCCCCATGTTGACGAGCATCTCGTCGGTGCGGACGTCGAACTCGATGATCCGCGGATCGTCGTCGAGCAACTGTGACATGGGTATCAACTCCTGGCGATCGGTAGGCGGCGACGGGGGAATGCGCGGTGGGCCCGCATCACATCAGCGGCCACGGATGCCGTGATATTCAAGCGGCTGCTCGTAGTCCTTCCGCAACGGGTGCCCCTCCCAATCCTCCGGGCAGAGGATCCGGCGCAAGTCGGGGTGGCCGGTGAAGATGACGCCTGACAGGTCATAAACCTCGCGTTCGTGCCAGTCGGCACCCCGCCAGACCCCGGCGACGCTCGGTATCTCGGGGAGTTGTCCCGGCACGTCCCCCAGCCAGCGGGGCAGCTGGCACTTGATCACGAGACTGACGCGCGAAGCGACGCTCCACAAGTGGTAGACCAGTTCCGTGTGCGGCTTCTTGGTCGCCTTGGCAGCCTTCTTCGGGTCGGGCTCGTGCCAGTCGACGGCGGTGATGCATTCCAGGGAGTCGAAGCGAACGGGGCTCGACGACTTGAGCCAGCGGCAGACGTCGACGATCCGCTCCGGCGCGACCTCGATCCACGGGTCGAGGGCATCGAGCGTGCGGCCGGTCACCGCGCCGGGCAGGGCAGTTTCAAGTTGTTCGAGAAATCCTGGGCCGCGCATCGAAGTGCCGTGGTGAGGGGGGGGGGAAACGTCAGGCGGACCGTTCGGCGGAAACAGCCCGCACCCAGTCGAGATCGCCCCGGTGCCAGACGTAGGCGAACCCGACGAGAAGGATGGCAAAGAAAGCCAGCATCTCGATCGCCGCCAGCCGCGCGAGGATCGTGCCCGCCTGGGCCACCGACCAGCCGCCGAGGGCCTGCTCGCGAGACGCGCCGGCTGCGCCGGCAGACGACGCGGCGAACGCCTGTTCTTGCGTGGGACTCAGGGAGGGCACGGCCGGCGGATCACTGCCAAGTTCGCGGAGCAACCCTGCCGCTCCCGGCGTCAACTGCCCGTCTGCATGCACGGTCACCATCGCCGGGTCGGCCAACTGGATCGCCTTGCCAAACACGGTGGCCCAGGGGAAGAACAGCGCAACTTCCACGTCGAAGATCAGAAACAGCAGCGCGACGACGTAGAAGCGGAGGTCGAACTGCACGAAGCTCGAGCCGATCGTCGGTTCACCACACTCGTAAACCTCGAGCTTCTCCCGGTTCGGAGCCCGGGGTCGCACCAGCCACCCGACGATGAGGTTGACGGCGAGAAACGCGGCACCGACCGCCACGAACAGGGCCACATAGCCGGCGATGAGAACGGGGTGCATGACGATTTCTGGCCTGAGGGGTTCTGGCCTGACGATTCCTGGCCGCGGTCAGCCCGGCACGGAAGGGTATTTTGAGACGTTACTGGTTGGGACCACCATGGACCGGGTCGACGATCACCTTGGATGCCGCCACGGCCGTCGGATTGAGGGTGCTGCGCCCCCAGGCGACCTCGACGGGCAGCCGGGCGAAGTCCACGATGGTTCCGTCTCGACTATAGCAGGAGAGGTCGAGGGTCGAACCCATGAAGATGCAATCCACCGGGCACGGCTCGACGCACAAGGCGCAGAACATGCACTTCGAGTAATCAATCGTGAATCCGGTAACCTGAAAACCCTTGCCGTTCTCAACTCGTTCCTTGCCGATGTAGATGCAGTCGACCGGACAGGCCTTGGCGCACTGGTCGCAGGCGATGCACGTCGTCAGGTCGTACCGATGGAAGCCCCGATAGCGAGCGGCGACCGGCGCAGGAAGTTCGGGATATTCGAAATGCTCGGTGAACGTCCTGCGTTTTTGATCGTAGGTGCTGCCGAACACGCGTAGTGTCACGAGCATGCCGTCTATCACGGTCAATACGGCCGTGAACAGATTTCGAAACCAGGCTTGCAAGGGGCCCATGGGGCAAGTCCGAGGCGGCTGTACGGCGACCGAAACCCGTTTCCTGAAGAGACGAGCAGCAGTATAGGCCCCTCGGACGGACCAACAAGATGCGGCAGACGTGCCGCGTTCACGTGGGCTGCCACAAGCGGCGCGGTGGACGGCGAAATGCTGACCGCCGACCATCCACAGCCCGGCTTGCACGAAGTGTCCTTCCAAGCCGCGGCCAAGCTGCAGCCAAAAAATTCGTCCTGCGGCCACGAAACAGGCGATTTTTTCTTGGCCCGAGATTTGCTTGACCGGACTTCAAAAACGTTTATCTTTAGGCAGTTTGGGCGATTCGCTGCGTTGCCGTTGCCGGTCGGCAGCGGGTTCGCGAATTGGTCCGTGAAGCAGTCACGCAGTTTCGCCACTCGCAGTTTCGCCACACGCAGTTTCGCCAAAGGAATGGCCATGTTGGTCCTGTCGCGAAAAAAAGACGAAAGCATCGTCATCAACGACAACATCACGATCGTCGTTGTGGAGATTCGCGGGGACAAGGTCCGACTCGGGGTCGAGGCACCGAAGGAGGTCCCTGTGCATCGCCGGGAAGTCTTCGAGGCCATCGCCCGGGGTGAACCGGTCGACGAACCACCGCTTCCCAACGCAGCCCGCGACATGGGTCGTGAGGAGCGTTCTTCGGAATCCCAGCCCTGAGACAGCCCGACGTGGCACGTGCTCGTCGGCGGCCGGGCATTCGCTTTCCGCCGGTCCAGCTTTCGCCACCCCGTCAGGCTTTCGCCACAGTGCCTGGTCGAGTAGGATCGAAGACTTATCGTTAAGCGTCGGGAGGATTTTCGCGGCACCTTCCCGGGACGAAATTTGCACTGGCATGCTGCTTGGAAAAATCGAGAGTTGCCGCGGCCCCATCGTCTAGAGGCCTAGGACATCGCCCTTTCACGGCGGTAACCGGGGTTCGAATCCCCGTGGGGTCATTTCGTTTCCCGGAGCGTGTTCGCCGCAGCAACGATGCCTGACGTTCCCATCCGAGACAACGACCGCCGCTCTGCCTACGACGCGGTCCTCCTGGTCTCGTTCGGGGGACCGGACGGACCGGGCGACGTGCTGCCGTTTCTCGAGAACGTGCTACGCGGCCGGAATGTGCCGCGGGAACGAATGCTGGAGGTCGCAGAGCATTACCAGCACTTCGGCGGCCGCAGCCCCATCAACGAGCAAAATCGGGCCCTGCTCGCTGCCCTGCGGCAGGAACTGGACCGACACGGGCCGAGGCTGCCGGTCTACTGGGGCAATCGCAACTGGCATCCGCTGCTCACCGACACACTCCGGGAGATGGCGGACGCCGGCGTCCGCCGGGCGATCGCGTTCGTGACGAGTGCCTTCAGCAGTTACTCCGGCTGCCGGCAGTATCGCGAGAACATCGCCGCCGCCTGCCAGCCCCTCGGGGATCGCGGGCCGCAGGTGGACAAGATCCGGGTGTTCTTCAACCATCCGGGATTCGTCGGCCCCATGGCTGCCAACGTCCAGGCGGCCCTGGCACGCTTCCCCGCGGCGGACCGCACGCACGTGCCCGTCCTGTTCACCGCGCACAGCATTCCGACGTCGATGGCGGACGGCTGCCGCTACGTCCCCCAACTGCAAGAGTCGTGCCGCCTCGTCGCCGAGCGAGCCGGCGTGACGAACTGGAACCTCGTCTTCCAGAGCCGAAGCGGGCCGCCGTCGCAGCCATGGCTCGAGCCCGACGTCTGCGACGCGATTCGCGGCCTGCATGCCGGTGGTCACAAACGGGTGCTGATCGCCCCGATCGGCTTCATCTCCGACCACATGGAGGTGCTCTACGACCTGGACACCGAGGCCGCCGATCTCTGCCGCAGACTCGGGGTCGACATGGCCCGGTCAGCCACGGTGGGCACGGCGCCGGAGTTCGTGTCCATGGTCCGCGAGCTGATCGCGGAGCGGGCCTGGAGCCTGCCCGACCGATGTGCCATCGGCCTGCTGCCCGCCAGCCACGATGTCTGCCCGATCGACTGCTGCCCGGCACCGGTCAGACCGGCAGCGGCCCATGCCACGGGGGCCGGCCGCCCTGCCACGCGGTGACGACCGTGCCGTGACCATGCAATCTGCCCCGCCGACGCCAGTTGCCGGCCCCGTGTCCGACCGCCAGTGCGTCGTCCTCGTCCACGGCTACCTCGCCAACAAACTGCTGCTGTCGCTGCTCGCCCGCCGGCTCCGCGGCCACGGCTACCGCACCGACCTCTGGGGATACCGCAACATGTGGAGCTCGATCCAGGTCCTGGCCGACCGGTTCGCTGGAAGTCTTGCCGCGCTCGACGCCGACCCGCGGATCGACCTGCTCCACCTCGTGACGCACAGCATGGGGGGCATCGTGGGCCGGGCGGCCCTCGACCGCTACCGGCCGCGGAAGCTGGGCCGGTTCGTGATGCTGGCGCCACCGAACCATGGTTCCTTCGTGGCCACCGCCATGGCCGGCAGTTTCGGCCGCGTCCTCAAACCCGTCGCCGAACTGTCGACCGCCGCCGACAGCATGGTGAACTCGCTGCCGACGCCCGCCGGCGTGGAGATCGGCGTCATCGCCGCCGCACATGACGCGTTGGTGTCGGCCGAGAGCACGCATCCAGACGTGCCGCACGATCACGTGACGCTGCCCACCTGGCACACCGGCCTGCTCTTCCGTCGCGATACGGCCGATCTCGTCGCCGACTTCCTCGCCACCGGCCGTTTCCCCCCACAGCCGTCCGGCAGTCATGGGGTACCGGCCACGTTCTCGCTGCCGCGGGATGCTGCCCGGGAGACCGGGAGATGAACACGGCTCCGCGTCCGCTCGGCTCGTCACCGGTGTCCGTTGGCCCCCTCGGGCTCGGCTGTTGGCCGCTGGCCGGCATGACCCGCGCCGGTGTCACACCCGCAGCGGCCGAGGCCACCGTCCGCGCCGCCATCGACGCCGGCATAACCCATCTCGACACCGCCTACTGCTACGGGGAGCGGGGCGAGAGCGAGCGGGCCATCGCCGCCGCGATCGCCGGCCGTCGCGGCTCCGTAGTGCTGGCCGGGAAGTGCGGGATCCACTGGGTTCCGGACGCGGCCGCCACGCCGCCGCGCCGGCAGGTCATCGATGGCCGGCCGGCGCGGATCCGGGCCGAGGTCGCCGAGAGCCTCGACAGGCTCGGCACCGATCACTTCGACCTCCTCTATCTGCACGCCCCCGACCCGCGGGTGCCGATCGAGGAGTCGGCCGGCGAACTCGCCCGCCTGCTCGCCACCGGCATGACGCGGGCCGTTGGCCTGTCGAACGCCACGGTCTCCCAGCTCGAGCAGTTTGCCGCCGTCTGCCCGCTGGCCGCCTGCCAGATGCAGTTCAACATGCTCCAGCGGCATATCGAGGCGGACGTCCTCCCCTGGTGCCGCGCCCGGGGCGTCGCGGTCGTCGCCTACTGGCCGCTGATGAAGGGCCTGCTCGCCGGGAAAATGCGCCGTGGCCAGGTGTTCCCGGCCACCGACACGCGACACAAGTATCCGATCTTCAACGGCGCCGAGTTCGACCGGAATCTCGGCTTCGTCGATGCCCTGCGGCCGATCGCTGACCGGCTCGGCTGCCCGCTGGCCGATCTCGTGCTCGCGTGGACGGCGGAGCAGCCCGGGATCACGAGCGTGCTGTTCGGTGCGACGTGTCCGGAGCAGGTCGCGGAGAACGCTCGCGCCCTGGCCTGCGAGCTCGACGCTCAGGCCCGCGATGACATCGCCGCGGCGATCAGGGAGCGGGGTTTCATCGCCGGCCGCCAGCCCGTCTGACCGTCAGGATTCCCTGCCGGCGGCGTCAGCAGAACCGCGTCAGGCAGCACCGACCGTCTCGGGCTGCAGCGCCGCCACGCTGACGTACGCCTGTCTTGCCTCGAGGCAGACGCGGCGAAAAGACTCGGGACGGCTCACACCCGGGAGACGCAGGGTCTCGACGGGCCCACGGCGGAAGACAAGGTCGCCGGCTGCGTACCACTCCTGCCCGGGGTGGACGACGAGGTCGATGGCGTCGAACCGATCGAGATCGACATACTGCTGGACATGGGGATTGATGCCCCGCTCGACGATCACCCTGCGATTCGTGAGCCGATAGCGGCGGATCGCCCACGGGAGCCGCAGCGAGAGGTAGAGCATGAGACCCACGGGGATGGTGGCAAGCAGGGCGAGGCGGCCGAACGATACCGCCCCGGCGCCTCCCTTGATCCGATACAGTCGGCCGAGCGCTTGGCCAAGGCCGGTGGATGCCACCGAGGGCCATACGGTCATGACCGTCGCCTCGGCAACCGCAGGAGGAACCACGCCGGAGATCGTCTGCAATGCCATCAAAATTACCCGAAAACCGGATGCGACCCGACCACTCGAGTATCGTACCCGCCGAACCTGCCAGGGGAAGGGCACACTCTGGCCACGGCAGCGGCTACTTCGACTGCCGCCCGCTTGCTTTTCGCCGGCAGATCAGCCCGACCGTAGCAGCCTCGCTCCGCGTGTCGGCGAGGGCCCAGTCGGCGGGAGGGTCGTCCCCGGCGGCCGCGGCCTGAAGATCTGGCAGGTTTTCGCGCAGGAGAGGCCAGGCCCAATCGATCGGCAGCCCCATACCGTGCGCGACGCCGATCGAATCGGTTCGCGGGAGAGGTGCCTCGAGGCCGACGAGTCGCCCCCGCCGATCCACGATCGGACCGCCCCCATGGCCGCGGGCAAACGCGCCGGCATGAATGAATCCCGACGCGGCGGTCGAGGCAGCGGTGCTCACCGTTCCGGCGACGACACGGCCCCGAGTCGGACGTGCCGCCGTGCGGTTTCGGCCATCGACTCCCACGCCGCCGACGGACACCTCGTCGCCAACCACCGGCCCCGCCGCCGCAACCGGCAGCGGCTTCGCGATCAACCCATCGCAGCGGAGCAGGAACAGGCCGGAGTCTCCGCTCGACGCCACTTCCCGCGCCGGCAGTTGCCGACCGGGGGCCGTCGGATCCTCGACGAGGATCTCCGTCGCGTCCGGCACGAGCCGCATGGTGGTAAGCAGGAAGCCGTCTCCAACCACCGTCGCCGCGCCCCGCTGGCTGTCCGCGATCCCCTCCGCCGGCTCATCGAGATGCTTGGCGAAATCGACGATTGATTGCGATCCTTTGACCGCGGGGATGGGCACGCCCGTCGCTGACTTGAGCATGTAGGCCCCCGTCGTACCGAGCGGTTTCAGCCGCGGATGCCGCAGCAGGTTTCGATAGCATTCGTTGAGTTCAGTCAGCAGTTTTTCCGGCATTTTCGGTCGCAGCCCGGGAGCATCGCGGATGTGCAGGCCGAGGTTGTCGGCGATCACCTGGTCGTCCAGCCCGACGACGGCGGCGCGGACGAGATGCGACACTCCGGCGGCGTATTTGCCGCCGAACATTTCCGCCAGGGCGAGATCATTGAGTGCGTTGACGTTGTCGGGGTCGCGCCGCACGGCCTCGGCGAAAAAATCGATCGCCTTCGCCAGGTTGCCCGCGGACTCCGCGGCCACCTTGGGCTTGAGCAGGAAATAGCCGAGTCCAAGGACGAGTTCTGCCGCGGCCAGATCGGGATCGAGCCGGCTGGCCTTCTTCAGCTCGTCCTCGGCCAGCGTCCAGTTGCCCAGCCGGATGACCTCGATCGCGTGCACAAACTGGTCGTGGGCGATGCGACGGGCCTGCGTCCGCTGCTCCGGAGGCAGCCATGCATCCCCCATGCGAACCCGCTTCTCCGCGGCCCGCTTCGACCACTCGCCAAGCCGCGCATCGGCCGCCACCCGGTCTTCAACGGAGAGCCCGTCGCCGGCAAGGTACAGCCGATACACGTCCACCGCTTCGGCCGCGGTCCGACACCAGATCGCATCGGTCTCGACCCCCTTGAGCGACTCCGGCACCGGCACGCTCACGCGGCCCGTCGGACCACGCACGACGACGGGGCCCGTAGCGGCCACAGGCTGCCGCGAGCCTTCCGACCGGCTGCGCACGACCTGCCGGTCCGCTTCCGAAAGCGCGGCAAGCGGCACTTCGATGCGGGCCTTTGTCGGCAGCTCGATGACGACTGTGGACTCACTGCCCGGCTTGAGCCCGACCAGTTCACCGGTCACCTGCCACGCGCGTTCCTCCGCCCGCGAAAACGCACCGCACGCCACCACGGCAAGCGCCAGCAGGAGACTACAAGCCCTCATCGCACGTGCTCCTTCGCACCACCCGCACCTGACCGTGCAAGGAATCGGCTGCATTCCAGCTTCTGAGTGTAGTCCTTCGGCGCGTAAAAAAACCCGCCTGGGGCTCGACTGGCCCCAGGCGGGTCACGTGATCTTTTCGATCCGGCAGCCTTGCCGATCTGCGGGTCTCCCCGACAATCGGCCGATCTCTTTTGGCTGGCAACACGATCGCCTCCACATTCGGTGCCGCCGGTTGGATCAGCGAGCCTTGCGACTGCCAAACCCCAACCCGCTCACCGATGGCCTCCACGGGTCACTGGATAAACCAGGCCGTTTCGGCATTTTCCTTTAGAAAGGAGGTGATCCAGCCGCAGGTTCCCCTACGGCTACCTTGTTACGACTTAGTCCCAATCGCAGAGTTCATCTTAGGCGCCTGGCTCCTTGCGGTTACCTCAGCGACTTCGGATGCCCCCCACTT
>JBKDUV010000234.1:0-3340 GCA_046339335.1 Planctomycetia bacterium | reverse complement strand
CGCGAAGATCGCCGCCGACCGGAAGCGTGGATCGGGTGAGTTGGCCATGGCGATCAGCCTGCCGCAGCAAAAAAGTTGTATCGAGTTGATCCCGCCTGTGAATACGAGATGGCGTTTTTCACTTGTACGAGCGCGTCATCTTCTTTTGAAAGGCGCTTGAGCCACACCGGCCAATCTGCCGGCTTCATTTTAATGTACTTCTTAAACGCTGCCTCGACAAAAGCCTGCATGCTGGCCTCTGAATCCAGCGATCGCAACTCGAGCGGCTTGCCGGGGCCGACCGTGGCGCGATATTTGAAGAACTTCGTGATGATGTCCTGTTCCGTCACGCTTCTGAGCGTGTACTTGAGCTCTATCGCTTTGCCATTCAGCAGGATATCGATATCAGTGACCGCTCCGCGTGTCAGCTTGTTGAAGCTGATCACGGTGTCGGCATTCTCACGCAGCGCTGCCGCGACTTCCTGCACCTCGAACAGCCGCCCGGCCTGGGTGGGCACGGTCGGACCATCGGAACGCAACCGACGGATCAGCGCCACGGCGCTCCGCATCTGATCGGCATTTCTGCCGACATCCGTCAGCGTCTTGAGATCATCGCTGAAATTACGGAGTTCATCGATGTTGCGCACGAATGAGTGGCCGGTGCTTCCCGAGGCGCGGCCGATGACGAGGGCAATGGCCTGCGACACGTCCGACTCACCCGCGACTCCTTTGCCGAACCGAATGTTCGCTTCCTGAACCCGGCGGGATGTCGTGCCGATGTTCGTGAAGATGTCCGCCGCGTCCTCCGGACTCGCCTTCAGGCTGTCGAGCAACGCGGTGTTCTGCCATGTGCCCTTTTGGGAATGGCGGCGCAGTGCAGTCGCCATGGCGTTAAAGCCGGCTCCGAAATCTTCCAGATTGGCGGTGCCGTGAATGACCATGCGCTTCACTGCGTCCATCCCGAACGCGTCGAAAATCGTCTCCAGGTCGTCGCCGAACTTGGAGCCGCTAATCCGTACCAGTTCGGCGTACTTGCCCCGGAAGACCGGGTCGTTCTTGAGCACTTTGCCGATTTCCGTGTGGGCCAGGAGCCGCCGCGCGTTGGTTCTGCCGATCACACCCTCGAGCCATCGAAAGATGTCGTCGGCCCCGAAGGATGCGCTCGATGCACTGGCCGCGAGGGCCGCGAAATCACCGGCCGCAGTCAGCGAGCCCGATGCGGCCGCCGCCCTGAAGTCGAAGAGGCTCGTAAGTGCCTTGGTGAACAGCGGCTCGATCGACAGGAACACCGGCATGACCGTCGGCACCTGCTTGGCGATCTTGTACATCGAGCGGTAGACATCGACGATCACATCCGCCGGCGGCAGGACCTCGGTCAGGATGCCGAACCCGGCGATCGCCGCCTCGCGCCAGTCGAACTGGCCGAGGCCCAGATCGACCGGCACGAGCTGGAGCAGGCTTTTTACAAGGTCACGCACGTCGGCAGCGACGCCAATCCCGGGGATCATCGACAGCCCGATGTCGCCGGCCAGACTGGCGTCGAGCCCGCCCGCGCCAAACAGCGCTCCGCCGACGATCGATTGGGTGATTTGGCCGATCCGAGCGGCGGCGCTCGCCGGGCCGACGACGATCGTGCCCGCGGTGTCGCCCTTCACTGAATAGCCGACCGGGCTGTCCCACCAGAACCCATCGCGGTAGAGCAAAGGCTTCACCACGTCGATGCCGGTGCCGGTCAAGCCTCCCTTGGATTGAACGACGATCTGAAACGTGGAGCCGGTGCCGCCGTTGGCCGGAGGGGCGACGAAGCTGACCTGCGCACCAGGCGTTCCGCCAGGCAGCCGCAACTGCACCGGGGCGTTGGCCGGAACCTCCAGCCGATACTGTTCACCGGGTGTGAGGTTGCGGAGCGTGATCGTGCTTGTTGCTGCGAAGGGCGCGTTCACTTCGGCTGAAAGGCCGCTTACGGCCGTCGGATCGGCGAGCGGCAATGTGCCGTCGTTGGTTTGGTCGCCGGCCAGGAAGGCTACGCTGAACTCGAGTTCGACAGGGGGAAGGATGTCCCCGTCTATCCGCGTCACCGCCTGGGCGGAGTATCCCGCCGCAGAGGCCGTCACCACATTCCTGCCGAGTATCGCCCAACTGGCGCGATCGTTGGGCACGAACAGGTCAGCCACTGCCCGTCCAGCCGAATCAGTCAGAACGGTCACGTCGTCCAGCAGCCGCTTGGTGTCGTGAAACTTGACCGGCACACCGGGGCCAACCGGCGAGTCGTCCTGGCGCCGGACCGTAGCCCGCACGCGGATCGTCTCCGACCGCGTCGAGAACCACCAGCGATCATCGAGATCAATGATCAGATCGCCAGCGGGCTGGTTATTGGTGTCGAGCAGTTCGAGGGTGACACGGAGTTCACCCCCCGAAAGAAATCCTGTGATCGTGGTCAGGTCGGCCGTGACGGACAGCCGGGCCACAGGGCTGATCCGGTTCGCGGCGATGGCGAACGAAGCAACGCCATTGACCGTCTCGGTGCCGGAGTTCAGGACGTCGTCTGGATTGAAGCCGTCGTGGAGCGTGCCCCAGACGACCGGCGTGCCGTCTGCCACGAGGTTGCCGAGCCTGTCGCGAACCGTGGCCGTCACCTCGACGCGACCGACGCCGGCGAAATCCCGCAGGAAGGGGACGTGTGCGTCGGTGATGTTGAACGAGAGCCCCGGCTTTGCCGTGAAGGCCACGTTCGCAACCGCCTGGATGTTCTTGGCCAGGCCCGGCACGACGGCTGTTTCTTCGCTTTCGGTCGTGAGCGACCGGTAACGGGCCCGAACACGATAGGTGGACGCGGCGGGATTCGCAGGATCGATGTGCAGCAGCCGATCGGGAAGATTCAGGACCGTGTACGCGAAGCTATCGATGACAGTCGTGGAACCGGTGACGCCGGTGGTACTGCCGTCGGCCCCAAGCAACTCGAATGTCACCCCGGGTGAATCACCGGATGACCGCGCGGGGTCGCTGACGACGGCGTAGGCCCACAGTCTGCCGTCGTCAGCCGAAACGATGCCGTTGCTTAGGGCCGTCAGGGCCACCGCCGTGGCCCGGATCGTGTCGCTCGATGCGGGACTACCGCCGGTGGGCGTGAGCGTGAATGTGATGTCGGCCAGGCTCGCGCTCGGGGCGAAAGCCTCGATCCAGAAGGTCTGGGGGGAGCCGCCGACTATGCGGGTTGATAGCCGTCCTTGCTCGAGTACGACGGCGTCGGATGGTGAAAAGACCTTTACTTTGGCTGCCGCTGTGGGATCGAAGGCCAGTGTGGCCGTCCGCCCGGCGGGCACGTCCACGACCATCTTCGCGCGGTCGGCGCCCACCGGGA
>JBKDUV010000233.1:0-4784 GCA_046339335.1 Planctomycetia bacterium | reverse complement strand
CCTCGACGCCCAGACGGGCCGCCTCGAGCCGCTGCTCGCGGAAGGGATGCAGCCGGAGGCCGAAGCCCGGATCCTCTATGCCAAGTCGGAGCACAACGGGGTCACCGGCTATGTCGCGGCCACCGGCCGCAGTTACTGGTGCAGCGACACGACGAAAGACCCGCTCTACCTCGAGGGCTGCAAGGGGGCGAAGAGTTCGCTCACGGTGCCCCTCATGCTCCATGACAACGTGATCGGCACGTTCAACGTGGAGAGCCCGGAGCCGGGAGGCTTCTCCGAGACCGACCTGCAGTTCCTGGAGATCTTCTCCCGCGACGTTGCTGCGGCGCTCAACACGCTGGAACTGCTGGTTGCCGAGAAGGCCTCCACCGCGGCCGAGAGCATCGAGGCGATCCACGGTGCCGTGGCCCTGCCCGTCGACGACATCCTCAACGACGCCGTCGGCGTCATGGAGAAGTACATCGGCCACGACGCCGACGTCGTCGAGCGGCTGCAGCGGATCCTGCGCAACGCGCGCGACATCAAGCAGGTGATCCAGAAGGTGGGGGAAACGATGGCGCCGAGTGCGGCCCATGCCCAGCGTCGCCAGGCGGACCGGCGACGCGGGCTGGTCGGTCGGCGGATCCTCGTCGTCGACGCCGACGAGCAGGTGCGGGCCGCCGCCCATGCGCTGCTGGAACGGTCGGGCTGCACCGTGGAGACCGCCCGCGACGGCGGCGAGGCCGCATCGCTGGTCCGGGCCGGCGGAGCCGACGCCTACGACGTGATCATCTCCGACATCCGGCTGCCTGACATGAGCGGCTACGAACTGCTCCTCAGACTTCGCGAGATCATCGACAGCGTGCCGCTCGTGCTCATGACCGGGTTCGGCTATGACCCCGGCCACTCGATCGTGAAGGCCCGCCAGGCGGGCATCGACCTGGTGCTCTTCAAGCCGTTCCGCGTCGACCAGCTGCTCGACACGGTCGAGAAGGCGGCCGGCAGGCGGCCGGCCGTCCGGGCTCCGGCCTGAGTCCCCGCCCTGACCATCCGCAAAGTGTCGCGGCGCGGCAACCTGGGCAAGCAGCGGCTGCGCCGTGCCGGCCGTCCCGGGGGACATGACCTTGACCCGTGGTCGTCGGCCGCAGTATCCACCCGCCCCTCCAGGAAGTTTTTCCACAAGGAATCGGCACCATGCGAACCGAGCGCGCGAACCAGGCCTCCCGGCAGACGGGCGATGAGGGGCAGGCGTCTCCGCGTCGACGCTCGGCCGCATGCGGGATCGCCTCGCTGCTGCTCATCCTGGGCGCATCACTCGCCGCCGCGGAGGACTTGCCGGCGCCGTCCGGGCCGGCAGCGGATGCCGCAGCGGCCCGCAAGATGATCGACGAGGCGGCCCGGGGGGCGGCCGCCGCCGGCGGTCCGACCGCCGCCGCTCAGGCCCCGGCCGCGACAGCCGGACGCGTTCCCGACGACATCCTGATCGCCGGCATCTCGGCCGAGGTGCAGGCGAAGCAGATCGAGGCCAAGCGGCTCGCGCAAAAGTCGCCCGGCGACGCGTTGGCGCTGCTCGATGGCACGGCCGCCTACGTCGAGTCCCAGCCGATCCCCGCCGAGAAGAAGGAGCCGTTTGCCCGGCGGATCGAGCGTGCCCGGCGCGACATCGAGGAGGCGGCCGGCAAGCGGCGGGCCGAACTGGCGCTGGAAAGAAAGGCCGCCGAGGTGGAGGGACGAGTGGAGCGGGAGCGGGCTCAAAAGGTCGAGGTGGATCAGCGGATCGCCCTGCTGGTGGACGAATACAACACCCTCGTCGACCAGAAGCGGTTCGCCGAGGCGGAGACGGTCGCCAAGAAGGCCGGCCAGTTGGCTCCCGACAACATCGTCGTCCGGCAGATGCTCCTCCAAAGCAAGACGATCGCCCGCATCGACCGCCAGAGGTCGATCGTCGGCGGCCAGCAGGAAGGCATGCTCGACGTGCTGCAGGTGGGGGACGCATGTGGGACGCCGTTCACCGGGCCGATCGAGTTTCCGGTCACGAAGGACTGGGAGGAACTCACCAAGTCACGCTCGCGGCTCGCCGCCGAGGGCAAGGGGCGGATCTCGCCGGCCGAACTGGCGATCCAGCGGAAGCTCGAGACCAAGGTGAAGGCCGAGTACGGCAACCAGCCTCTGGCGGCGGTCCTCAAGTCGCTGCAGGACCAGGCCGGCGTCAACATCCACCTCGACATGGTCGGGCTGGAGCTGGAGAAGGTGGGCAGCGACACGCCGGTGACGCTCATGCTCGACAAGCAGATCAGCCTGAAGAGCGCGCTCAATCTGCTCCTCGGGCCGCTGAACCTCCGGTACGTGGTCCAGGACGAGGTGCTAAAGGTGACGAGCCCCGAACTTGTGAAGGGCGCGGTCTACCAGGTCGTGTACCAGGTCGGCGACCTCGTCAAACCGATCCCCAATTTCTCAGCCGACGGGCTCGGCATCGAGGGGGCCCTGATGAAGGGGTACGACATGGCGCTGCGGACCCAGCTGCAGGTCTCGGTCGAGCCGCCCGCCGAGGCCCTCAACCGGGTCGGGCGTTCCGGCGCGGGAGTGGCTGCCGGTTCACTGGCGCAGATCCCCGGAGCCGGCCGTGGCCGGGGTCCCGGCACCGGGATGCCGGCCCCCGTCCCCTTCGGCCCGCCGGCTGCCGGCGGCGGCGGCCAGGCCGATTTCCAGTCGCTCATCGAACTGATCACCCATACCGTCGGCGGCCCGGCGGCCTGGGCAGACACCGGGGGCAACGGCCAGATCCGCCCCTTCGACACCAACCTGTCGATCGTGGTCATGCAGACCCAGGAGATTCACGAGCAGATCGCCGACCTCCTCGACCAGCTCCGTCGCCTGCAGGACCTGCAGGTCACGATCGAGGTCCGCTTCATCTCGCTCAACGACACGTTCTTCGAACGGATCGGCGTCGATTTCGACTTCAACATCCAGTCCGGCGTCAACGAGCCGCTCAACATGACGGCGGTGCCGACCGAAGGCGGCGGGTCGAATTCGCCCGGTTTGTACGGCATCAACGTGGCGCCGGGGGGACGGTCGCAGGTGATCGGCCTCGGCCAGCAGGGCGTGCCGGGCGTGGCCCTCAACCCGAACGCCATCGTCCAGCCGACGCCGGCCGGGGCGGGGGGCGCGGCTGCCGGCCCGCAGTTCAACCACCGGGTCAACAGCATCTCGCACTTCTACTCGATTCCCTTCCGGCAGAACAGCTTCGGGGCGGCCACGGTGCCGCAGTTCCCCGGCCTGCCGTCCGCGGCCAGTTCGGCGGCGTCGTTCGGGTTCGCGATCCTCTCCGACATCGAGGCCTACTTCCTGATCGAGGCGGCCCAGGGCAACACCCGCAACAGCGTGCTCCAGGCCCCGAAGGTCACGCTCTTCAACGGCCAAAACGCCTTCGTGTCCGACACGCGGCAGCGGCCCTTCGTCACTTCGGTGACCCCCGTCGTGGGCGAGTTCGCCGCGGCCCAGCAGCCCGTGATCACGGTTCTCAACGAGGGCACCGCCGTGAACGTCCAGGCGGTCGTCTCCAACGACAGGCGTTTCGTGCGGTTGACGCTCGTCCCCTTCTTCTCGCAGATCGGCAAGATCCAGGAGTTCCAGTTCGAGGGTTCGCGGACCTCGCGGGCCAAGAGCAGCGACGAGCGGTCGGGCGCCGACGTCACGGTTCCCGGGGCCACCGGCCTCGTCGGGCTGAGCAACGGCTTTTCGGCTTCGCGCGACGTCGAACGCAGTTCGAACGGCACGACCTTGCAGCTTCCCGAATTCCTGTTCACGACCGTGACCACGACGGTGAGCGTGCCGGATGGCGGAACCGTCCTCCTCGGCGGCGTGAAGCGTCTGCGGGAGGGGCGGAACGAGTTCGGCGTGCCGATCCTCTCGAAGGTTCCCTACGTCAACCGGCTCTTCAAGAACGTCGGGCTCGGCCGGACGACCGACAGCCTGATGCTGATGGTGACGCCGCGGATCATCATCCAGGAAGAGGAGGAAGAGCGGCTCCTCGGCGAGAACCGCCCCTGACGTCCCTCGGCAGGAGCGAGAAACAGGCTTTTGCTCGCGGCACCGAGGCGGAGGGGTCGGCGTGAGGATCGCGAGCGTGTCAGCGAGCGAACTCATGCCGTCCCGCAGCCGGACCATCTGGCCGGCTGCGGGGGGATGAATTTCACCGCGCTGCTCAGTCGCCGAGGACGAAGTTCACCATCCGGCCGGGCACGGCGACCACCTTCACGATCCGCCGCCCCGCCAGCTGCTCGGCGATCCGCGGATCGGCCGCCGCGGCCGCCCGCAGGGCGCCGGCATCGGCCCCCGCCGGCACGACCACGCGGCCGCGGAGCTTGCCCTGGATCTGGACCGGGATTTCCACGGTGTCGTCCTCGAGCCAGCGGGCGTCGGCGGCAGGCCAAGGGGCGAGGGACACCGGTGCGGCCCGGCCGAGAAGCTCCCACAGTTCCTCGGCGAGGTGCGGCGCGAACGGCGCGAGGATCGTGACGAACGGCTCGAGAATCCCCCGCGGCCGTCGCTCGAGCGGCGTGCAGAAGTTGACGAACTCCATCATCCGGGCGATCGCCGTGTTGAACGACAGCGCCCGGATGTCGCGGGTCACCTTGTCGATGCAGCGGTTGATCTCCCGGAGCTGGGCGTCGGTCGGCGGGTCGGCGCAGACCTGCGGGGCGAGGGCGATTTCGTCGGCCCGCTCGTCCACGACCAGCCGCCAGCAGCGGTCAAGGAAGCCGCGGACGCCGCTCACGCCGGCGGTGCTCCAGGGCTTCGTGGCC
>JBKDUV010000232.1:0-8475 GCA_046339335.1 Planctomycetia bacterium | reverse complement strand
AGGCCGGATCGCAGGCGAGCGGCCGGCCCCCCGCGGTCCGCACGACGGCCAGCCGTCGCGCGAGAATGCCGTCCGTCTCCGGGGCCACGACGAGCGTGACGTCGGCACTTGCCGCCGCGGCGGCAAGTGTCTCGAGTTCGCCCCCGGGGGGCGTCGTCCGGCGCACCACGCCCGCCGGGACGTCGACCGGCAGGGAGTCGTCGACGATCGCGGCGACCTCCAGGGCGGAGCTACGTCGCGCGTCGGCGAGGACGGCAAGGAACATGCCCCGCGCCTCGGGCAGGATCGCGGCAGCGGAATCACCCAGGGTATGTGCATCCGGTCCGGTCATTCCGCCCGAACAGCACCATTCATGAACGAGGAGTCGCATCGGCGCACCGATCACCGCGAGCCGGACCGCGTGTCAGCCGTGGCGCACGCCTCCGGCCGCGTCGGTCTCGTCGTTGCCGGCGATCGTGCCATGCTGCTGCCGCTCGGGGAAGGCGAGCGAGGCCGCCACGCTCGTGCCGATGAGGCAGACGATGACCCCGAGAGACACGCCGGGATGCACGAGATGACCCTTGGCGTGAGCGTCCCAGCCTCCGAGGCCGGCGAGCCACTCGTTGTGACGGGCCGCCTCGGCGATCATCTTGCAGCCCACGAACACGAGCACCGCCGATAGGCCGTAATTGAGGAACCGGAACAGGTCCATCACGCCGGCGAGAAGGAAGTAGAGTGCCCGCAGGCCGAGGATCGCGAACACGTTGGAAGTGAAGGCGATGAACCGCATGTAATGGGTGCCGGGGGAGACCACGCCGAGGATCGCCGGCACGCTGTCGACGGCGAACAGGACGTCGGTGCTTTCCACGACGAGGAGCACGAGGAACAGCGGCGTGGCGAGGAGCTTGCCGTTTTCGCGCACGAAGAACCTGTCCCCCGCGGGCTGCTTGGAACCCGGGATGAAGCGACGAAAGAAGCGGATGATGCCGTTCTCTCCCGCCTCGTGATCGCCGCCGCCGAAGGCGAGCTTGATCCCGGTGTAGACGAGGAACCCGCCGAACAGCCACATCACCCACTTGTAACGCTCGACGAGTTCGGCACCGAGGAGGACGAACGTCAGCCGCATGATCACCGCGCCGAGGATGCCCCAGAAGAGGACGCGGTACTGGTACTTGAGCGGCACGCCGAAATAGGCGAACACGACCGCGAACACGAAGACGTTGTCCATCGACAACGACCATTCGACGAGATAGCCGGTGAGAAACTCGATCGCCGGCTTGCTTCCCAGCCACCGCCAGACGAGGAGGTTGAAACTCAGCGCCAGGGCCGACCAGAAGATCGTCCAGAAGGCGCTCTCCCGCAGGGACGGCTCGTGGGACTTCTTGTGGAAGACGGTCAGGTCGAGCGTCAGCATGACCGTGACAAAGACGGCGAAGGCCAGCCAATGGACCGTCTGGATCGTCGCTCCGGCGGCGATGTCGGCGAGCAGCAGCACGAGTCAGCCTGCGAGGGTGGTGGGGAAGGCACGCGCGGGACGTCGAATCCTGAAACAGGCCTGTTCCAGGTCCGCAGAATGGTAGCAGGTCAGGCCGTTTTGTGGGGGGCGTCGCCGGTCGCGGCGGCGACGAAACTTTCCGTTATCGCCGCGAACACCGGGGCGATCCGCTCCCACTCCCGGTCCTCGGCCTGGCAGAAGACCAGGTAGGACGTCGCCGGCGTCCGCAGCGTGCGGATCTGCGCCGTGTTCGTCAGGTCGAGGCAGTAGAAGTTGATGTCGTGGCCGGGCAGCGTGACGCCGGCAGCGAGCGTCGTCGCCGGCTCGTCGTCGAGGTTCGGATACTCCGCGCGCATTTGCGCCGCCACGGCGGCGGCGACCTCGGCATCGCGACAGTCAGGCCCCTGGTCGCTGACCGACCAGAAGCCCCCCTCGGGTGCGTAGACAGTCACCGCGCAGCGGTCGGCGGCCGTGTTCTCGATCTCCACCTCCCAGCCGTCAGGGTAGTCGAAGGCGATTCCGTGTCGGGAGAACTTCATGGCGGCGGTGGCGGAGGGTGCGGGGCCCGGACGCCGCAAGGGGAGAAATCCCGGACGGCACGCGGTGAGTGTAGTTTTTTTCCCCCCGGCGAGCGATCTGGACCGGCGCGGCGGGCTCCGCTACCGTCCCCGCCGCGTCGTCGAGGAGGACAGAGGTCTTCCCCGACCGCCAGGAACGAACCCATGCCCCAGTCATTCGGGGCGGGCGCGGCCCTTCGCCGCCCCGTCGCCGCCACGCTCGTCGATCTCGCCATCCCGGCGGCCATCCTTCTGGCCGTGCTGGTGGTTCTCGCCCCGGTGCCTGCGCCGGTGGTCGACACGCTGCTGGCGGCGAACCTCACCGTGTCGGTGCTCGCCCTCCTCGGCGCCCTCGCCGCCCGCACGCCGCAGGAACTGAGCATCTTCCCCACCTTCCTCCTCGGCGCGACGCTCGTCCGCCTCGTCCTCAACATCGCCACGACGCGGCTCATCCTCTCGCGGGCGGCCGTCGACGGACCGGCCGCCGCCGGCCGGGTGGTCGAGGCGTTCGGCGAGTTCGTCGCCGCCAACAACCTGGTCGTCGGCGCGGTCATCTTCGCCATCATCGCCGTCGTCCAGTTCGTCGTGATCACCGCGGGATCGACGCGGACGAGCGAGGTCGCCGCCCGCTTCGCCCTCGACGGCCTGCCGGGCAGGCAGATGGCGATCGACACGGAAGTCCAGAACGGCGGGCTGACCCGCGAGGAGGCCCGCGGCCTGCGGCTCGAACTCCAGCGGCAGGCCGATTTCTTCGCCAGCATGGACGGCGCCAGCCGGTTCGTCGCCGGCGAGGCGGTGGCGAGCGTGATCATCACCCTGGTCAACATCGTCGGTGGCCTGGCGATCGGCGTCCTGGAGCGGGGGATGCCGTTGGGCCGGGCGCTCGACCTCTATTCCCGGCTGACGATCGGCGACGGTCTGTCGAGCGCCGTCCCCTCGCTGCTGGTCTCGGTGGCGACGGGACTGTTGATCTCCAGGTCGAGCCAGTCGATCGACCTGCCGCGAGAGTTTACCCGGCAGTTCACCGCCAAGCCGCAGGTGCTGGCGATTACAGGCGTCTTTCTCGCCCTCCTGTCGGTCACCGACCTTCCCTTTCTGCCGCTGGCGAGCATGGCGGCGCTGGCGTTCCTCGGTGCGTTCGTCACGTCGCGACGTGGACGGAGTGCTGAGCCGGTCGGCAGCGCGGTCCACGCCGGGCCGCAGTCCGTCGACGTGGCCAGGCCGCTGGCTGCAGTCCTCGCTGACGAGCGGATCGTGATCGAACTCGGTGCCGGGCTCGTGCCGTTGGTCGCCGGAAAGGACGGGCCGTTGCCGGCCCGCGCGGCCGCGCTGCGGCAGCACATCGCCGCCGACCTCGGGATCGTCATCCCGGCAGTCGGCTTCCGCGACGATCTCCGGCTCCCGCAGCGCGGCTTCACGGTGTCGATCGCCGGCACGGTGGTGCAGGCCGGGGAGATTCCGGCCGGCCGGATGCTCGTGGTCGCCGCACCGGGCCAGTCGCTCGACCCGGCGGATGCGGATGCGGTCGACTCGCTCACCGGCCGGCGGGCTGTCTGGGCCGGACACGCTGCCGCGGAGATCGCCGGCGAACGCGGCGCAGCCGTCTTCGACGACGTGGCGGTGGTGATGCGGGCGCTCGAGTCCGCGGTGCGTCAGCAGGCCGACCGCCTGCTCTCTCGCGAGGCGGTGAATCACCTGCTCGAGGCGCTGCGGGAACAGCAGCCGGCCCTCGTAGAGCAGGTGGTGCCCGGCGTGCTCTCCGTGGCCAAGATCCAGCGGACGCTGCAGTGCCTCGTCCGGGAGGGCGTGCCGGTGCGGCCGCTCTCCGAACTGCTCGAGATCATGTCCGATCATTCCGCCGAGGCAGCCGAACCGTGGCAGCTCGCCGAGATCGTCCGTCGCCGGCTGGCAGCCCAGATCTGCCGCCGGGCGCGCGATCCACAGGGCAGGCTCGCCGCGGTCCGGCTGACCGCCGCAGCCATCGTGGCGGTGTGCGGGCCGCAGGCTGCGGGCCGCGGGGCCCAGGGGGCGAGCCGGATCGGCGCCGAGGTCCGGCGGGCGGTTCGGCCGGCGGTCGAGCGCGGCGGGGCAGCGGTCGTGGTGGTCCCAGCCGCCGACCGGCGGGCCGTCCAAGAGTCGCTCACGCGGCACATCCCCGGCCTTCGCGTGCTGGCCGACGAGGAGGTCGCCGACGAGGCGGGCCTGGAGATTTTCGCCACCGTGGGACCGCCGGATGCGGCCCGGGCGGCCTAGAGCGGGCGCGGAATCTGGATGGACAGCGGAAGGAAAACTGAAGTGTGGGCCGGCATCCGGTCGATTGTGATCGGATGGTCGGCGGCTCGGGCGGCGCGATGGACGCGGCGGTCGGGTTGAAGGCGGGCAGGTCGACCTCGGGTCGGTCGCTCGCGTGATGCGTGGTGTCAAAGGCGTCAAGGAGGACGAAGTGGCATATCAAGCGATCCAGCCTTCCGCGGAGGAGGTGCTCGAACTCTGGAAGCAGTTCAAGTGCGACCAGTCGAACGAGGAGCTGCGGAACCGGCTGATCGAACTCTACCTGCCGTTGGTGAAGTACAACGGCGAGCGGATATGGTCGCGGCTTCCGGACGGCGTCGAGCTCGACGATCTCGTCTCTGCCGGCACGTTCGGGCTGATGGACGCGCTCGACGCGTTCGACATGTCCCGGGGCGTGAAGTTCGAGACGTATTGCGTGCCCCGGATCCGCGGCGCGATGCTCGATGAGCTGCGGACCATGGACTGGGTGCCGCGGCTCGTCCGCTCCAAGGCCAGCAAGCTCAACGAGGCGACGAAGACGCTGGAGGCCCGGCTCGGCCGTCCCCCCTCCGACGCCGAGGTCGCCGAGCACATGCAGCTGTCGCGGGAAGAGTTCGAGAAGTTGCTCGTCGATGCCAATGCCGTCGGCCTCGTGAGCCTGAACAAGAAGTGGTGCGAGACCGACAGTTCCAAGGACGTCCGCGATATCGACATCCTCGAGGACAAGAAGGGGGAGGATCCTACACGCCGCATCCAGAAGGCCGACCTGATGCGTCTGGTCACCAAGGGCCTCAACCGCAACGAACGGCTGATCATCATCCTCTACTACTACGAGGAACTGACGATGAAGGAGATCGGGGCGACCCTCGACCTCTCCGAGAGCCGGGTCAGCCAGATGCACAGCGCCATCGTCGAGCGGCTGCAGGGCCAACTCGGCCGCCGGAAGCCGGAGTTCGCCGCCTGATCGATGCGGAAGGCTGGGGGCTCTGGGCAGGGGCTGAATCGGCAGGATTGGAAAAACGGGCAGTGTGAAAATTCCCTCAAGTCGACTGGCGGGGCCGGCCGAAGAAAAATCAGTTGCCGCGGCGACCGGGAGGTGGAACCCATCCGGCCGCTGTCCGACGACTGGTGTCGCCGGAACGCGGGAGCGCGGCAAGAATAGGAAGGAGCGGACGGTCAAGACGGACCTGACGAAGAACCGAACCAGCCGGCAGCGACGTGCGTATCGTCCTACGGGTCGGGGAATCGCAGGGCATCGAAACGAAACCTGTCCGCAAGGAGAGCGACGATGAACATCTGGGGTGTCTTTTCCACGCACGGTTCGCAGGGCATCAACGCCGTCAAGGGCGTCGAGGCGCTGGAGTCGACGCAGGCTGCCGCGAAGCAACAGGGCGTTTCCGAGGTGCACGATGCGGTCACGCTGTCGGTCGACGCGGTGTCCGCCGCCGGTGCCACGGCCGACATCCGCTTCGATCGCGTCAACGCGATCCGGGCGGCGATCGCCGACGGGTCCTATGAGACGCCCGAGAAGCTCGACCTGGCCCTCGAGCGGCTGCTCGACCGTCTCGGCTGAGCGGCTACGCCGGGTTTCCTGACAGCAACCCGATCTGAATCATGACGGCCGGACCGTTCGCGGTCCGGCCGTCGGCATTCCCGCCCATCGCCCGGCCGGCCGTGTGCAGGAGAGCAATTGCAGCGTACGTGTAGCGGCGCCTCTGCAAACCGCGGGACGAGGGGAAGAGGGTCGGCGAACGCTCGAGGAGCGTTGGGCCGCCGCGGCTCGCAGCGCCGAGAATTGTGCCGCCCCCGAGCCGGCAATACACCAAAGCTGGATGCGGACTAGAATACCTCCGAGGAGGCGGGCCCGTGGCACTTGCATCGGAGTTTTCCCTCGGCACGGTCGAGGTCGCGCTGTCGCCGCGGGAGCGGTTCGCTGAGTTCCTGCGCACTCGCGGCAAGCGGATCACCCGGCAGCGGGAGGCGATCGTCGACCACGTCGCCGGCCACCACGAGCACTTCGACGCCGAGCAGCTGCTCGGCGGTCTGCGACGGACCCCGGCCGGCGCCCGGGCCAGCCGGCCGACGGTCTACCGGACGCTCGCCGAGATGGTGGAGGCCGGCCTGCTCCGCAAGATGGTGCTCGCCGGCCGTGCGGTCTACGAGCACGACTACGGCTATCCGCAGCACGATCACCTGTATTGCACGGGCTGCCAGAAGCTGATCGAGTTTTCCAGCGACGAAGTCGCCCGAATCTGCGATGCGGTCGCCGCGCAGCACAAGTTCAGGCCGCAGGGGCACCGGCTCATCGTCTCCGGCCTGTGCAGCGACTGCCGCAGCCAGCGCAGCCGTTCACGCCACCAGGACCGGGTGTGAGCGGGATGGCTTTCGCGGCGTCGCCGCCGTCCCGGCGTCGGACTCCATCCGACGCCCGAGCGCTGGCGGTTGCTGGTCGTTGAATCTCGTCCGGTCAGACGCGGAGGGCCGATTCAGGGGCGCGACAGGGGCACTCGTCGAGGGCCGCGCGGACGGCCGTGGCCACGAATTCCTCCACCTGAGCGGCGGCCCGGCCGGCGAGCCCGCGGGTCTCCATGGCCGCCCGCACATCGATGCCGGCGAAGAGCGGATCGGCCCCGAGGCGGGCGACGAGGTCGTTGTCGTGTCCCTCGCGAATCCGGCCCGTGGCCGCGTGACTGTGCTGTCGGAGCGCCTCGTGGAGCGTCTGCCGGTCGCCGCCGGCCGTCGTGGCCGCCATCAGGATCCGCTCGCTGGCAAGGAACGGCAGGTGGGCCTCCAGATTGCGCCGGATGCCGCCCGGAAGCACGACGAGGCCGGCCGCGATGTTGGCGTAAATCACGAGCTGCGCGTCGGTGGCGAGGAACGCCTGGGGGAGCACGAGCCGGCGCGGGGCCGAGTCGTCGAGCGTCCGCTCCATCCATTGCACGGCCGCCGTCTGCCCCGACGTGACGTGGAGCCCCATCGCGAACCTGGCCAGGCCGCACATCCGCTCGGCCCGCATCGGATTGCGCTTGTAGGGCATCGCCGAGGAGCCGACCTGATCCTGCTCGAACGGCTCCTCCAACTCCCCCCACGCGGCGGCGAGCCGGAGGTCGTTGCCCGCCTTGTGGGTCGACTCGGCGACACCGGCCAGGGCCGCGGTCACCTGGGAGTCGACCTTGCGGGTGTAGGTCTGGCCGGTGACGTCGTACGACGAATGGAAGCCGAGCTTGCGGGCCACCAGATCGTCGAGGCGGCGGACCTTCGCATGGTCGCCCGCGAAGAGCTCGAGGAAGCTGGCCTGCGTGCCGGTGGTCCCCTTCACGCCACGGGCGCGGAGCAGCTTGCGGCGGTGCATCACCTCCTCGAGGTCGAGGAGCAGGTCGTGGATCCAGAGGCAGATCCGCTTGCCGATCGTCGTCGGCTGGGCGGGCTGGAGGTGGGTGCGACCGAGGCAGACGAGGTCCTTCGTTTCCATGGCCCGCGCGGCGAGATGATCGATCACGGTCGCCAGCCGGCCGGCAACGAGGTCGAGCGACTCACGGATCAGGATCAGGTCGACGTTGTCGGTGACGTAGGCGCTCGTAGCGCCCAGATGGATGATCGGCCGGGCCTGCGGGGCGGCGTCGCCGAAGGCGTGAAGGTGGGCGAAGACGTCGTGCCGCATGCGGCGCTCGTACTCCGCCGCCCGCGCGAAGTCGATCGTCTCCACGTTGGCCCGCATCTCGGACAACTGTCCGGCCGTGATCGGCAGGCCGAGCTCCGCCTGCGCCTCGGCAAGCGCCAGCCACGCCTGCCGCCAGAGGCGGTAACGGTGGTTATCGCTCCATGTCCGGGTCATCTCGACCGACGCGTACCGGGCGGCCAGGGGATTGTCCCACAGGTCGCGGGGATCGGTCGCCTGCTGCTGGTTCAACGCCGCTTCTCCTGACCGGCGGCGGCAGGGCGGGGCCCGCGCGGGCCCACTGCACCGTCGTCCGTCCGACGCGTCATCATGCAGAAGAAACGTTCCAGGGCCAGTCTCGCGCGCAGGCCTCGGGAGGCGTCCCCCTTGAGCTGCCGATCGAGGTCGAGCTGCCAGACGGGGAGGAGCCGCGACCGGCGCGGGCGTCGGGAACGTCTGCCACCATCTCCAGCCGCACGCCATACAGACCGGCAGCACCGAGTTCGACATCGATC
>JBKDUV010000231.1:0-3163 GCA_046339335.1 Planctomycetia bacterium | reverse complement strand
CCGCGGTGGTCGGCGCCGTAGCAGGTGGGGATAGCGCCGGTGCGGGAACGATCACCGACGAGGTGCCATCGGCAGCCGGCAGCCGCTGCGGCGGCTCGGTCGGCGGGGGCGGCGGCGCCGAGCCGTCCACCACGACCGGCGTCTCGACGACCGGCCGATTGTCCGGCCCGCCGGCGGATTCCTGCGCGACCGTCGGCGCGACGGCCAGCGCAGCCATGCCGGCCACGCCCCACATGACGCGCAGCACCTGCCGAAAGCGATCGGATGTGACGGACATGGCCAACCTCCACGCAGCAGACTCACACACGTCACCCGGGCCCGTCAACTCCGGCGGCCCGCTCGCGTGGTCCGCATTTGCAGGCTGAAACTCGCCTTGGTCGCCCGACGTTGCCCTGTTAGCCTTCCCCGCCGGAGGTCCCCAGGCCATGATCTCTTACGCCCAGAACTTCGAGGATGTGGTCCTCAATCGCGTCTTCCACGACGTGCCGGTGGGCCGCTACATCGACGTCGGCGCGTATGATCCCGTGCTCGACTCGGTGACCAAGCACTTCTACGACCGCGGCTGGTCGGGAGTGAACGTGGAGCCAGTGCAGCGGTTCCATGCCAAGTTCCAGCGCGACCGGTACCGCGACTGGAACGTCAACGCCGTTCTCGGAGCGGCCCCCGGCGAGGTCGAGTTCTTCGAATGGGGCGATTCCGGTTTGTCGACCTATCGCGAGACCTTCGACCCGCAGGCGGTCGCGCGGCTCGGCTTCGTCAAGACGCGCCGCACCGTCCGCATGATGACCCTGGCCGAGATCGCGCGGGAACTGGAAGGCGACGAGGTCCAGTTTCTGAAGATCGACGTCGAGGGTGCGGAACGTGACGTGCTCCTCGGAGGCGATTGGCGGGCGTTTCGGCCGCGGGTGGTCCTGCTCGAGGCGATCAAGCCGAAACTCCCTGGCTGCGACATTCACTCCTACGAGCCGACCTGGTTCGAGTGGGAGGATCTGCTGCTCGGCAACGGCTACGAGTTTGCCCTGTTCGACGGACTGAACCGGTTCTACTACCGGAGCGAGGAGCCGGGGCTGCGCCTGCCGCTTTCCTATCCTGCGAACATCACAGACTGCTTCCAGCTGGTGCGTGGGCACGCGCTCTCCTCGCGGGCCGCCTGAGCCGACCCCGCGGCACCGGCCGGAGCGGTGGAGATCGACGCCGCGCGTCGCAGCCGTCAACTGGCGGCGTCGAGATAAGGATCCTGGCTCATCTGCACGTGGGCCTCGGCCCGCTGCCGCTCGATGTATTCGAGCACGCGCCGCTGCCGGGCATGGCGGGCTTCGACCCGTTTCTGGGCGCTGCGGAAGACCGCTGCCGCGCGTTCCGGACTGCCGGCCAGACGCTGCCGCAGGCCCGCGGCGATCCGCCCGGCCCGGCGCGGACCGAAGCCGGCCACGAGGATGTCGTCGTCGGAAGCGAGGTACTGCCGCCACGTGCCCGGATCACCCTGGCGGCCGCAGCGGCCGACGAGCTGGCGATCGATCCGCGCCGCGTCGTGAAGTTCGGTGCAGATGACGTGCAGCCCGCCGAGGTCCGCCACGCCGTCGCCGAGCCGGATGTCGGTGCCGCGGCCCGCCATGTTCGTGGACACGGTGATCTGCCCGCGTTGCCCGGCCTGGGCGACGATCTCCGCCTCCTGGGCGATGTGCCGGGCGTTGAGGACGGTGTGCGGCAGCCCCGCCTCCGTCAAGAGCCGGGACAGGTCCTCCGACTTGTCGATCGACCGCGTGCCGATCAGCACCGGCCGGCCGAGGGCGTGCATCTCCCCGACCTCGGCCACGATGCGGGCAAGCTTGTCGGCGTAGTCGGGGCAGACCGCGGTCGGCAGCCGGCGCCGGATCGCGGGCCGGTGCGTGGGAACGACGGCCACGTCGACGTCGTACGTGCGGGCCAGTTCGCGGGCGCTGGTGGCGATCGTCCCCGTCATGCCGGCGAGGTGCGGCCAGCGGGCGAACAGGTCCTGGATGGTGATCCTGGCCGCGTGGCCGGAGGCCACCGTGACCTCGACGGCCTCCTGGGCCTCCACCGCCTGGTGGAGGCCGTCCCGCCATGTCCGCCCCTCCGCGGCCCGGCCGGTGAATTCGTCGATGATCACGATCTTGCCGTCGCGGACGACGTATTGCCGGTCGCGCTTGAAGAACTGCCGGGCGCGGAGGGCCCGCTCCACGGCCTCGTAGATCGCCAGCAGGCTCGTGGCCTCGAGTTCCGCCGGCCGGGCGAGGGCCCGCACCCGGCTCCGGCCCGGCCCGAGCAGCTCGCAGGTCTGCTTCTGCACGTCCTTCTCGAAGTCGCGGTCGGCTTCGAGCCCGGTCGCGGCCTGTGCGGCAAAGCGAAACAGCGCCTGGGCAGCCGCTTGCGCCTCCCCCGGCGGGGAGGCGATGATGAGCGGCGTCCTCGCCTCGTCGATGAGGACGTTGTCGGCCTCGTCGACGAGTGCGAACCAGTAGGGACGCTGCAGCGGGCGGGTCGACGCATCTCCCCGTTCTCCGCCCAGCCGCGCGGCGAGGTCCCCCTGGCCCTCGGCGAGCTGCCGCGTGAGCAGCCGATCCTTGAGGAAGTCGAAGCCGAACTCCTTCGCGGTGCCGTAGGTGACGTCGCAGGCGTAGGCCTTGCGCCGGTCGTCGAAGTCCATCTGCGACTCGACGATGCCGACGGAGAGTCCGAGGGCCTCGTAGATCGGCGTCATCCATTCGGCGTCGCGGCGGGCGAGGTAGTCGTTGACCGTCGCCAGATGCGCCCCCTTGCCGGCCAGGGCGTGGAGCACGAGCGGCAGGGTGGCCACGAGCGTCTTGCCCTCGCCGGTCTTCATCTCGACGATCGCGCCGTGGACGAGGGCCACTCCGGCCAGCAGTTGGACGTCGTAGTGCCGCATGCCGAGCCGGCGCCGGCCCGCCTCGCGGGTGGCGGCGAAGCTTTCGACGAGAAGCGTGTCGGCCGGCTCGCCGGCCATCGCCCGGTACGAGAGCGCCCGGCCGAGCCGGCGCAGGGCGACGTCGTCGAGCCCTTCCATGTCCGCAGCCAGGTTCTCGATCTGCTTGACGGCCCGCCAGGTGGCGGCCGATACGGCGGACCGCCGACGCGCGATGGCTTCGAGCCAGCCGAACATGCTGAGTGGATTCCACGGGGG
>JBKDUV010000230.1:0-5210 GCA_046339335.1 Planctomycetia bacterium | reverse complement strand
TTCCGCCACCGCGCGGGCCACGACGCCAGCGCCGCTCGAGCCCGTGCCGGCGAGGTTCCTCGGCGCCGAGGCCAGCCTCCAGGAGCTCGCGCGGGCGATCACGCATGTCGCCGCCGACTGCCCAACGGCCGCCGGCATGCTCGCGGTGCACTCGTCGATCGGCGCGGTTTCGTCGCTGGCGGCCTTCGGCAGCGAGTCGCAGCAGTCCCGCCACCTGCCCGGCCTCGCCGCGGGCCGCCCGCTCTCGATCTTCGGTGGCACCGAGCCGGATGCGGGCTGCGATCTCGGTTCGGTTCGCGCCGTCCTCGAGCGACGCGACGGCCGGCTCCTGCTCAGCGGCACGAAGATGTTCATCACCAACGCCATCCACGGCCGGCTGGTGAAGATCCTGGCCACGCTCGACGGCCGCCTCCGCGTGGCCCTCGTGCGGCTGCCCGACACCGACACGGCCACGTTCCGGCTTCGGCATTACGACCTGCATCCGCTCGCCCATGCCCACAACGCCGCGCTCGAGTTTCGCGGGTTCGAGATCGACGCCGCCGACCTGCTCGACGCCGGGCCCCGCCGCGACGGCCTGGCGATCGTCTGGCACGGCCTCAATCGAGGACGGGTCACCCTCGCCGCGCAGGCCGCGGGCACGCTGCGGCTGCTGCTCGGCCAGGCCCGTGACCACGCCCGGCGGCGGACGACCTGGTCGGTGCCGATCGGGAGCCGGGAGCTGGTGCAGGGGCGCCTCGCGCGGATCGCCGCCGGCATCGTGGCCTGCGACGCGTTGTCCGCCTGGGCCGCGGCGGCGATCGATACGGGCCAGACGGGCGAACTGGAAGCGATCGCCGCCAAGGTCACGGCGAGCACGTGCGTCCGCGACGGAGCGATCGACGCGCTCGGCATCCATGGTGGTCGGGCGTTTCTCGTCGGCCATCCGCTCGGGGACGCCTTGCACGACCACTTCGCGGTCACGGTCTACGAGGGGGAAAGCGATCTTCTCGGACTCGCGCTCTTCAAGGGAATCGCCCGGCGGCACCCGCTCGCCGGCCATTCGGGCGACCAACCGCGCCTGCGCCGGGCCGGCGCCTGGCTCGCCTGGCGGCTGGCGACGCGCGCGGACTCGGCCCGGGACGCGACGATCCTCGACGCGGGGCTCCGCGGTCACGCCCGGGCCGCGCGGCACGGGCTCGGCCGGGTGGCGGTGCGGATCGACCGGGCGATCCGTCGGCACGGATCACGGCTGGCCGACCGCCAACTCGAGGTCGGCATGCTCGCGGCTGCGGCCCGGGAATTCGTCGCCGTCCTCGCGGTCGCCCATCATGCGGACGCGTCCGGGGACGAGTCGACCTGTGCCGCGGCCGATGCCTGGTGCCGGCTGGCGGTCGCCCGGGCGGCGGGCCGCCCGCCGACGGCGGCGGACCTGTCCGCGATGGCGGCGGTGGGCGCGGCGGTCGTCGCCGGCACGGCGACGTTTCCCGCGTGACGCGGCGTCACTCGCTCCGCACGAGCGCCGGCGCCCAACTGCACAGATACCAGCCGCGCGGCGTGGTCAGTTCGGCAAACGCCTCCAGTGACAGCCGGCCCGAGGCCGCCGCGCCGCCGCCGACGATCTCGTCGAGCAGGCCCCTGGGCTTGGCGTACTTCACGACACGAGCCGTCTCGGCCGTGAGACCGGCCAGTTCGACCGCCCGATCGACGGCATCTTCAAGGAAGCCGATGCGATCGACGAGCCCGGCCTCCTGGGCCTGGCGGGCGGTGAAGATCTGCCCCGTGGCGACCTTGTCCACCGCGGCTGCGTCGAGCTTCGGCCGGCCGGCGCGGACGATTTCCTTGAAGCGGGTGAACATGTCGTCCACGAGCGACTGGAGCACCTTCCGCTCCCGTTCGGCGAGTTCCGGGGGGCGTTCCTTCGTAGGACTGAGCATTTCCTTGAGCGGACCGCTGGTGATCGAGTCGTCGCGGATGTCGAACCGCTTGATCGCCTGGGAAAGATCGAAGTGCGGGATGATGACGCCGATCGATCCGGTGAGCGTGGCGGGCTCGGCGAAGATCACGTCCTCGCGACCGCCGTTGGCCATGGCGACGTAGTATCCGCCGCTGGCGGCGATGCCTCCCATGCTGACGACGACGGGCAGTTTCCGTCGCGCGGCGAGCGTGGCCAGCCGGTGATGAATCTCGTCGCTGCCGCTGACGGTGCCGCCGGGGGAATCGACCCTGAGCACGATCGCCTTCACCGCATCGTCGTCGGCCACCTGGTCGATCTGTCCGCGGACGAAGCCGTCACCCCCCATGATCGCGCCGTTGACGGTGACGATCGCGACCTTCGCGCCGGCCGTCCGCGCCAGGGAGTGATACTTTTCGATCACCCTGCCGTCCCGCTGAAAGTAGCGGGCAAATGCCCCCGCGCTGCCGATCGCCGCGAGCAGCGCGATGCCGGCGATCGTCCAGGCGATCCTCCCGTTCCACCGGGACCATGCACTGCCCTGCTCGAGAATCACCCGCGTCGGCTGCCGCTGGCGTTCGATCTCCATGATGCTGCTCCGAGTCCGGTCTTCACCCTGTCGTCCTTTTTGGTCGCATCGCCGGCGAGGACATGACCGACAGTGTACGCGAGGCCGCACCACGCGGCACCACAACCCGGAGAACGAAGTTGCCAGGTTTCGTCACCGGCCGCTACGCTTTCGGTCTATCGGGATGGCACCGTCGTCCCGCCGTGAAGCCAGGAGTCAGGCATCGTGTTCGTCTGTGTCAGCACCGAGTGTTTTCCCGATCTGCCGCTTGCCCAGGCGATGGAGCGGCTCGCCGAGCTTGAATTCACGGCCGTCGAACTCGACGTTCACGAGACGGGCGGCCACCTCCAGCCGGCCCAGGTCGCGGCGGATCAAGAAGGGGCGATCGCGGCCTGCAGCGACTTGCAGCGGCTGCGGCCGGTGGCGTTGTCGTTCGCAGCGCCGGAAAATCCGCAGCTCTACGACCGATTTCGGGCCTGTTGCCGGCTCGCCAAGGCGCTTGGTGTCGTCACCATGGTCGTCGAGTCCTCCGAACTCGGCACGCCTTTCAACGGCGAGATCGAGCGGCTGCGAAAGTTCGTCGCCATCGCCGCGGAACTGGGCCTCGTGGTGGGCGTGAAGACGGAGGCGGGACGGATGACGCAGGATCCGGAAACGACTTCTTCGCTCTGTCGCAACGTTCCCGGCCTCGCGGTCACGCTCGACCCCAGTCACTTCATCTTCGGCCACAAGAAGCCCGTATCGTGGGAGTCGATCTTGAAGAACGTCTGCCACGTCCACCTCCGCGACACGAAGGTCGATGCCTTCCAGGTGCGGATCGGCCAGGGGGGCGTCGAGTACGGCAAGATCGTGAAGCAGCTGGAGCGGGTCGGCTACAAGCGGGCGCTGTGTGCCCATCTTCCGCCGATGAACAGCGTCGATCAGGTCGCCGAGCTCCGCAAGATGCGGCTGCTGCTCGAGAGCCTGCTCTGAACGGCGGCCGGGGCGGCGCCGCTCCATGACGACGGACCATTCGCCGGGGTCGGCAGTGCGTCGATCGGACTACGCACGGCGATCCCAGGCTTGTTCATAACGTGCAGGTAGATCATCGTCGTGCTCACGTCCTCGTGGCCGAGCAACTCCTGAACGGTGCGCACGTCCGCGCCGCCTTCGAGCAGGTGCGTGGCGAAGCTGTGCCGCAGCGAGTGCGGCACGGCGTGCCGGTCGATTCCCACCTGCCGCAGCGCCTTCTTGAAAAAACCTCCAAAGTGCTCGTCCGAAACGTGGTGTCTGCGAAAGACACCAGTCCGCGGATCGCGGGCAGGCTGACGCGACGGAAACAGCCACTGCCATCCGAGTTCACGGCTGGCGCGCGGATACTTTCGTTCCAGGGCGTGTGGCAGAAACACGCCGTCGAGCCCCGCGCGGAGATCCCGCTCATGCTGGGCGCGCACCGCCGCCAGTTGCTGCTCGAGCATGTCCCGCGCGGCGGCAGGAAGGACGGTAATTCGATCCTTGTCCCCCTTTCCGGATCGCACGACGATGTGGCCCTGATCGAGGCAGATGTCCTTGAATCGCAGGCGGCGGCATTCCACGTGCCGCAGGCCGGAGCCGTACAGAATGGCGAACATCAGTCGCCGGACTCCGAAAAACTGGCTGAACAACCGCTCGATTTCCTGCCGGGAGAGGACCACGGGCAACCGCACGGGCTTGGCTGCCTTGGCAATGTCGAGAAAACCGAGTTCACGTTCGAGAACGACGCGAAACAGAAACAGCAGCGCCGACTTTGCCTGGTTCTGCGTGCTGGCGGACACGTTTCCCTCGACAGCCAAGGCGGTCAGAAACGCCCGGATATGGGCCTCTTTGCAGTGCTGTGGCTCGGTTGTGCCGCAGTGCGCCAGGAACCGCTCGATCCAGTGCACGTAGGACTGTTCCGTCGCCAGGGCGCGGTGCCGCAGTCGCAGTTCGCGTCGCGTCTTCTGAACGATCGGCGGTTCCTTCGGATCGATGATCCCGACGAGGTGTCGTTCATCTCTGCATCCGGGCCCGGCGTCGCCATGCGAGGCGATTTTTTCCTGATCGGCGAGCCGGCTCAGCGTGCTGCGAATGTCCTGCAGCGAAAGCGCATCTGATCGCAACACGACCTTTTGGTAGACCTCGATGGCCCTCGTCGCTTGGAGTCGCTGCCACGCGGGCGTGCCGTGGCTCCGCAAAGTCCGCAGAAAAGCGATCACGCTTTCGCGGGAGACAGGCAACTGGCCGTGCGGCGTGTTCATGGCCTCAGCGTATCGACGAATCCAGATGGGAAACCACAGCTGCTCGTTCCGCCCAAGCGAGCTTTGCCGCACTCGCGCACAATACTGGTCAACACTCATGCCACACCCCGCACAGCGACGTTCACTCCAGCCTGCGCTCGCCCGAACAGGAACATGTGTACACTCTTTTCCTACCGGCGCCAAGACCCATCCTTTTTTGGGGATTCGTTCGGTCAGTTGGGTGCCATGAATCTGGGGCCGGCTTCGCTTGACACCCCGCCCGGCCGCTGGAACAATTCCGGCAATAACCGTATTCAAGCCGACTCAGTGCGGCTCAATTAGATTGTTCGCCAAAGCGAGGAGATCACCAGTCCGGTGTCCGTGGCCCGTGTTTATTGAGCCCCTTCGCAGGACTGGACAGCCCCTCCCGCCTACGCTTCAATAGTAAGAGGTTTCTGTAAATGGGGAGAGGGGTCGG
>JBKDUV010000229.1:0-3972 GCA_046339335.1 Planctomycetia bacterium | reverse complement strand
TGGTTGGCCCGCATGCGCGAGAGCACGTCGAGCCCGCGCCGGCCCCGGGTCCGCAGCGTCCGGTCGGAGGCGTCGGCTGCTGACTGGAGTTCATCGAGCACGAACGACGGCACGACGAACCGGCTCTCGAACAGGCCGGCCTCGGCCAGGTCGGCGATCCGGCCGTCGACGATCGCGGCGGCGTCGAGCACGTTGGGCCGCAGTCCGCGCACATCCCGCGCGAACTCGACGTAGGGAATCAGGAAGCGGAAGTCGTGCCGGGTCTGGAGGAGCAGGCTCGTGCAGACGTAACAGAGGACGGCCCCAAGGATGACGGGGAGCCACATCCACACCGGACCCTCGCGGTCGGCGGGCAGGATCGGCGACAGTGCCAGCATCGAGACGTAGGTCAGGAGCACGCCGATCAGGAGGCCGAAGTACACGGCGGTGATCGTGGTCAGGTTCTTGTGCTTGATCCCGGCGTCGATCGCCATCACCGTGAGCGGCAGCGCGATCATGGCGGCGAGCACCCCCCAGGGAAGCCACTGCGGCGCCTGCCGCATGGTATCGGAGCCGAAGATCAGCACGGCGATCCCGACCGAGACCATGACGAAAGTTGCGCGCAGCACGATGAGAGCCATGTCAGCGGTCCAGTGTTGAAGAGATGAGCTTTTGAGCGGCGGGAAGCGAATTATACCACGGCCTCCGAGCCGCTGGTCAGCCGGGCCCCAGTCGACGGCGGTGGTCGTGTTCCAGGTACCGGTCCGTCATGCCCGCCAGATAGTCGCCGACACTCCGTTTCACGCCGCAGGTCGTTGCCCGAAGGCGGAAGCCCGCGGGCAGTTCGGTCGGGCGGTCGCAGTACCAGCGAAACAGAGCGGTGAGCCGCTGCTGGGCGGGCACCCGGACCGCGAGGATCCGCGGGCTGCGGTAGACCCTGTCGAAGAGAAACCGTTCCAGCGCCCGTTTTCCGGCCGCGACCTCGGGAGCGTGGACCACGAGCCGTTGTCCCGGACGGCCGTCGGCGGTGAAAAATGCCCGGCGCACGGCCGCGACCGAGTCGATCCCCTGCGCAGCCAGGGCCGCGCGGGTTCGGTTCACGAGTTCCACGACCTGGACGTCGACGAGTTCATGGAGCACGGCATGCCGTCGTTCGGTGCCTTCCAGCGGACCGTAGTGATCGGTCGCCCGGAGGGCGGCGGCGGCGACGATCGGCAGTTCGAGCAGTTCCTCCATGCGCACGAGCCCGAGTTCGACGGCGTCGTCGGCGTCGTGCGTGTCGTAAGCGATCGAGTCCGCGGCATCGACCACCTGCGTCTCCAGGAGCGGTGCCGGTGCGGAGCCGTCGCGGAGCCGGCTGGCCTGTGCGTCGAGCACCTCGCGAGAGAGGTTCAGCCCGGGGAAGTCCGGGTAGCGGCATTCGAGGAGCTCCATGATCCGCAACGCCTGGCCATTGTGGTTGAACCCCCCCTCGTCGCGGAGCAGTTCGGCGAGCGTGTCCTCTCCGGCGTGGCCGAGGGGCGGATGGCCGATGTCGTGCGCCAGCGCCAGCGTTTCGACCAGGTCCTCGTTGAGCCCCAACGCCCTGGCCAGCGTCCGCGCGATGCTCGTCACCTCCAGCGTGTGCGTCAGCCGGCTGCGGTGATAGTCGCCGTGGTAGCCGGTGAAGACCTGCGTCTTGTGGGCCAGCCGGCGGAAGGCGGCGGAATGGACGATCCGGTCGCGATCGCGCTGGTAGGGGCTGCGGACGGGGTGGGGCGGTTCCGCATGGACGCGACCCGCCGTCTCGGCGGCGTGCATCGCCCAGGGGGCGAGGATTGCCGCTTCCCGCGCCCGCCAGTCGAGCGGCGTCATGACCCGCCACCTGCGGCCGCGGTGCGCAACTGCTCCCAGAGGCAGTCGAGGGCCTGGGGGAGGACACGGACGCCGGCGATCGCCGGCATGAAGTTGACGTCGCCGCTCCAGCGCGGCACCACGTGCCAGTGGAGGTGGCCGGGCAGGCCGGCGCCGGCAACGCTGCCGAGATTGAGTCCGACGTTGAATCCCTCGGCCTGCAGGTCGCGGCCGAGCACCGCGCACCAGCGGGCCAGGCAGCGCTGCAGGTCGAGCAACTGCGGGTCGGACAGGTCGCCCAGTCCGGCCCGGTGGTCGAGTGGTGCGACCAGCAGGTGGCCGTTGGCGTAGGGGAAGCGGTTGACGACCACGACGCTCTCGCCCGTGCGTTCGAGAACTCCGAGCACGCGGTCGTGCGCCGCGTCGGCCGCCGCCGCCCGGCAGAGGAAGCAGCCCTCGTCCGCGCCGCTCCGCCAGCGCTGCGATGCGACCGCCGGTGGCGGCTCGCGGTCGCGTCCCTGCACGTAACCGATCCGCCACGGCGCCCAGAGTGTCTGCCTGTCCCGATCGTCCATGACCGACAGCCTACCCGACCTGTCCGGTTCGCGCTGCGGCCGCCGCCGCCGGCCCTTATGATGCCCTGCCGGCGACGCGATCGTCCCCCCGGGAACCAGGCGTGGAATTCAAGGTCGAACTCGACGTCTTCTCCGGTCCGCTCGACCTGCTCCTGTACCTCGTGAAGAAACACGAGGTGGACGTGGCCACCGTGCCACTGGCAGCCGTCACGGCCGAGTTCGTCGCCTACCTCGACGTCCTCGAGGCGGTGGCGCTCGACGAAGTCGGCGAATTCGTCGAGTTGGCCAGTGTGCTCCTCGAAATCAAGGCCCGGGCGCTCGTGCCCCGGCCCGAGGAGACCGAGGAACCGATCGACCTGCCCCGCGACGATCTCGTGCGCCGCCTCCTCGAGTACAAGCAGTACCGCGATGCAGCCTCGATGCTGGAGGATGGGGCACGGCGCCAGGAGTCCCGGTTCGCACGGCACCCGGTGGAGGAACAGGCCGGCGGTGGCGGCGAGCCGCCGCCGACGCCGGTCGCCGACGTCCACGTCTGGGATCTCGTCGGGGCGATGTCGCGGGTGCTCGCCCGACGTGAGAAGCGGCGACCGCGGCAGATCGTCCACGACGACACACCGATCGAACTGCACATCGAACGGGTCGAATCGCTCGTGAACGAGCAGGGGAGGGTGGCGTTCTCGGCCCTGTTCGACGACGATATGACCCGAGCGCGGGTGATCGGCATCTTCCTTGCGGTGCTCGAACTCGTCCGCCGCGGCCGGCTCGCGGCCCGGCAGGACCGGCTGTTCGACGAGATCTGGCTCGAGCCGGCCCGGCCCGGTCCGGCGCAGCGACAGGAACCCGCATGATCGACAATTCCCCCTTTCGCACGCTCTCCCACAAGGGGCTGACGGTGGAGGGCTATTCGCGGGCCGCCGTGCAGAGCTGCTGGCGGATTCCCGAGTTGAAACTGGGCTTCGATCTCGGCGCCCAGCCGTGGGGCTTCATGGCCACGGCCACCTGGTTCGTCACGCACACCCATCTCGACCACATCGCGGCCCTGCCGGTGTACGTGGCCCGCCGACGGATGATGAAGATGGAGCCGCCGCTGATCTACCTGCCCGAGGACGCGATCGAGCCGATCGAACGCCTGCTCAAGGCGGTGTCGCGGCTCGACCGCGGCCGGCTCCCCTGCACGCTGCTGCCGGCCCGGCCGGGGGACGAGATCGAGCTCTCGCGGGAGCATGTCGTCACCGTCTCGGCGACCTGCCATACGCTGCCGAGCGTCGGATTCGTGGTTTGGGAACGGCGCCGCAAGCTCCGCCACGAATACCTGGGGCTCCCCGGCGACCGGATCCGCGACCTGCGGCTGTCCGGTGTCGACGTCACGCAGGAGGTGCGGACGCCGCTGGTGGCCTATCTCGGTGACAGTGCGCCCGAGGGCCTCGACCGTTGTCCGGCGATGTTCGAGGCGCAGATCCTGATCACCGAGATGACGTTCGTCGCCCATGGGCACCGCAAGGAAAAGATCCACAAGTTCGGCCACACGCACCTCGACGACCTGATCGCGCGCCGCGACCGGTTTCGCAACGAGGTGGTGATCGCC
>JBKDUV010000228.1:0-4656 GCA_046339335.1 Planctomycetia bacterium | reverse complement strand
TCTGTTCAAGAAGCCCGGTGACCCTGCGAGCGAGCCGCATCGCTAGGGCAAAGGTGCGAAGCGGAGTTAACGCGCGGGTGTCACGGAGAGCGTGACGGCCGCTCGGTGGTGATGATCGGCCCTGACGACGGGCCCTGGAAGAGAGGAAGGGCGTGATCCGATTCGTGGTACGGCAGGTGGACCTTGAGCAGATCAAGCCGCTCGTTGATCGCCTGGTCGAGACCCAACCGCGTCGCCAGCATGTGGGCTGCGCCGATCCCGCCGGTGTTGATCGCCCGCGTACGATCCGCGATTTCATACTGGATGTTGGATGCGGCCACCTCGGGCCGATCCGTACCGCTTCGATCCGCCTGCTCCTATCGCCGGGCAAGGCTCCGCTTGCGTGCTTGAAGCTGTCGTCGTACCTTGGCGATCGTTTGAATCTCCTCGTGTAGTAGCGAGTCGCTTGAAATGGCGCCAACCGAAATCAAGTGATTCGTCGGGGATGCAGAGTTTTTATGAGCTCAGCGGATCACTCAAGCTCGAATCCGCTTGGATAAGGGCTGGAGCAGTTTCAGCGTCCGTGGAGCGGCGCCTCGGCAAACCGCGGGACAAGGCGACGGGGGTCGGCGAAGGCTCGAGGAGCGTCGGGCCGCGAACTGCCACATGCCGCGGCCGCTGCCCCAATTTCCGGTTCTGTTACCATCAAGAAGGCGGCAACCGCGAGAGTGGCGAAATTGGCAGACGCGCTGGATTTAGGTTCCAGTGCCGCAAGGCGTGCGGGTTCGAATCCCGCCTCTCGCATGCCGCTCCGCCCGGTGCTGACGGGCCGTTCAATCGGTTGCTGGAACGAGGGGATCGGCCGACGTCGGACGTCGGGCGACGAACCTGCGACGGGCCGGACCGAGCGCGGTTTCGTCACCGATTTCTTCCCCGGCGGCGACTGCGGGGAAGACTTCGCGCCCCTCATCGGGCTCGGGCGCAACCGCGTCGGTCGGGACGACCGCCGGCTGCAAGGTCGGCGGCGGCGAGTCCATTCGACGCATCGCTCCGAACGCCAGGCTGCCTGGCGTTCGCCGCGGCCTGATGAATTCACGGGCGTCATCGTCCAGCATCGACTGCGGCAGCAGGCCGGGCTCAAGGCCCGCCGCCGGATCCTGATTCTCGGCCGGATCCGCGTCACCCGTTGGCGGCTCCGGTGTCCGACTCGGGACGTCCGCTCCCGCTTCAGGCTTCGCTTTGGCTTCCGCCGGGGGCCGCAGCGTGTCGGGGGTCCGCAGCGGTTCGGGAAGAAGGGCTTCGTCTTCGGATCGACGCGACTCCTCGTCACTCCGCGGCACCTGCGATTTCGGCGGCGACGCCGGAGTGCCGGCCTGCGTGTTGGAGACGGGCACGACGCCCCCTTCGGGCCAGCGGCGCCACTGCGTCCCGTGGTAACCGAACTCATGCGGCCTGACGGGGCAGTGCGGATGGCACTTTCCGTCGCGGCAGGCGGCGTGATGGCCACCCTGACGGCCGCGGCACGCGCGACAAGCCGGTGCGTTGCACCCCCGGCAGCCCCCGGCCGGCACCACTGCGGAATCGACGATGGATCGGTGCTGCTGGGAAGCAGGCTGGGTGCGCGATCCCGCGGCCTGGCAGTTGGGCATGCCGGCCGGACTGAGAACCGCGATCGCCAGAAGACCGACTGCGGCGCCGCGGCGGCCTGCTGCATCCCGCTGGAAAACCCTCCGGCACGCCATTCCAGTCCCCTCACGAAGCCCTGAACCGCCCTGCGAAACCCGTTCCGAACGCTGCCGGGCGGTATGACCGCTCCAGGCCGACAAACCGCTGCGATTGGTATCGTCCGCTCAATCCCCCGACCTTTGATGCGATTCGCCAATTTGACCGCCGCGGCTGGCCCGACTGGTAGAATGCGGGGGTTGGGACGGCCGGTTTGACGTTTTAGGTTTCTGTCGAAGGAAGAGAGACCATCGCCGTGAAGCGAGTCAATCTCCGACTGCTCATCGCGCTCGTCATGACCGTTCTCGTCGGGGTGCTCAGCCTCGTCGGCGTCTGGCGTTTCCAACGCTGGAGGAATGCCGGCAGCCTGGTCGCGCTGGCCAAAGAGGCGGTCGCCGACAACCGTCCGCTGGAGGCGATTTCCATGCTCCAGCGATACGTCGTGATCCGCCCCGAAGACGACACCGCCGTGGCGGACCTGGCCGATCTGACGCTCAAGCTGTGCCGGGCCGGAGATGTCGGGAGGCAGGGAGTCAATCAGGCCCACAACCTCGCCGAAGCGGCGGTGCGCAGAAATCCCGACAACGACGCCCTGAGAAGCCGGCTGGCCCAATTTCAGTTGATGTTGGGCAATCCCGGCCACGCCCGCGAGCATCTTGAACGGCTCGCCGCGAAGTATCCTCTGCCGGCTGCAGAAGAGACTTCCGTGGCGGTTCCCCCGTGGGATTCCGAGGATGCGACGCATCCGTTTTCCATCCAATTGATGCTGATCAATTCGCTCATGGCAACCGCCGAGTTCGAGCAGGCAGCCGACAAAGCGGCGACGCTCATCGGCTTCGATCGGAAATCCCGCGCGTTCGACGATACCCGCAGCCGAACCGGTCCGCCCGACGCGTTCAAGATGCTCGCGCAGATCATGCTGGACCACCTTGACGACCAGCCGGGCGCGACAATGGTCTTCGACCAGCTGACAAAAGCTCACGGCACGAAGCCCGAGACGTGGCTGATCAAGGCCGGTTGGCATCGTGAGCAGAAGGACATCCAGGCGGCCGGTGAGGCCATCGATCGGGCCCTCGAGATCGACCCGGAGAACCGGGCCGCACTGTTCGCGCTCCTCGATCTGCTGCTCGCCAACCGCGATCTTGCCAAGGCCACGGACGCCGCGAACCGCTGTCGGGAACTGTTTCCGGACGACGAGCGGAGCTACCGTTTGCTGGCCACCGTTCACTTCGAGCAAGGTCGGCCCGACGAGGCCGAGAAAGTGCTCCGCGAGGGATTGGCGGCCGCCCCGGGCCGCCCGTCGCTGTTGCTGATGATCACCGAAGCCGCGCTGATCAAAGAAGATGTCCAGGCCGCCTCGTTGGCCATCAACAGGCTCCGCGAGGTGCTCGATCCGGCCAATCCGATGGTCAGGTTCATGGAAGGCCAGTTGCTGATGGCGGAACGCAAATGGCTGCCGGCCAAGAGACTGCTGGAGGAGGCGCGGGCCCGTTTCGGCAACAACGAGAACCTGCTACCAAAAATCGACTTTCTCCTGGGAAAGTGCTACGAACAGCTCGGTGAGCACGACGCCCAATACGCGGCCAGTCAGCGGGTCCTCAACCAGGCGCCGATGGCGATCGAGCCCCGCATCAGCGCCGCCGCCGCGCTGCAGGCCTCCGGCCGAACGGCGGAGGCTTTGGCGGAATTCGAGTCGATCGCCGCCCTCCTGCCGCCGGAACGGCTGGCGACGATTCCGCAGATCTGGTACCCGCTGCTCACCCTGCGCATGGCAGCCCAGCGGCAATTACCGCGTGAAAAGCGGGACTGGTCGCGGATCGACGGCCTGCTGGACGTGTTGCGCGATGCACGGTCCGTCGCCCCGGCGCAGCTGGCGATGCTGAGGGCCGACGTACTCATCAACAAGGGCGAGAGCCAGGCCGCCTTGGAGACGCTCGAGAAGGCTGCCGACGGCGATGCGAAGTCCGCGGAACTCTGGATGTCGCTGGCGTCGCTCACGCTTCGCGACCGTGGTGCGGCGGCAGCCCGCGAGGTGCTTGGAAGGGTGCCCGAGGAATTTCGGGAAGCCGCCGGCATCCTCGTCATCGAAGCCTCGGTGGCGGTGGCCGCAGGCTCCGCGGCCACCGAAGACGCGTTCCAGCGAATCGAGACGCGGGCCGCCGCCCTTCCCGACGACGAGGCCGCACGTGTATTTGCCAAACTCGCCTCTCTGCGCCGCTCGAGCGGGAGCCAAGAAGAGGCGGACCGGCTCTGGAAACTCGCCGTTGCCAAGACCCCCGGTGACCTGCGTCTTCATACGGCACGGTTCGACGTTGCACTCGACGACGGGGACATCACACGGGCCGCGGAATCACTCCGGGAGATTCAGCGAATCGACGGTGAAAAGTCCGCGCAGACCAGGTTCGCGAAGGCCGCCGTACTGGTCATGCAGGTGCGATCCTCGCTCGAGAAGCGGCAGGCGGAAGGTGAACGGGCACAGTTGCTGACGGCCGAGGAGACCGCGTCCCTGGCCGAGGCCCAGGCCCTGCTCATCGAGGCGGAGAACGAGCGGCCGGGCTGGAACAAGATTCAAGTCCTGTTTGCCGAGATCGCCGGACTGAAGGACGACCTCCCGGCGGCCATCGACCGGCTGCAGCGGGCGATGCGACTGGGGAGCGTCAGCCCCCGGGTCGTGCGCCAGTTGGTGTTTCTGCTCAATGGTCTCAATCGCGTCGAGGAGGCCCAGCAGGTGCTGGCATCGCTCGGCACGGAGGCCGCAGCGGGCTTCGGTCAGTTGTCGGCGGAAATGGAACTGAAATCCGGCCGGCTCGACGAGGCCGTCTCCGTCGCCGAACGAAGCGTCGCCGCGGATTCGCGAAACCCGCAGGAACTGCTCTGGCTCGGCCAGCTGCTCGACCGGGCGGGCCGGCGCGAGCAGGCGGGCAGGACCTTCGAGAAGGCCGTCGAGGCCGGTCC
>JBKDUV010000227.1:0-15060 GCA_046339335.1 Planctomycetia bacterium | reverse complement strand
CCACACGCCCTCGCGGGAAAGGTCTCGACTGTGCAATGCCAGTCTCGACCTCGTGCAGCTGCCTCCGGCTTCTGGTTGCCTCCAACAGGCCCCATAAAGGACTCTCACCTTCTGTCATTCATCCATGTCCAACGCACGTCTGGAGACCCCGGCCTTTGGCCGGGGCCGTGTCGCCTGCGGCGACCGGCAAAAGGTGGCTGTCACCTATTTCAGAGCATGTCGGCAGGGCGTTGCGGGCAGGCCGTGCCCGCGGCCTCGTCCTCGATCTGGATCGTCCAGTGGGCGACGTGCAGCTGGTCGCGAACGACGGCCCCGGCAGCGGCCAGCACCCGGGCATGGTCGGCACCGGCGGACGCCACCAGGTGGACCGTGAGCGCATGCTCCGACGTGCTCGCACCCCAGACGTGCAGGTCGTGCACGCCGCTCACGCCGGGGATCGCGGCCAGCGCCGCGGTGGCCGCCGCGGGATCGAAGCCACGCGGCACGGCGTCGAGCGCCAGGTCGAGGCTCTCGCGAAACAGGCCCCACGTGCCCGCCATGATCACCGCACTGATCACGATGCTGACGAGCGGATCGATCCAGCGCAGCCCCGTGATCCAGATCACGAGACCGGCCACGACCACGCCTGCAGAGACGGCGGCGTCTGCGACCATGTGGAGAAACGCACCGCGGACGTTGGCATCCCGCTGGCCGCGGATGAAGAGCAGCGCCGTGAGCGTGTTGATGACCACACCGACCGCGGCGACCGCAATCACCGCAGGAGCGGCGACCGGCTCCGCATCGCGCAGCCGATGCAACGCTTCCCAAAGAATCGCCCCGCAGGCAGTGAGGAGGAGGACGGCATTGGCAAGGGCAGCGTAGATCGTGGCCCGGCGCAGACCCCACGTGTACCGCGGCGACGGCGGCCGCCGCGCCAGCCAGGCCGCGCCCCAGGCGAGGAGCAGGCCGAGCACGTCGCCCGCATTGTGGCCGGCATCGGCGAGCAGCGCGAGCGATCCGGCCCAGACGCCGGCCGCGACCTCGACGGCGACGAACGCGACGTTCAGGCCGACGCCGCAGGCCATCGCCCGGTCGAGATGGCCGGCCGCGAGGCCGTGGGCATGCCCATGACCGAGCCCATGGAGGGCGGCATGGTGGTCGCAGTGCTGGCCGGCGTCGTGCGCCATGATGTCGTCGTTCCCGTGGCTGATCGGCCGGCGCCGCCGGTCGAGTATAAATTCACCGCATCCCCGGCGTCGCCCTCGAGGCATCCGCATGTCGCTCTTTTCCGCGGCGATCCTCCTGTTCTTCGTGATGGACCCGATCGGCAACATCCCGCTGTTCCTGGCGGCGATCCGTCCGGTCACACCGGAGCGGCGGCTGCGGGTCGTGGGGCGGGAGCTCGTGATCGCCTACGTCCTCCTCGTGGCGTTCCTGTTCGCCGGCCGGCCGTTGCTCGCGACGCTGGCCATCTCCGAGCCGGCGGTGACGATCGCCGGGGGTATCGTGCTGTTTTTGATCGCGATCCGGATGGTGTTTCCATCGACGGCAGGCACGCTCGAGGAGCGGGTCGAAGGCGAGCCGTTCGTGGTGCCGCTGGCCGTGCCCTACGTCGCCGGCCCGTCGGCGCTGGCCACGGTGCTCCTGCTCACGAGCCGCGAGCCAGGCCGCCACCTGGAATGGCTCGTGGCCGTGTCGGTCGCCTGGGCCGCTTCGGCGGTGATTCTCCTGCTCGGGTCGAAGCTCAGTCACTTTCTCGGCGCCCGGGGGATCCTCGCAATCGAGCGGCTGATCGGCATGGTGCTGGTGGCATCTGCGGTGCAGATGTTCCTCGACGGCATGCAGAACATGGGAAAGGGGTGACGCATGGAACCGATGCGCGTGGCGGCGATCGGGCGAACGGGGCGTGGCGACTGGGGGCATGCCCTCGACCGGATCTGGTCGGGCATGGAGGCCGCCCGCCTCGTGGCGGTCGCGGACGACGGTCCCGACGGCCCGGCCGAGGCCGTGGCCCGCAATGCGTTGCCGGCCGACGCCGGCTACGCCGACTGGCGGCGCATGATCGCCGCCGTGAAGCCCGACGTCGTGGCGATCTGCCAGCGTTGGATAGACGCACACGCCGAGATGGCGATCGCGGCTGCTGAGGCCGGGGTGAAGGGCATCTTCATGGAGAAGCCGTTCGTGCCGACCCGTGCCCAGGCCGACGCCGTGATCGCGGCCTGCCGGAAGTCGGGCACGAAACTGGGGCTCGCCTACGCCAACCGGCACGCTCCGACGTACGCGCAGGTTCGTGCACTGATCGAGGACGGCCGCATCGGCACGGTGCTCGAACTCCGCGGCCGCGGCAAGGAAGACGCCCGCGGCGGCGGCGAGGACCTGTGGGTGACGGGCTGCCATGTCCTCGACCTGATGGCTGACCTCGGAGGCGCGCCGCGCTGGTGCTCGGCGACCGTCACCGAAAAGGGGCGACCGATCGGTCGTGCCGACGCAGTCGCCGGGCCGGAAGGGATCGGGCCGATCGCGGGGGACTCGATCGCCGCCATGTTCGGCCTCGGCAACGGCCCGACGGGCTATTTTGCCAGCGTCCGCTCGGCGGGCTTGAAGCAGCCGAATTTCGGGCTCACGGTCGTGGGGACGAAGGGGGTGATTCACATCCGTCCAGACCATGTGCCGTATGCCTTCCTTCGCGAGGCACCGCTGTGGCGGCTCGACAAGCCGCATCCTTGGAAGCCGATCGGACCCGAGGGGGTGGTGGAGTCACTCCCTGCCCTGACGGACGAGGAACGATCGGCGGAGCGTGCGAACTGGTCGCGGCGAGCGGCGGCCGATCTGGTGGCGGCGATCGCGGAGGACCGCGAGCCGGAGACGGGCATGTTCGCGGGGCGGACGACGGTGGAGATGACGGCGGCCGTCTATGCTTCGGCCCTGACGGACTGCCGCGTCGACTGGCCGCTTCCCGCCACGCTGCCGAGCCTGGCTGATGCCGCATCGCCGTCGCGCTGACCGCTCGACGCGGCGAGTGGAGCGATGCAACTCGTACCACCCCACACCTGCCCGAACGCGAGGACCGTCGCACCGCGAGTCAAAAAAGGCCGTGCCCGGAGGAGGTCCCTCGGCAGCATCCGTGCTGGTGGGGCCCGTTCCGTGGCTATCGTGTTTCGTCGCCGGATGAGACCGACAGGCTGAAACTCTTTCCTCTCATCCGGGCACGGCCACATCGCTGCGACCGCGTGGAGTCACGCGGTCAATTCGTCGATTCGCTGGCGAAAGCCAGGCATCTCGGTCGTCACGAATGTCGTCCAGGCGGCGGGCTGCCAAATTTCCACGCACACAGCCGCCCCCACCACCATCACCTCGGCACCGGGTTCGACGGCAAGAAACTCGCGAAAACCCTCGGGCACCACCAATCGCCCCCGGGCCGCGAACGAGACCACACGGTGCCGGGTCGAGAGCAGTCGGCCGAGGTCCTGCACTTGCCCGACCCGCTGGGCCAGCAGGCCCGCCTGCATCTTGCTGCGCACGACCTCCACGGCGGCGTCGATCCGCGGTTTCCAGATCGCCGCCGGCCAAAGGGACAGGCATCCCGCCCGCTCCTTCGCCAGCACCAGCCGCGGCCCGCTCGCAAGCAACGGATCGAGCAATTCCGGCGGTATTGCCAGCCGGAACCGCTCGTCGAGCGTCCGGGCGAATTCGCCGATCAAAAGGTCGGCTGCGGCCATGCCTGTGTTTCGCAAATCCCACGCCACCCGCTCCGCGGGACAGTCCCGAGCCCGCCGATCGGCTCTCGGCACCCAATTTTGGCTTATTGTGGCATAAAACCCACAAAACAACCTCTTTGGTAATGTACGTGGGCTTCTAACCCACGAGCAGTCATTCTAGCCGAGGTAATGGAGGCTGCAAGCCTACGGCCCCGTGCATCAGCGAACACGCGGCAAACCCGCATTTTCGCTGTTTTGTGCCTGTCCCCTTTGGCCCCTTTGGCCTTCTGCTTGGGGCCTTGCATGCCTGTCCCATTAATTGGGTGCCTGGCCGGACCTGGGCCAGGCGGGGCTGCCGGCGGGGCTCAATGGCCGCAGGTCTGGCAGCCGCCCTTGCAGTTGCCACCGCACGTGCCGGCGTCCCCAAGTTCCTTCTTGTAGGCCTTTTGGGCGGCGGCCTCCTTGGAGAGTTTCATCTCCGGCCCGGCCGGGAAGTACTGAATGTCGTCTTGCAGGTAGTAGGCGCTCGGCAGCGTCTGCCCCCCAACGTCGACCTGGCATCCGGTGAGCATTGCCGAACCCACACCGATCGCCAGGGTGGCAAACCCCTTCAGTCTGCAAATCTTGCCGGCTACGGAACGGATCGCAGGCTTCATGGTCTTTGCCCCGGGCGGTCGTTCGAGCACCCGCTCGACCGTGCTTTTCCTATCGACCGCGCCAGGCGGTAAACTTTGCAGTACCGTCTTGATCGGGACATCCCTCCACGCGCTCGACAGCGACGCCCCCCCAAACCTCCCAGTTTCCGCCCGGTTCGAGCGACGCCTGCCACCGGCGGATCGCAGTTCGGTCCGGCCCCGCATGCGGGTACAACATGGGCATCATGCTCGCCCCTCGCCCGACGCGTCTCAGCGTGGCGGCCCTTGTCGCCGGGATCGCGTCCGCCTCGCTCTCGATCTTCCCGCACCCGGCTGCGGCACAGATCGTGCTGCCTCCCGGGCTCGGCCATGCCGGGGGAGCGCAGAACGTTCCCTCTCCGGCATACGACGCCGCGCTCGAGTCGCTCGATGACGGCGACTACGCGGCCGCATTGGCGGCCGCAGCCGACGAATATCAACGCGGCGTCAAGGTCGGCGCTCAACGGTGGATCGACTCGATCGCATCCGCGTCGCTCGTCGGCGAGTGCCATTTCGAACTCGGCAGTTTCCGCGACGCCATCGCGGCCTACGAGGAATCGATGCTCATGGCCGCCACGCAGGGGGACTGGCTCCTTGCCGTCCAGTTTCCACCGCAGCAGCTCCGGCCGGCCCCCGGCCGGGTGGCGACCTGGGGTCAAAGCGCCCGCAGGACACTGCCGGCGCTCATCCCGCAGACGATGACGATCCGCCGCGGTGGTGCCGATCCCGAGGAGGTGCTGAAGAAGGGGGGCGCACTGGTCGCCCCGGCCGATTATCCGATCCGGCCCGAGGAGATCATGCGGGCGCTGGTGATCGCGATCTATCGCCACGCCGACATCCTGGGAGAGCTGTCGCGGGACAGCCCCGCCGTCGCCGGCGTGACGAACATGCTCGGCCGGCGGCCCGCGCCTGCCAATCACTATTCGCAGGCATGGATCAGCGTCGCGCTCGGCACGGCCCTCTGGGCGCAGGGCAGGCACGAGCAGGCCCAGCCGCTGCTCGAACGGGGCCTGCTTGCCGCCGATGGGCTCGACCACGGCCTGACGGCCTGGGGCCTGATCGTGCTCGGGAGGATGGCGCTCGACTCCGGGAGGGCGGAAGTCGCCGCACGGTTCTTCGAGGAGGCGACCTACTCCGCCGCCGACGCCACCGACGGCCGGGCGATCGAGGAGGCCTTTCGGCTCGCCTTCATGGCGCACATGGCCGCCGGCACGCGCGGCGTGCCGGCGACGATCCGGGCCGGCTGCGAGTGGGCGCGGGGAAACCTCCCCGTGCTCCGGGCCACGCTCCTGGCGATGCAGGCAGAGGCGCTGGTGGCCGCTGGTGACCGGCAGACGGCGGCCGCGGCCCTCAAGGCGATCGACGGCCGCCTGCGACAGTCGGATCCGGGCCGCGGTCGGGCCGGGGCGCAGGTGGCCTACGCGGTGGCACTCGTCGAGTATGCAGCCGGCGACACGCCGGCCGGCGACGCCGCGCTCGACACGGCGATCCGCCTCGCGGCCCAGCGGTCGACGCGGCTTTTTCGGACCGCACAGGTCGTGGCCCTGCTCGCTGCCGGCTCGGCCGCCATCTCCGAGCGACGGGCCGAGGAGTTGTTCGACTCGCTTCTGGGTGATCCCACGGCCGACCAGTTCGCACGCGACCCGCTCGACACGCTCGCCGTGATCTCCACCCCGCGCGCCGCAGCCTTCGACAGATGGGTGGCCGTGGCGGCTCTCCGCGGCACCGATCCGGCACTCGACGCGGCGGAGGCCACGGCCCGGCAACGCTGGTTGACGACGCTGCCGGTGGGAGGCCGGCGGGTCGCCGTCCAACGGCTGCTTGCGGCCGACCCGGCGACGCTGCGGGTCGACGAGGCGCGTCGCCGGGCCGATCTCGTCGCGCGCCATCAAGGCCTCGGCGGCCTGATCGACGGCCTGACGCGGAGCAGGGGCCAACTGGCCGCCGCCCTCGCGGCGCCGGCTGCGGCTCCTGCCGACGGAGACAAACCGGCCCTGCCCGGGGCCGCTGCCGACTGGGACACCTACCGCGGTCTGGCGCGGCAATACGACCAGGCAGTGGCGGCGATCTCCGCCGGTCGCGACTTCACGCCCATCGATTTCCCGCCAAACCTCCCGTCCACCGAGATCCGCCGCCGGCTCTCTCCGCGGCAGCTGATCCTCTCCTTTCACTGGACGACTTCCGGTCTCTTCGGTGCGCTCGAATCGAGCGACCGGACGGCCGTCTGGCAGGTGAGGCAGGTGGCCGGCCTGCCCGGAGAGGTGCAGCAACTCGCGAAGTCGCTCTGCCTGTTCGATCCCAACGCGCCGATCTCCGCCGAGCGGCTCGTCGAGACGGGCTGGCGCGACTCGGCCGCGGCCATCGAACGCATCCTCTTCGAAAACTCCAAGGTCGCCCTCGGCGAGGGCATCGACGAACTCGTGGTCGTCCCCGATGGCTGGCTGTGGTACGTGCCGTTCGAACTCCTCCCGGCAAAGACCAACCGGGCCGCAGCGCAGCCCGCCGGCGACACTCCGCCGCTTCGCGACGCCTGCCGGATACGCTATGCGCCGACCCGCAGTCTCGCCGTGATGCCCTGTCCGCCACGCCGGCCGCTGGGACCGATCGGCCTGCGAGCGGGGAGGATGTATCGCGGTGACAAGCCCGCGGTCGGCGACCGGTTTTTTGCCGACTTTTCCGCCGCCTGCGACCGGGTCTTTCCGGTATCACCGCTGCCGGGCGGCCCGCCCACCGCGCTGGTGGCATCGCTCTGCGACGACCTCGTCATCGCCGAGGAACTCGCCGGCGACGGCCCGTTTGTGCGACGCCCCGTCCTCAGCCCGGCGCCTGCCGGCGCGGCCATCACGTTCGCCGACTGGATCGGGGGCCCCGGCAAGCGGCCCCGACGTGTGATCCTGCCGGGCTTGCAAACAGCCATCGCCGGGGGCTTTGCCAGGATTCCGGACCGTCCGGGAGAGGAACTGTTTCTCGCGACGACGGCCCTGATTGCAGCCGGGGCCGAGACCGCGGTGGTGAGTCGGTGGCGAACCGGTGGCCGGGTCGCCACCGATCTCGTCACGGAGTTCATGCGCGATGGCGCCGCGGCCGCCGGCAAGGAGGCCACGCCCGGGCCCGCGGAAAGCTGGCGGCGGGCCGTCGACATCGTGACGCCCGAGCCGCTCGATCTGACCCGCGAGCCGCGGGTCAAGCCTTCGCCCAAGGCGACGCTGGAAGATGCGAAGCATCCGTTCTTCTGGGCAGGATACATGCTCATCGACTGTCGGCCCGGCATGGCGGTGACCGTCGATGCCGATCCGCCGCCGAAGGATCGATGAGCGCCGGCGCGGGCTGGCCCGCGACAGCCGGGGTTCTGGCCGACGGTCCCGTGGGACTGGCGGTGCTCGCCGCCGCGGCGACGCTCGCGGGAGCGATCAACTCGGTCGCCGGCGGCGGGACGATCCTCACCTTCCCGCTGCTGGGATTCATACTGCCTCCCGATCCGGGCCGCCTGGTGACGGCCAACGCCACGAGCACGCTCGGCCTCTGGCCCGCCTCGCTGGCCGCGTCGTGGGCCTACCGCGACGCGGGGGCGCGGCAGCCGGCCTGGGCCCGTTGGCTGCTCCTGCCGAGCGCCGTCGGCGCGGCGGTCGGCGTGATCCTCGTCCTCGCGCTTCCCGACCGCTGGTTCGCCGGCGCGGTGCCCTGGCTGATCCTGCTGGCGGCGGTGTTGTTCGCGGCACAGCCACGGTTGGCATCCTGGACCGCCCGACCCGCGACGGGCGTTGCACGTGACGCCGCCACAGTGACCGGCGGCGGGCCGACGATTGGTCGGATCGTCGCCGCCTGCGGCCTGCAGTTCGTCGTCGCCGTCTACGGCGGCTATTACGGTGCCGGAATCGGCATCCTCATGCTCGCGGTGCTGGGCATGCTCGACCTTGGCGACATCCACCAGCTCAACGCCGCGAAGAACGTGCTCGCGACCGTGGTCAACGGCACGGCGGCAACGGCCTTCAGCGTCGGCGCCGCGGTCGGGCTGCACGACGTCTCCTGGCTCCACGTCGCGGTGATGGCCGGGGCGTCGATCGTCGGCAGTCTCGGCGCTGCCCGCTTCGCCCGCCGGCTGCCCGCCGCGGTCGTGCGCCGGGCCGTATCCCTTATCGGCTTCGCCCTGGCGGCCTACTATTTCCTGCCGCGCGGCTGACGCTTCCCCAAACACCCCTCGCTCGCCATGCTCGTCGACATCGAAGGACTCACGAAGCGATACGGCGCGTTCAGCGCCCTCGATCGATGCACGCTCGGGGTCGGCGCCGGGGAGATCTTCGGCCTCCTCGGTCCCAATGGTGCCGGCAAGACGACGCTGCTCAGACTGCTGTTGGGCTACATCCGGCCGTCGGCGGGCCGGGCCACGGTCTGCGGCCACGACAGCGACACCGATTCGCTCGGCGTCCGCAGTCGCACCGCCTACCTGCCCGGCGAGGCACGGCTGTTCCGGCACATGACGGGGGACGGCACCATCCGCTTCTTCGCCGACCTGCGCGGCGACTGCCGCCGGGAGACGGCCGTCGCGATCACCGACCGCCTCGGGCTCGACCGGACCCGGCCGGTGGGGAGGATGAGCACCGGCATGCGACAGAAACTGGCGATCGCGGTGGTGCTGGCCACCGACGTGCCGCTGGTGATCCTCGACGAGCCGACGGCGAATCTCGATCCAAACGCCCGCGCCGAGGTGCTGCGGCTGGTCCGCGAGGCGCGGGCCGCGGGCCGGACCGTGATCTTTTCATCGCACGTCCTCTCCGAGGTGGAGGAAGTCTGCGACCGCGTGGCGATCCTGCGGTCGGGGAAGCTCGTCCATGAGGAGGCGATGCGGTCGCTGCGCCGCGGCCATCTGATCAGGGCGCGGCTGGACGGGCAGTTCGCCGGCGTGCCCGAGACGCTGACGGCACGGGTCGCCGTCGCGGAATATGGTGCCGGCCGCATCGTGCTGGAGGCGTCCGACGCGCTCGGTCCGCTGCTCGGCTGGCTGGCGACACTGCCGCTCGACGAGGTGCAGGTCGAGCCCGTCGGCCTGGCCGCCGTGTACGAGCGTGTCCATCGCTGAGCCGTTCGTCGCACGCCAACCGGGGCCGCCCCATGTGGAACACCGCGATCTGGAAGAAGACCTGGGGGGAACAGCGGCTGCTGGTCCTCTCCCTGGCCGCCCTGTGGGCCGGGTTCCCCTGGATCTACATCGGGCTGTCGGCCCAGATCGAAATGCCCAACTTCCAGATGCTTCTCGCCCTCATTCCCGCCGACTGGCAGAAGCTCTCGGCCGTGCCGATCGCCGACGTGGCCACCTACCCGGGCCGCGTGGCGCTGGCGTTCGTCGATCCCGTCGTGGTGCTCGCGGCCACGGCCTGGGGGATCACGCGCGGCAGCGACGTCGTCTCGGGGCCGCTGGAGCGGGGCACGTTGGAGATGACGCTCGCCGCGCCGCTCCGTCGCACGGCGCTGTTTTGCACCCATGCCCTGGCGACCACGGCCGCCGCGGCGGTGCTCTGCGGCGTGCTCCTCGTCGCGGTCTGGACGGTGGTTGCATTCGGCCCCTGGGCGGGACGGATGGAGCCCCGGATCTTCGTTCCTGCCGTCGCCAACGTGTTCGGCCTCATGGTCTGCATGGCCGGGCTCACCGCCTGCGTGTCCGCGGCCGACAGCCATCGCTGGCGGACGATCGGCATCCTGGGCGGCTTTTACGTGTTCACGATCCTGCTGAAACTCGTCGGTCGGCTCGGCTCTCCGCTCATGTCGTGGTGCGGCTATCTCTCGATCCTCAACGCCTACGAACCGCAGCGGCTGGTGGAGGGCACGTCCCGGTCGTGGTGGCTCGTGGCCCAGTACGACGGCATCCTGCTGGCCGTCGGCATCGGCGGCTACGCCCTCGGGGCGCTGCTCTTCGCCCGCCGCGACCTGCCCGCTCCTCTTTGAGCCCGGACGGCATTTGCCGCATACTACACGTACCATGAAGGCCCGGCCCGGCCGCCGCAGGCCGCGACCGATCCGGACGGAGTAACTGCGATGCATTCTTTCGATGGCTGTCGTGTCGTCGGGGCCCTGTTGTCCGTGCCCCTGGCGGTGGCGCTCGTCTGCCCTGCCCTGGCGGCGCCCGCGGAGGAAAGCCCGGGCCAGGCCGATCTGGATGCGGCGATCGAGACCAAACTCTCGGCCGATCAGCTCGAGGATTACGCCACGGTGATCGATCTCTGCAGGCGGGCTCTGCAGAAGGGGCTCGCGGCGGACTCGCGGGCATTCGCCGAGGAACTCTACGTGGGCACGCTCGTGGACCGGGCGGCGATGATCGTCGACGCGCTCTTCGAGGGCCGGCAGCCGAACGACCAGTGGCAGCGGATGCGGGCATTCGCCCTGCGCGATCTGGGCGAGGTGCTGGAGAAGGTCCCGGAGAACGGGCAGGCGCTCCTGATGGTGGCCCGGCTCGAATCGCTGCCGGGCGGCAACCGCGACCGGGCCGCGGGGGCGGCCGCCAAGGCGGTTGATCTGCTCGGCGACGACAAGCTGCAGCTCGCCCGGGCACACATGGTGCTCGGCACCGTGGCCGAGCAGGAAAATCGCATGGAGCACCTCGACAAGGCGGTCGAACTGGCGCCCCGTGACGCCGAGATCCGTCGTGCCCGGGCCCATGCGCGGCTGGTCGCCGACCAGTTCGAAGGGGCGCGGGAGGACCTGCTCGTCGCCACCGCCGAGAATCCCGAGGACGCGGCGATCTTCCAGGCCCTGGGGCTCGCCTGCACGATGGCGGACCGGCTCGACGAGGCCGAGAAGGCGTTCGACAAGGCCCTCGAAATCGAGCCTGATTCGCCGGCCGTCCTCCTGCAACGGGCCCGGCTGCTGGCCGTGCGCGGGCAGCGGGAACGCTCCATCGCCGACGTCGACAAGGCGATCAACCTCGACCCCGACGACCCGCAGCCGCGGGTGCTCCGGGCTCGGATCCTCCATCAGGCCGGGGAGACGGACCAGGCCCTGACGGAGCTCGAGCGGGTGCTGCGCGCGGCGCCCGACAATCCCTCGGCCTTGGAAATGCGCGGCCTGATGGCGGCCGAGCGGGATGATTACCAGGCGGCGATCCGTGACTTCCGCCGCCTCGTGGGCCGCAACGGCGACGACGCCGTGCTCGTGTCGCAGCTCGGTGCCCTCTACCTCGCCGCCAAGCAGCCGCGGGAGGCGATTCGCCGCTTCACCCGCGCCCTGGAGATAGACGAGTCGCACTTCCCCAGCCGGCGCGGCCGCAGCGACGCGGCGATCTCTATCGGCGACCACAAGGCGGCGATCGTCGACCTGGAAAAGGCCCTCGAGCAAAAACCGGACGACACCGGCGTGCTCAACAATCTCGCCTGGCTCTTGGCCACGTCTCCCGACGACGGCCTCCGCGACGGCAAGCGGGCGATCACGCTGGCCGAGAAGGCCTGCGAGAAGACCGAATGGAAGCAGCCCCACATCATCAGCACGCTCGCCGCCGGCCATGCCGAAACCGGAGACTTCGCGGCGGCGCGGAAGTTCAGCACGCAGGCCGTCGAGGGAACCGAGAAGGAGACGGAGATCCGCGGTCAGTTGGAGAAGGAGCTCGCCAGTTACGAGGCGGGCAAGCCGTGGCGCGAACGGCAGGAGATGGCCGACGCGACCGACGGTCCGCCGGCCGCCGCAACTGCCCCCGCTCCCGAGAAGCGCCTGCCGCGCAGGCCGTTCGACGAGCCTTGACCGCCGGCTGGCGTCAGCCAACGGGCGGAAGGACCGTGCCGCGCCGCCGGACTGGCCGTCAGCGGGCCGTCGGGTAGAAGTGCGAGGAGTTCATGTAGGTCGCCCGATGCCCGGTCGGGCGGATCGTTTCGTCGACCTGCCGGCCGGACGTGTCGCGCTGGATCTGCTGGACCTGGTTTTGCAGCTTGCCCAGTTGCCGCCCCTGCTGGAGCTGGGTGAGTTGCTGCTGCTGCTGTTGCTGCTGGGGCAACACCATCTGCTGATAGATGCTGCCGGCGACCTGCGGGTTGTTGCTGAAGGTCGCGAGGTTGTTGTAAGGGCTCACGGACGGGCGGCGGTAGGTGTTGGCGAACGGAAGCGCGGCGTCGCGTCCGCCCTGCGCGAGAGCCGAACCGGCCCCGCCGACGACCAGCATCAGCGCCATCGCCGCCACGTGCCCGCAGCGTTTCGTCATGTGCATCGCACCCTCCGCGTTGGAAGTTTCCGCCTCACCGATCCCACTTCAGTCTATACCAGATTCCGGGAGCCGTGCTTCACTCCGCTGCGGTGCTCGCCGCCCCGGCCAGTTTGGGCATCTCGGCCTTGTACCGCTCGACCACCTGGTCCATCAGGCCCTTGACCGCGGCCTTCATGACCGGCTTGTCGTGGATCCAGGCGGCGAAGTCCTCGCCGTGGGCGGCGTAGGCCTCACGCAGCCAATCCGGGGCCTCGGTCAGCAGCCAGGCGCGGAACAGCAGCCAGTCGGGGTTCTCGGCCCCGTAGACCTCGCGAGCCACCCAGCAGATTCCGAAGTTCGGGTTGAAGCCGAACGGCATGCGGTTGATCGTCTGGATGGCATTCGAGCCGATCAGGGCGAAACCGAACATCCGCTCGAATGGCGCCGTGATCTTGCCCACGATGCTGTCGAAGGCGATCCACTGATCCTGGGCGATGAAGACGCGGTCCCCGGGGAGAACCTGGTAGTTGGTGGCCGTCGATCCTCCCTTCATGATCGCGTCGATGTCGACGGGCAGGATCTGGTCGCAGCCGACGCCCGACGGCGCCGGCCTCGCGATCCAGATGTCCTTGCTCGAAAGCCGCGACAGCCCGTTGATCTGCGACACCGCATCGAGCACGGTCTCGTTGCCGGTGACGGGAAAGCGGCCGATCTGGTCGCCGAAACCGGCTCCCTCGGTGACGACGTAGTAGACCTTGGAATTGTAGGAGAACACGTCGACGCTCACGAGCGGCGCGTCGAGGTGCTGGGCGAGGTGCTTCTCGATCGTCTCCTTCGCCTGTTCGAGCGTCAGTCCGGTGACGTAGACGGTGCCGTAGGTGCCGAGGTTGATCGTGCCGTCGGGGCCGACGAGATGCTCGCCGGCGATCTGCTGCTGCCCCGCCGCCTGGGCCAGCGTGAGCGACACCTGCGGTTCGCGGAGCACCCGCTTGAGATGGCGGAAGACGGCGTCCTGGGCCTCCTCCAGCGACTGCCCGCCGACCATGACCTTGCCGTAGGAGGGGCCGAGGTCGAGCATCCCGCCCGGCTCGACCACGTACAGCCCGTTGATGGGCTGATCGAGCAGCGTTCCCTCCACGATCACCTGCAGGGTGTCGAACGACTGGATGCGGAAGGGAGGCTTGGGCACCACACGCAGTGCATCGACGAGGAGGATGTCCGGCGGCTCGATCACGTACGGTGGCAAGGTGACCTTGGCCAGTTCCTTGGCCGGCATCTTCGCCGGATCGGTAGGACAGTTGGCGTCGAGCATCGCCTGTTGGGCGGTCAGATTCTGCGGCCGGCCAAATGTCCGGCAGCCGGTCGCCGTGGCGACGAGGCACGCGAGCACGAGTGCCGTCCCCGCCCGTGAACGTCCTGCCGGCGTCCACGCGGCCATCGCTGGCGGGAAAATCCTTGTCTCTGACACGGCCATGGCAGGCTCCTTGCAACCGGAAGAATCGGCCTCTTCGGTGTAATCGGCATCTTCGGCCGGTAAACTTTGCCCGGATTTCCGGGCATGTGGCGGCGGGGGCAGGAGAACGGTCTCCCCGCGAGACGCGGCACGCGACACGGTCGTGCACGCGACGTAAACTTCGGGCAACGAACGGTTTCGGGAGATCGCTTTTCAGGGCTGGCTGGTGCCACCCAGGAGCACGGAGTCTGCGCGACCCACAATGCCCATCCTCCCCAAGCAACGCGACACCTATCCCGACGACCTGTTCGACGCCCCCTCCTTCTCGGACGGCCACTGGATCGCCTTCTACACGCTTTCGCGTCGTGAGAAGGATCTGATGCGGCGTCTCGAGGCCGCCGGCATCCCGTTCTATGGCCCCTTGATCCATCGCCGCCTGCGGGCCGCCGGCGGCCGCACCCGATCGTCGTTCGTCCCGCTTTTCCCAGGCTATGTATTTTCCCGCGTCGATGACGAGCAGCGGCGGGCGGTGCTGGCCACGAACACGGTGGCCCGCTGGATTCCGATCGCCGACGAGCGAATGCTTGAGCACGACCTGCGTTCGATCAAACGGCTCATCGACAGCGATCGGCCGTTGACTCCCGAAGCCCGGCTCGAGCCGGGGCAGGCGGTCCGGGTCTGCAGCGGCCCGCTGCGGGGTCTCGAGGGCACGGTCGTGCGGCGCCGCGGCGAGGAGCGGCTCGTGGTCGCGGTTCAGTTCCTGAACCAGGGTGCATCGATCGAAGTCGAGGACGTGGATCTCGAGCGGCTGTAGGCGGTTCGCCGCGACGTCAAGGACCAGCATGAACGACACCTCACCCCTGCCCGGACACTCGATGCGTTCCTTCGTCGGCGCCTGGGTGCGGACCCGGCGGCCGACCCGCGAGGCGATCGTGGTCTCGGCGATGTTGGCCCTGCTCTTCGGCTTCGCCTACCTGGCCGCGTTCTTCGTCCGCAGCGAGCTGCTGCTGCGGCTCTCCGACGCCCGAACGATCATCTCGACGATCGTCGTGGTGGTGCTGATGAAGACCCTTGTCTTCTACTGGTTCGGCCATG
>JBKDUV010000226.1:0-3724 GCA_046339335.1 Planctomycetia bacterium | reverse complement strand
TTGGTGGTGACCGTGGCGGGGAGCACCTCGGGGATGGCCGTCACGGGCCAGTCGGCTCCGAGGGCGTCCACCGTCGCCGTCTTGCGGCCCAGGGCGTCGTAGAAGACGTAGGTGGTGAAGCCCAGGTCACCGGCCGAGGCGCCGCGGGCTTCGGTGGTGAAGCGAAGGTTGCCGGCGGCATCGTAGCCGGAGTGCGTCGTGGGCCGGCCCTGCCCCGCGTCGGGGGCGAGGGTGCGGATCGTGCGGCCGAGCGAGTCGTAGACGGTGTCGGTGCGGCGGCCGAGCTCGTCGCTGGTGGCGGTGACGCGGCCGGCGGAGTCGTATTCGATGCGGGACGTGGCCTGGGGGTCGCCAGCGATCCGGCCCAAGGGGCTCGTCTCGCCCGTGAGCCGGCCGAGGGCGTCGTATTGCCGCCAAGTGGTGCGGCCGAGCGGGTCGGTGGACTGCACGAGGTTGCCGGTGACGTCGTAGGCAGAGGTCGTCACCGGGGTGGACGACGTGCCATCGGGCCGGGGGAAGCGGAATTGGACCGGGCGGTTGGCCGAGTCGTGGCTCGTGAACGTGCGGCGGCCGCGGGCGTCGGCAGTGATCACGGTGTTGCCGACGGCGTCGTAGGCGGTCGTCGCCGTCGCGCCAAGCGCGTTCGTCACGGAAAGCACACGGCCGAGCTTGTCGTAGGCAAAGCTCGTGGTGCGGCCCAGGCCGTCGGTCGTGGAGGCGAGGAAGCCGCTCGAGTTGAACGCCCGCATGGCCGTGGGACGGCCAAGCGGCCCCGTCGCACCGTCGGGATCAGGCAGGATCGTGCGAATCTCGCGGTTGAGCGCGTCGTAGACGTGCTCTGTGGTGAAGGAGACGTCGGCTTCACTCGAGCCGCCGGGGGCCACCTCGAACCGGAGGTTGCCAGCCTTGTCGTAGACGAAGCGGTTCACGAGCGCGACGAGCGGACCGCTGCCATCGGGATCGGCGGAAGTCTCCGTGATCCTGCGGCCGAGGTTGTCGAAAGCGTAGGTCGTCGCGAAGCCGCGCGGGTCGGCGACGGAAACCAGGGTGCCGTCGGCGTCGTACGAAAACGTCGTGACGGGCCGGGCGAACGGCCCCGCGCCGTCCGGATCGGCCTGTGTCTCCTTCGTCTTGCGGCCCAGCGCGTCGTATTCGTAGTGGGTGGACCAGCCCGTGTCGCCCGCCGTGATGCCCGACTGGCCGACGAAGGCGGGCGTCACGAACTGGAGGTTGCCGCGGGAGTCGTAGCCCCAGGCGGAAGACGGGGCTCCAAGCGGGCCAGTGCCGTCGGGATCGGGCCGTGTCTCACGGACCTTGCGACCGAGCGTGTCGTAGGCGTAGGTCGTGATCGCGCCGGCCTGGTCGAGCGCGGCGACGATCCGCCCGCCGCCATCGACACGCAGCCCGGTGGATGTGCCATCGGGAGAGACCGCGGCCACGAGCCGGTTCCGGGCGTCGTAGACATATCGCGTGATGCGGCCCAGGGCGTCGGTCTCGGTCGTTTTGTTGCCGGCGGGATCGTAGCTGACGAGCGTGAACGTGCCGTCGGCGGCGGTGCGCCTCACTTCCCGCTGCCGCTTGTCGGAGATGCTGCGGGTGATCCGGCCGTCGCCAAGCGTCGTCGAAACCAGATTCCCGATGACGTCGTAGGCGTAGGTCGCCACGATGGCCGGCAGCGGACCCGTGCCGTCGGGGTCGGGCGAGATCTGCGAGATCTTGCGGCCCAGCGCGTCGTACGTGAACGACGTGACGTTGCCGTTGCCATCGGTGCGAGAGGTGAGGGTGCCGCGCGAATCGTAGGCGAATGACTGCGTCACGGTGACGCCCGGAGACGAATCGGTCGCCTGCGTGAGCACCTGCCCGGCGGCGTTGTAGGTGAACGCGGTGACGACGCCCCGCGCGGAGGTCGTGGACTGAGCCAGCCCCCGGCCGCCGGCGGCCACGGTGAACCGGGTCGTGGCATTGATTCTGCCGGTGCCGAAGTCGTCGGTCTTGCTGCTGAGGAAGCCGGAGGCGTCATACGTGAACTTCGTGGCGATGTCGTCGGACGCGTCGTTCGGCCGATTCAACCGCGTGACCGTGTCGATGTCGCGAAATGCGCCGGCGGTGTAGGCGAAGGTGGTGGCATTGCCGAGCGGGTCGGTCATGCTCGTCATCTTGCCGGTGGTGCCGTCATAAATGAACGACGTCGTGGAGCCGTAAGCGTCGAGCGACGTCGCCTTCAGGCCGTTGGCGAGCCAGGTGGACCGCTCCGCCGTGCGATCCGGCTGGAGGCTTTCGATCAGGTTGCCCTGATCGTCGTACGAATAGCGGGAGGCGTCACCCCGCTCGTTGATGAAGGCCGACTGCTTGCGAAAAAGGTTGTAGGTGAAACTGTGGCGGAGGCCTTCGGCATCGGTCACCCGGAAGCCGCGGCGGTTGGCGTAATACTCCCACGCCGTGACATTGCCCGCTGGATCGGTGACGCTCGCCAGCAGGCCGCGGCGGGCGGCGTCGGCATGATACGCATAGCGAATCACCGGTCCGGCAACGCCCGCCGCCGGACTGGCGGCCGTGACGGACGTCAGGCGGCCGTCGGCGGCATAGGCGTAGGTCCAGGTGCGGCCGGTAAAGTCGGCCACGGCCGTGACGTGGGGCCGGGCATCGGCGTTGTAGGTGAACGACAGCCAACGGGCGGCGTCACGACGGTCCGAAACGCTGGCGATGCGCGTGGTACCCGCGACGTAGCTGATCGCGACGCCATTGCCGAACCGGTCGCTCGTCGACACGATCGGAGCGACACCGGCAACTGCCGCACCGAACGAAGTCGTGTTGCCGTCGAAGTCTTTCCACGTGAAACCTGCCGTGGCGGAGCCGGTGAGGCTGCCGAAGACGCCGGCGGGGTTCGTGAACCCGCCGGTGGTAGCCGTGAACACGAGCCGCATCCCCGTGTCCGTGAACCAGGTCACCGTGTTCGCGCCGTCGACGCCCACTTCGATCCGGTCAGAGTACGTGAACGACCAGCCCTCCCCCATGCCACGATCCGACGCAGCGGCCGGCGCGCCGGCGAGGCCGGAGACCGTGTGGATCGAGTCGTAGCGCCGGCGGAAGGCCAGCGGCATGCCGAGATTCGGGATCTCGACGTCGGTTTCCTCGTGGTAGACGTTGCCATTGGCGACGTTCACCGGATCGCCGAAGTAGTTGCCGATGTTATTTGCAGGCACGGTCGCCTTGATGACCGGAGCCGGCAGCCAGACCTTCGATGCGGCTCCCCCGTAAGACACGAGCGGGCTCGTGCCGACCGCGCCGTGGATGATGAAGCCGACCGTCTTTCCGTTGAGAGCCGCCCGCGCCGGGTCGCTCGTCACGCATGTGAGCGTGTACCCGACGCCCTTCCACTGCTTCGTGGTGTCGGTGCCGCTTCCGACTGCAACCTCGTTTTTCGGCACGAGGGCGCTGAACTTCACACCCGCGTAGTCCGCCACTCCCGACAGGCCATTGGTCACGGTGGCCGCGATCGCATCGCGGATCTCGGCACGCACGCCGGGCAGCAGCGTGGCGATGCTGGCCACGTTGCCGGCGTTGATCTCCACGAGGTTGGACATCCCGCCGGCCGCGGCCGCGGCGTGCGGGAAGGCCTTCAGCGTCGCCCCGCTCGCGCCGGTCGTCAGCTCCTCGAGCGGGAGGCCTTCGAGCGCCGCGTAGGTGTAGCCCAGGAGCCGGGTGCGCGGGAGATCGAGCGCGG
>JBKDUV010000225.1:0-6104 GCA_046339335.1 Planctomycetia bacterium | reverse complement strand
GGCGGGCGCGGGCGCGGGGGGGGGGGGGCGGCGGGGGGGGGGGGGGGGGGCGGCCCCCCGCCACGGGGGCGACGCGAGAGGCCAAAGGAGATTTGGGTCCTTCCCGACCTCGAGCCAGGCGGCCGGAAAGAGGAGGAGCTGAAAGCAAATCCCAGAAACGCGAAACTGCCGCGTGGCCGCGGTGGACTCGGCGGACGCGGTCCGCGAGGCCGGGTCGAGGGCCAGTTCGACCGCGTCGCCGGCGGCGAGGTCGATGACTTTCGAGACCATCCGCTCCTGGCCATCGAGGACCCCTGCGGCTTCTGGAGAGAGCTCCGTCACGCCCTCGAGCACGAGCGGCCCCCGGAGGCCGGTCACGATTCGTCTGGCCTGCGCCGGCGTCAGGCTGCCTGTGACCCCGGCACGCCAGCGGGCGCAGTTGGGCCCCAGATCACGGACGAGGCCGCACAGGTCCTCCCAGATCTGCCGCATTTCTCTTCTCACCTGATTTCTTGCTCCTGGCACCCTCACAGACTACCGAGGCCTGCCCGGAGGGCGACCATCAGGTGATGCGACAGTGGGCAGGAAAGGGTGCCAAGGCGTCGTCCTCGCGGCGGCGAACGGGGGTATGTCTTTGCAGGAGCACGTCACGGTAACGGCGTGAAAGACACCACCAGCGAGGATGCCCATGGATAGCAGCATCAAGGCCCTGATCGCCAAGAAGTTCAAGGACACTGACCTCGATCTCGACGTCGGGCGGCACTGGGTCGAGGAGACCATCGTCCTTCGGTTCTCCGGCACGGTCGAGCGCCACGAGGACCAATGGATCCTTCCAACGATCAGCATTCCGCTGATCCCCACGATCGCCTTTTTCTGGGACCAGCTGGGCGTCAGGAAGGAAGAGACGATAGGCGTCCTGCGGGAGGCCATCACCGAGGCCATGCGGGCGGGCGTGAACGAGTCGCCGAGCATCAAGAGCAAGATGGACGAGGTGGCCGAGGCCGTCGCGGCGGTGAAGCGGGACCTGATCGGCGAGTTGCCGAAGATGCGTCGTGCCGGCCGGACCGATGTCAGTGACCTCGAGGTCTCGGTCAGTGCCCTGACCCCGGTCTCCGAGCCTCTCTAAGCCGTGGCCTGATTGCTGGTGGGGTGCCGGGGTGGCGGGTTCGCCTGCTGCCCCGGTGTCTGGACCCACACGGGCAGTCGGGGAGAGCCCGGAAAACAGGTTTGAGGATTCCTCAAATCGACAGCCTTTTTCGCCCTCTGGGCGGTGAAGCTGGCAACCCGGGCGAAATCGGTCCTGCTGTCGGAAGTCATTGCCGGGCAACGACTAAAGGTCGATTTCGTGGCATCTTCGGCATCTGCGAAGTTGCCTCGCCTCAAACTTCGGAACCGAGGGTTGCAGGTTCGAGTCCTGCCGGGCGTACTGGGACGGTCGAGGGGAAAGCGACGAGAGTCCATGAACATGGATCGAGTCGCGCGACGATGGCCTCGAGAGCTTCAGCGGCTCTCGGCCGCGGAGATCCGCTGCAGCGGCTTGCCGCTGGCATCGAAGAAATCGATGCCGCCGTTGCGGTCGTCGGGGAGCGTGCCGATCCCGATCACGTCGACGCCCTGGGCGACGCGGACCTCGATCCGGCCGCCGCCACCATCGCGGACCCTGCCGATGTGCACGATCGACACACCGCCGCTTCCGGTCACCAGCAGTTCACGACAGACGACCTGGCCGACTTCGAGCCGCTCGCCCTGCAACGTGTCGAAAGGCTCACGGGCGGCGATGCCGGCCCGCACGGCCAGACCGATCGCCAAAAACAGCAGCGGATAGACGGTCCAGCGTTCGCGGTTGTTCATCGGTCGCCCCGGCTTCAGTCGCCGTGAATCTGTCGCAGCCTGCCGGATAGCCGGAGGATGAGTTGCACGCGCTCGAACTCGGCCAGCCAGTCGGCCGTGGCGGCGGCGAGGGCGTCGGCGGCGGGCGGCAGCGCACCGCTCGGGCAGCTCGACCCGAGCTGCGCGGAGGCCGCCGCACGGTAGGCGGACAGTGTGCGGTCACCGTAAAAGACGACCGGTGTGAAATCCTCGCTGAAAAACGCGACGACCGGCACCCGTTGTCCGCCGCAGACCTTGAGATGGGTGGCAATCGCCGGAATCGCGTCGCGATCGAGAAACCGGAGGTCGATCGCCGGGGCCGCTGCGGCGAAGTGCGCGAAGACGGGGCATTGGTTCACGCACTCGCCCCACCCCGTGCCGGCGAGCACCAGCACCGGCATCTTGCGCACGAATCCGGCGAGCAGCGCACGCTGCTCGGACGTGAGCGTCGCCCGATCATGGCAGGCCTTCCAACGCCGGCGCTGGTCCGCATCGGCGTGGCGTTCGAGAAATCGCTCGTAGGGAAGACCACGGTCAAACGCCGCCGCCCACGCCGCGGACGTCGGCGGAGCGCCCGCCTCGGCGAGCGGGAATTCCGAGCCTGTCGCGTCGTTGTGCACCTGATGCATCTTCATCCACCGACTCCGAGGGGCAGGGCGGACCGCCGAAACGTGCGACAGGATCATATCGTGCCGGCGCACTTCCAGCTCCACATGTCGGTTCGTGAGCGACGTTGCCGGCGCGTAATTCTGGCTGCGCAGGCTGGGTGGCCTGGGAAACGTCGCACGCGGGAAATCGCGGTCAGAAACAGGCATTGACCCCGAAAAAAAAGCTCCCTAGTGTCCCGTCTCCCTCAGGGTTCGGAGCCGATCGTACGGCTGCCTCAGGCAGGACTTCGACGGCGGCACGGATGCCTGCCGTCGAAGTCGATCCGCCGAGCCTTCGGGCCTGCCAATCAGTGCCGTCCAATCGCTCCCGGAAACGGTTCAGGTTCCCCGCCCCCCTGGGATCTGGACCGTTCCGGGGGCCTTTGTTTTTTCGGCGTCGGGATTCCGTTTCGGCAGGTCGGCGGGTCCACGGTCGCGTGCACGTTAGAACCATCTTTCCGTCTGCGGCGACCGCACGCCGGCACCACCGGGCGGCTCCGTCCGGCTGCGCAACCGCGTTGCCCGACCTGATTGTCCCGCTCCACGCGCCGCCAACGCGGTGCATTTTTGGCGGCGGTGATAAAATGGCACCATGAATCCAAAACGGTTGCATCCCGAGGGCGATCAATCGGCCCGCTGGATCGGGTCGATCATGGCCGCGGTTGCGGCATGGGGGGCGATCCAGGCCATCGGCGCCTGGACATTGAACCATGACTATCGCCGCCCGCTGGTGGTGTTCGGCTGCATGCTGGCGTTCCTCGGCTTCTGGCTGGCGATGCTTTCGTTGCGTTCGGCCCGCATGCGCAAGAGGTGAACCATGGCGATCGTGCTCGGCTCGAGTCTCGATAACGGCCTGGTGGCGGCGAGTGCCCGACCACCGGTGCAGCGTGCGGAAAGCGTCACCAGCCTCTCGATCGGGCAGTACCTGATCCGGCGGCTCTCCGACTACGGCATCCGGCACGTGTTCGGATTGCCGGGCGACTACGTGCTGTCGTTTTACAGCATGCTGGAACACAGTCCGCTGGACCTCGTGAACTGCACCCGCGAGGACTGCGCAGGCTTCGCGGCCGATGCCTACGCCCGCGTGAACGGCATGGGCGCCCTGTGCGTGACCTACGGCGTGGGTGGCATGAGCGTCGCCAACTCGATCGCCGGCGCCTATGCGGAGAAAAGCCCCGTCGTGATGATCTCGGGCGCACCCGGGATGGGAGAGCGGGCCAACGATCCGCTCCTGCATCATCGCGTGCGCGAGTGGCGGACGCAGCTGGAGGTGTTCGAGAAGATCTGCGCAGCGTGTCGCGAAATCGTCGATCCAGCCACCGCGTTTCGCGACATCGACCTACTCCTCGATACGGCGCAGCGGTTGAAGCGGCCGGTGTACCCGGAACTGCCCCGCGACATGGTGGCGGTGGCGCCCGACCAGATCCGGCCCTACACTCAGCCCGCGCGGCGCAGCGATCCGGCGGCGCTCGCGGAGGCGGTGCGCGAGGCGGTGACCAGGATCGAAGCCGCCCAGCGTCCGGTCATCATCGCGGGCATCGAACTGCACCGCTACGGCCTCCAGGCCGACGCGATCGCCCTGGCCGAAGCGTCGGGCATACCGATCGCAGCGACGATGCTCGCGAAGAGCGTAGTCAGCGAGGTGCACCCGCTCTACATCGGGCTCTACGAGGGAGCGATGGGCCGAGCCGAAGTCACCGAGTTCGTCGAAGAGAGCGATTGCGTGATCCTGCTGGGCACCATCCTCACCGACATCGACCTCGGCATCTTCACCGCGAAGCTCGACGCCACACGGAGCATCTTTGCCAACAGCGAGGATCTTCGGATCAGTCATCATCACTTTCATGACGTGCTGCTGGAGGACTTCATTCGTGCCCTGGTAGCCGCGAAGCCGAAGGGTGCGCGGAGAACGCTGCCGCCGGGGCCGACTGCTGCCACGGGGCCGTTTGCCATCGCCGCCGACAAGCCGATCACGACGACCCGCCTCGTGCGGCGGCTCGACGAGTCGCTCGACGACCGGACGATCGTAATCGCGGACGTGGGCGACGCCCTGTTCGCATCGAGCGAATTGGTGATTCGCGGGCAGACGCAGTTCATATCGCCGGCCTATTACACCTCGATGGGCTTCGCCGTCCCGGCGACGCTGGGGGCGAAGATGGCCCGCCAGGACATGAAGGTGATCGCGCTCGTCGGCGACGGGGCCTTCCAGATGACGGGCATGGAACTTTCGACGATCGTGAAGCGCGGTCTCGCAGTCACCGTGATCGTGCTCGACAACCGGGGCTACGGCACGGAACGGTTGCTGCACGAAGGGACGTTCAACGACATCAATCCCTGGCAGTATCAACTGCTGCCCCAGGTGCTCGGCGGCGGAACGGGATACGAGGTTCGGACGGAGGGTGAGTTTGACGCGGCCCTGGAGAAATGTCTTGCTGACAGGACCGGGATGAGCATCATCCGCGTTCACATCGGCCTGGAGGATCGGAGCGTCACGCTCGACCGCCTTGCGGCGGGTTTGGCGAGGCGGGTTCGAACCTGAGGCCGGGCAAAAGTCCGGTGTTCGGCCGCTTGACATCGTGCGACATGCCGCCCGGGCCCGCCACCTCGACAGACATACGAAAAACGCATGCGTCGGCCGGGCGCGACGGTTCGGGCCGTGAGCGGCCGGCCTTCGTTCATCGCGGCCTTGGTGAGCCGGGGCGTCGCGCTCGCCGAACATCTTCTGCAGTTGCCCGCAAACCGGATCGGCCACACGACGATGAACCGCGGGCAGGTGAAGATCCTGCAGGAAGCGATCGCGATCTCGGTGTTCGTGCCGTTCGCGGTGCTCTACGTGAAACAGCCGTGGCCGCGGTGACGGTCCGCCTGGGTCCGGCACCTTGTCATCCATGATCCCTTCGCCCGTTTCGTGATTGGTCCACTTTTCACAAGCTGAGTGTCCTATGTTCAACGCCGTCGTTCGGTTCGTCTGCGGCGCCGCTGGCCAAGGTGCTCGAGTTGAGCCCGCAGGCGCAACAGAACCTCAAGCTGGTCTCGCGCCCCGCGAAGCTCTCGAACTACTGGCGATCGGTCATCGTCCCGGGCGAGATCACGGACCGGCCGGGGATGTCGGACAGCGGCGTGACATCGCCGGCTGTGGGCGTCGTGACGCAGATCCATGCGTTTGCGGGCGACACGGTCCGGCCTGGTGGCCGGCTCTTCACCCTTCGGCTGGTGAGTGAATACATCCACAACACGCAGTCCGAGCTGTTCAAGGTCACCCGCGACATCGAACTCGAGACGGAGAAACGGCAACGGCTTTCCCAGATCGGTGAAGGCGCGATTCCGCAGGTGCGGATCATCGAGGTCGATCAGCAACTCCGCCGGCTGCAGGCAGCCAGTGAAAGCTACCGGAAGGACCTGCTGACGCGGGGCCTGAATCTTGACCAGATTGCCCAGGTGGCAGCCGGCAAGTTCGGTCCATCTGGCTTTTCCGTGGGTCGGGCGTGTCCCTGCCATGTCACCGGTCGAGTAGGCCCGGGGGCTTTCGCCCCCAGGCCTCTCACGGAACCGGACTTGTGGTTCACACATCCGGCTCTTTGGGTTCCGTTCTCACAGGTCGAACAAAAG
>JBKDUV010000224.1:0-8949 GCA_046339335.1 Planctomycetia bacterium | reverse complement strand
CCTGGCTGCACGATCAGGGACCGGTGTCGCTGAAATCACTCTGGGTCAAGCGTGCTCCGCTCCGTCGAACCGCGTAGTGCGGACCCGCATGCTACGTGGTGTGGGGGGCGGGCGGAGCAATCCGCCCGCCTACCCGATTGTTCAAGTAAGCCGCTCCGCGGCAGGCCGATCTCAGCCTTCGTATTGTAGCCGGATAGTCCCGGCTTTTCAGGGGTGAACGGCCCCGCTGGCGACGTGCCGTCACGGCAATCATCGTCGCTCGCAAGGGTTTTTTCTTCCTCCTTTGCGAAAGGGTTCACGATGACTGCCACGCGCCCACTGTCCGCGCTTCGCCAGCGAATGATCCAAGACCTGCAGCTGACAGGCCGCAGCGAACGCACCCAGGAAGCCTACGTCCGTGCCGTACGGAAGTTGGCTGCCCACTACTGCCAGTCCCCGGACCGGCTCACCGAGCCGCAGGTCCGCGACTACTTCCTGTACCTCAAGAACGACCGCCGGTTCTCCCCCAGCGCCCTCAAGATCGCCCACAGCGGCATCAAGTTCTTCTACACCCACTCCGTGCCACGCGAGTGGGCCACGCTCTTGAAGCTCCGCGTCCCGAAGCAGAAGACGCTCCCCGACGCGCTGACCGTCGACGAGGTGCATCGGCTCCTCGACGCCGTCCGGACTCCGCACAACCGTGCCTTCCTCTGGATGTCTTGGCAAGTGTTTCCATCCCACCACTCTAAGCCATCGCAGCTCCAGAATCCGACAGAACGTGCCACGAAAATCCCCGAAGAACCATAAAATGGCAGAACCGGCCGCTTCGCATTCGCTTTTTAAGGGCTAGCGCCTTACGGCATCCTCCCTCCTCGTCTCCTCGAGAAACCGCTCCAGGTTTCCCGCCCCGCCGGTGCCGCGTTCGGGCCATGAGGCCAAAAGTTGCTCGTGCCGGTTTCCGGCGTCGCCGGCGATGCCCTGCACCACGGCCCGAAGCTCCAACGTCACGACCTGCGCATCGGGACCATGGCGGGAGTTCCAGTCGCGGAACAGGGCCGCCGCCACGTGTGGGGCGAGCGGCCTGAACTTGGGCCGCGGCAGGAGCCATGCCAATTTATGCCAGCGATTGTTCGGCAGCGACGTGAATCCACCCCGGGGTTGGTCCGGCTCCAGGGGGCCACCCTGGCGCAGCAGGTCGACCTGGCGACCATCGGCGAGTCGCGCGGATGCATAGACCCACTGCTCCGTCGGATAGACGAAGCCGAACATGCCCCACTCTTGAACCAGCCCGCAGGCGTTGAGCGGCACGCGAACGGCCCCCGGAAGCGGTTGGGCCTGCCAGGGTGACATGCCATGCACCAGTCCGACCGCGGCGAGAGACGCGAGGATGGCGCACGGCACGGCGGCGAATCGAGGCATTTTCCCGGCGTCGGCGGCGTCGGCGGCCGGCTGCTTCGGCCCCGGCCACACCGATCCGGGGAGCAGCGCCTGCCAGGCCGTCATGCCGATTACAGCGAACAATCCCACCGACATCGTCGCCTGGATGGCGACGTGGAAGAAGATGAAGCAGAAGGCGATCGGCAGCCGGATCCGGGATGTCGATGCGAGCAGGAACAGGGGCGGCAGCAGGATCTCGAAGCCGACCACGCTCCACGTCAGCGGCCGCATCAGCCAATCGGCGCCGGCGACCCACGTGCCGAGCGGCGTGCCGTGATCGTGGACCGAGAGCGCGCGGCGGATCGCCTCCCCCGACAGCCAACTGGCGTTCCACTTCGCGAGCCCCGCGGCCAGGTAGACGACGAGCACCTGGAGCATGAAGGCCGCCGAGGCGACGGATGCCGTGCGCGGGGCGGGCGGGTCCGTTCGGCGTCGTGCCGCGTCGATCGACCAGACGGAACCGAGCGGGAGAAACATCGACCAGAAGAGGAGCGTGCCCAGCCAGGCATCTCCGGCGTTCGTCGCGGGCAGCGTGCGCCGCACCACGCTCAGGTGGGCCACCCAGGCGACGATCGTGGCCGGCCGCGTTCCCCAGCCGCACGCCAGAAAGCAGCCGGCGATGCCTTGCAACGCGAGCACGACGCCCCCCCACCAGCCGCGATCGACGAGAAACGTCGCGGACCAAACCGAAGGGTCCGCGTTCCACGTCTGCCGTAGTGCCGGCAGGGGGAAGAATCCGTCGGGGGCGAACATCAGGCCGAAGTCACGCGTGCGAAAGACCGCGTCAGCCACGAGAATGGCGCCGGCGGCGATGCGAAAGGCCGCCAGGCTCCTCAGATCGAGGGCGAACCGCGGCCGCAGCCATCCACCCGGACGACACGCGGTTCGGCCTCCACTGGATCCGCCGAGACGACACCAGGCGCGTTTCACGGGCGGCTCCGCGGGCGTTTCTTGAATGAACGGACCGGCGAATCTACAACATCCGGTTCTCTGCCCGCCGCCCCGGTTGGCGGTTCCTGCCCTCGACGGCCGGACAAACGCGGTTCACCGGGGGCTGCGGGCTGCTCTGTAGAGGAGTCGACGCGATGCACGTTCCCCTGGTTGTGCTTGGTGGTGGTCCTGGCGGCTACGCCGCCGCATTCCTCGCGGCCGACCTGGGCATGAAAGTCGCCATCGTCGAACGCGACGACCGTCTCGGTGGCACATGTCTCCTGCGCGGTTGCATCCCTTCGAAGGCACTGCTCCACGTCGGGCGCGTGCTGGCGGAAGCCAAGGAACTGGCCGGCTGGGGGCTCGAGTTCGGCAGGCCAGCGTTGCACCTCGACGCCTTGCGTGGCCGAAAAGACAAGGTGATCGGCACGCTCACCGGTGGCCTGGCGACCCTGGCCCGACGACGCAACGTGACGATTGTCCGCGGCAATGCCCGGTTCACCGGCTCGCAGGCCCTGGAAATTGCGGCGGTCGAACCGGGCGGTGCATCGCAGACCGTCACGTTCGACCATTGCATCCTCGCTAGTGGATCGCGGCCCGCACGGATCCCGGCGTTCGACATCGGCAGCGACCGGGTGATGGACTCGACGGGGGCTCTGGAACTTCGCGACATCCCCGACTCGCTGCTGGTGGTGGGGGGAGGCTACATCGGCCTGGAAATGGGGACGGTGTACGCCGAACTGGGGTCGAAGGTCTCGGTCGTGGAACTCACCGACAGTCTTCTCCCCGGTGCCGACAGGGACCTCGTCAAGCCGCTGCACCAGCGGCTTGAAAAGCTCTTCGAAAAGATTCACCTGAACACCAAGGTGGTGAAATTGGAGGATCGCGGCACGTCGATCCGGGTCCACATCGAGGGGCCGGATGGCCAGACGGCGCGGGACTTTTCCCGCGTCCTCGTGGCAGTCGGGCGACGGCCGAATTCCGACGGCATCGGTTTGGAAAACACCGCCGTCAGGGTGAATGCGAAGGGGTTCGTCGAGGTGGACGGCCGACAGCGGACCGCCGATCCGCGGATTCTCGCCATCGGCGACGTCTGCGGCGAACCGATGCTCGCCCATCGTGCCAGCCATCAAGGCAAGGTGGCCGTGGAGGCACTGCACGGCGAACCGGCCCTGTTCGCGCCGCGGGCAATCCCCGCCGTCGTGTTTACCGACCCGGAGATTGCCTGGGCCGGTCTCACCGAGCAGGAGGCGGCGGCCACGGGCCGAACGGTGGAAATCAGCCGCTATCCTTGGGCGGCCAGCGGCCGCGCCCAGGCCCTGGGCCGCACCGACGGATTGACGAAGATGCTCGTCGATCCAGAAACGGACGCGGTGCTCGGAGTCGGATTCGTCGGGGCGGGAGCAGGGGAACTTGTCGCCGAGGGTGTGCTGGCCATCGAAATGGGCTGCTCGGCCCGGGACCTGATGGAATCGATCCATCCGCACCCCACGCTCGGGGAAACGTTGGCATTTTCCGCGGAGAATTACTTCGGTCTGGCGACCGAAATCTATCGGCCGCGGAACGAGGCAGCGAAGTCGTGAGGCGGACCGCCTGCGTCTGAGTCGCCCACAGAACGGCCTTTACGGGGTCCGGACGCGGCGGAATAATGGGCCGCGACCGCCCTCCCTCCCGGAGCCCGCCATGGCCAGCCCCGAAATCGACAACCCAGCCAGCGAGCCCGTTGAACCGCCAGTGCGGACCGGGCCCGCCGGCTTGCCACGAGGTGCCCACGCGCCGCGGGCCATCGGGCAGATGTCCGCCGAGTCGTCCGGACAACCCGAGGTCGTGGACGGCGTCGCAGCGGTCGATGCCGACCCGACGGAGACCCGCGAGGGGCTCGCTTCACTCCGCTACGTGATCAACAGCCGGGGGGGCGATCGGGCGGCCTACCTGCTCCACGCCATCGAGCAGGAGGCCTATCGGCTCGGCGTTCCGATCCCCTTCTCGGCCACCACGCCCTACATCAACACGATCCCAACCGACCGGCAGCCACAGTTTCCGGGCAATCGTGAATTGGAACGGCGGATCAAGAGCATCATCCGCTGGAATGCGATGGCGATGGTCGTGCGGGCGAATCGTGAGGACAAGAGCATCGGCGGCCACATCTCCACCTTCGCGTCCTCTGCGACGCTGGTCGAGGTGGCGATGAACCATTTCATCCGCGGTCGGGGCGACGACTACTCCGGGGACCAGGTCTTCTTCCAGGGGCATGCTTCTCCGGGAATCTACGCGCGGGCCTTTCTCGAAGGCCGGATCGGCGAGCGGCAACTGGAGAACTTCCGACGCGAACTGGCGGTCGGCGGTGGACTTTCGAGCTATCCGCATCCCTGGCTGATGCCGGAGTTTTGGGAGTTTCCCACCGTATCGATGGGGCTCGGTCCGCTGATGGCGATCTACCAGGCCCGGTTCAACAAGTACCTCCAGGACAGGGGAATCAAGGAGACCAGCCGCCAGCAAGTGTGGTGATTCATCGGCGACGGCGAGTGTGACGAACCGGAGACGCTGGGGGCGATTTCGCTCGCGGCCCGGGAAAAGCTCGACAACCTCGTGTTCGTGATCAACTGCAACCTGCAGCGGCTCGACGGTCCGGTGCGCGGCAACGGCAAGATCATCCAGGAACTGGAAGGCGTATTCCGTGGCGCCGGCTGGAACGTCATCAAGGTGATCTGGGGTGACGAGTGGGATCCACTGCTCGCGCGGGACGACCAGGGGCTGCTGGTCAAGCGGATGAACGAGGTCATCGACGGTCAGTACCAGAAGTACGTCGTCATGCCGGGCGGCTACATCCGCGAGCATTTCTTCGGCGCCCATCCGGAACTGCTCGAGATGGTGGCGCATCTTTCCGACGAAAAACTGAAGAAGCTGCGGCGCGGCGGGCACGATCCGGAGAAGGTCTACGCCGCCTATGACGCGGCCATGAAGTGCCACGGAAAGCCGACCGTGATTCTCGCCAAGACGATCAAGGGCTACGGCCTCGGCGAGGTGGGGGAAGGCAGGAACGTCACCCACCAGCAGAAGAAGCTCAACGAGGAGGAATTGCGGGCCTTCCGTTCGCGATTCGGCATCCCGATCTCGGACGACGAAGTGGCGAAGGCGCCGTTCTACCGGCCACCGGAGGATTCGCCCGAGATGCGCTATCTGCGCGAGCGGCGCGAGGCGCTCGGCGGTTACGTTCCCAGCCGGCCGCGGCGCGGGCCGGTGCTCAAGACCCCATCGCTCGCCGAGTATACGGGGTTCATCGAGAAGAGCGCCGGCCGGGAGGTCTCCACCACCACGGGCGTCGTCACGCTCATGGCCTCGCTGCTCAAGGACAAGTCGATCGGCCGCTACATCGTGCCGATCGTGCCCGACGAGTCGCGAACCTTCGGCATGGACCCGTTGTTCAAGCAGTGCGGCATCTACGCCCACACCGGCCAGCTCTACGAACCGGTCGACTCCGACCAACTGCTCTACTATCGCGAGGCGAAGGACGGGCAGATCCTCGAGGAGGGAATCACCGAGGCGGGGAGCATTTCCAGTTTCATCGCGGCCGGCACCGCCTACGCCAGCCATGGCGTGCCGATGATCCCGATCTTCATCTATTACTCGATGTTCGGCTTCCAGCGGATCGGCGACCAGATCTGGGCGGCGGGCGACTGTCGGGCCCGCGGCTTTCTCCTCGGGGGCACCGCCGGTCGGACAACCCTGAATGGCGAGGGGCTGCAGCACCAGGATGGCAACAGCCAGATGTTCGCCATCGCCTATCCGACCGTCCGCGCCTACGATCCGGCCTTCGTGTACGAGGCGACGGTGATCATGCTCGACGGACTGGAGCGGATGTACGCCAAGGGCGAGGACTGGATCTATTACCTCACGGTGTACAACGAAAATTATGAGATGCCGCCGATGCCCCCCGACTGCACGGAGGGCATCCTCAAGGGGATGTACCGGCTGCGCGAGGTCGCGGCCGCGGCGGCTTCCCCCGCGGTGAAGAAGTGCCCGCCGGTGCACCTGCTCGGCTCGGGCGCGATCCTCCGCGAGGTGATCCGGGCCGCCGAGCTGCTTGCCGGCCGCTGGGGAGTTCCGAGCACGGTCTGGAGCGTGACGAGTTGGAAGGAGCTACGACGCGAGGCCCAGGAATGCCGGCGTTGGAACATGCTGCATCCCGAAATAGCCCCGCGGCGGAGCTACCTCGAGAGCCAAGTCGGCGATGCCGGCGGAGTTTACGTGGCGGCCAGCGACCACGTCCGGGCGGTGCCCGAGCAGCTCGACCCTTGGATTCCCGGCGGCCTGTTTGCCCTGGGGACCGACGGCTTCGGCCGGAGCGAGACCCGCGGCCCGCTGCGCCGGCACTTCGAGGTCGATGCCGAATGCATCGTCATCGCCACGCTGTCCCGGCTGGCGGCGGCGGGCGCGATTGGGGCGCGGGTCGTATCAGAGGCGATTCGCGAACTGGGGGTCGACCCCGAGAAGATCGACGCCGCGTCGGCCTGACGGCTGACGATCGGGCCGGCGGCATTGCGGACGGGCCGGAGTGGATAACGTGCAACGACATTCATTGTGACGAAAGCGAGCAGATGCCAACAGAATTCAAGCTTCCCGATCTTGGCGAAAACATCGCCTCCGGTGACGTGGTCAGTGTGTTCGTCTCGGAAGGAGACGTGGTGAAGCCGGGACAGGCGTTGCTGGAGGTGGAGACTGACAAGGCCGTGATCGAGGTTCCGTGTCCGCCCGGCGGTAGGATCGCCAAGGTGCTCGTGAAGAAGGGGGACACCGTCGCGGTGGGGCAGCCGCTCGTCGTGATCGACGCTGCTGGTACGGCGCCCGCATCTGCGCAGCCCGCGGCTCCCGCAGCGCCCCCCGCGCCGGCGGTGGCATCGGCACCTCCCGCCGCTCCCGCGCCGGCCCCGGCGCCTCGTCCTGAGCCGGCGTCTGCTCCCGTTCCGCCGCAGCCGGTCGCATCTCCGTCCCCCGCTGCCGCCGGCCGCGACGAGCCCGCCGCTGCCACCGTGGAGCCCGCCGGGCCCGCCGTCCGCCGACTGGCCCGGGAACTTGGCGTCGACCTGGCCCGCGTGCGCGGGACCGGGCCAGCCGGCAGGATCGTCCGCGAGGACGTCATTGCCGCAGTCCGGCAGGCGAGCGCGGCACCTGCGGCGGGCCGTACACGGTACGAGTCGACGGCGACCGAGCGGGATGACTGGGGGCCGATTCGCCGCGAGCAGATGTCGCGGATGCGCAAGACGATCGCCGCCAACATGGCCCGCAGCGTGACCACGATTCCCCACCTCACCAACTTCGACGACGCCGACGTAACCGAACTCGAGCACCTACGAAAGGCGAGCGCCGCCGAGTACGCCAAGGGCAACCTCAAGCTGACGGCGCTTTCGTTCGTGATCAAGGCTGTGAGCCTGTCCCTGAAGCAGCACCCGGGCGTCAATGCCTCGGTCGACATGGAGAAGGGGGAGATCGTCTACAAGGAGTACGTGAACGTCGGGCTCGCAGTCGACACGCCCCGCGGGCTGGTCGTTCCCGTGCTGCGGGACTGCGACCAGCTCTCGATCCCGCAGATCGCGCAGGCGATCGCCGACACGGCCGAAATGGCCAAGAACGCGCAGTACGGTATCGAGGATCTGCGCGGCGGCACGTTCACGATCAGCAACCTCGGGGCGGTCGGCGGCGCCTACTCGACGCCGATCATCAACTGGCCCGAGGTCGCGATCCTCCTCGTGGGCCGGTCGCGCCGCATGCCGGTGGTCCACGAGGACAGGATCGAGCCGCGGCTGATGATGCCGCTCTCGTTGTCCTACGACCATCGCGTCATCGACGGGGCGATGGCCGCCCGGTTCCTCAACGAGGTGATCGGCTATCTCGAAAGCCCCGGCCGCCTGCTGCTGGCGATGTAGCCCGCCTGGCCTGCCCGTATCCGCATCCGCCTGGACAGATTCCGTGAGCACACGCGACACCCTCGACGCCGCAGGTACCGCCAGCCTTTCGTTCCTCGAAGATCTCTTCGAACGCTTTCAGCACGATCCTGCCAGCGTGCCGGACGAGTGGCGTCCGCATTTCGCCGCCCTGCAGCGCGAGGCGGGCAACGGCGGCCTCGCGCAGGGGAACGGTGGGCGTCCGCCGGCGGCCGGTGGCGTGCCGGCGGGGCCTGTCAATGGAAAACTGGTGACCCCGGACGGCATCGCCACGGCTCACGCGCTGGCGATTGCCAATGGCGACGTCAGGTTGCCGGCCGCACCCGCCGGGGAGGCCAAGCCTCTTCCGCTGCCCTCGGCCGCCGAGGTGCGGGCCGAGGAGCGGGTGGCGTTCCTCCAGGATCGCGTCGATCAACTCGTCCGCGCCTACCGCGTCCGCGGCCACCTGATGGCGGAGATCGATCCGCTCGGCCGGCCGCGGCCCGGGCTTCCCGAGCTCGATCCGCGGTTCTACCACCTCACCGAGGAGGACATGGACCGGTCCTTCTCGACCGACACGATCGAGGGGCCGCAGTCGATGTCGCTGCGGCAGATCATTCAGCGGCTGAGAAACACCTATTGCCGGTCGATCGGCGTCCAATTCATGCACATGGACGACCTG
>JBKDUV010000223.1:0-3474 GCA_046339335.1 Planctomycetia bacterium | reverse complement strand
GTCGTGGACGATCTCGACGCCAAGCGGTATCCGATGCCGCGCGACTGCAGCGGCCGCGACGAGGTGTTCGTGGGCCGGATCCGCGAGGATGCCTCGAGCCCCACGGGCATCGCGCTGTGGTGCGTGTCGGACAACCTGCGGAAGGGGGCGGCGACCAACGCGGTGCAGATCGCTGAACTGCTCGCGGCCGGCCGACGAACGGGAGCGCCGACGGTGCGGGCATGACCCTGGCGGACGGGCCCGCGCCGGCGCGGCGGATCGGCCTGCGGCTGACCTACGAGGGCACCCGCTACTCCGGATGGCAGACGCAGCCCGGCCGGACGACGGTGCAGGGGGTCGTGACCGAGGCGATCCGGACGATCTCCGGGGAGGACGTGGTCGTTCGCGGCGCCAGCCGCACCGATGCCGGCGTCCACGCCCTCGACCAGGTCGCCGCCTTCACGACGTCGTCCGACCTCGCCGTCGATGCCTGGGTACGGGCGATCAATGCCCGCCTTCCTCCCGACGTGACCGTCATCGAAGGCCGCGAGGTCACGGCCGACTTCGACCCCGTCGCGGCGGCGGTGCGGAAGCGGTACCGCTACCGGATCCACGACGCCCCGTGGCGGCCGGTCCTGCAGCGGCACCTCGTGTGGCGTTGGCGGGGCCGGCTCGACGACGCCCGGATGCAGGCCGCGGCCGGCCACCTCATCGGCGAGCACGACTTCACGAGTTTTGAATCGACCCCCTCGACGCGGCTCTCAAAGGTGCGCACGATCCACTCGCTCACGGTCCGGCGGACGGTCGCCGCGGACGAACCCGGCGGACCGGCCGACGACCGGCCCGGGGCCGAGGTCTGGATCGAGGTCGAGGGCAACGGATTTTTGTACAACATGGTGCGGATCATCGCTGGCACCCTCGTGATGGTCGGGGCCGGACGACGGCAGCCGGAGTGGGTCGCAGCGGCGCTCGCGGCCCGGAGCCGGCCCGCCGCAGGCCCGACCGCGCCCCCTGCAGGATTGACACTGGTTTCGATTCACCTGGATCACGACGCATGGCCCGGCTCCCCGAACGACTCGGCACGCTGAAACTCGTCCAGCAACTCGGCACCGGCCGGCACTGCCAGATCTGGGAGGCCGTCGACGACCGGACCGGCCAGCGGGTGGCGGTGAAGGCGATCGTGCCCGACAAGGCCGACGACAAGGAGCAGCGCGGGCTTCTCAAGCACGAACTCAAGGTCGCCAAGTCGCTCGATCATCCGACGGTGATCCGCATCGACCGGCTGGAGGAGCAGGGGGGCGTGCCGTACCTCGTCCTCGAACTGTTTCCGCATCCGAACCTGAAGCAGCAGATCGTCGCCGGCACCGACGCCCTCGCGCCGCGGCTGCAGCGGATCGTCACGGAACTGTCCCTGGCCCTCGACCACCTCCACGCCCGCGGTTGGGTGCACCGTGACGTCAAGCCGGAAAACGTACTGGCGGCGCCGGACGGGCAGGTGAAGCTCGTCGACCTGGCGATCGCGGCACCGGCCGCCGGACTGCTCGGCCGGCTGCTCGGCCGCGGCGTGCCGGCACAGGGCTCACCGAGCTACATGTCGCCGGAGCAGATCCGCGGTGCCCCGCTCGACGCCCGGTCCGACATCTACTCCTTCGGCTGCGTCCTCTTCGAACTGCTCGCCGGCCGGCCCCCGTTCACGGCGTCAAATACCAACGACCTGCTCAACAAGCACGTCGCCGAGGCCGCGCCGTCGATCGAGAAGTTCAATCGCAACGTGACGACGAGCGCCTCGGAACTGCTCCGCCGACTGCTCGCCAAGAAGCCGACGGGGCGGCCCCGATCGATGCGGGAAGTGCTCCAGCGGCTGCGGACGATCCGTCTTTTGGAGCGGCTCCCCGGCTGACGGCGGCACCGGAGCGGGGCGTTTTTCCGGTTGACTCCGGCCGCGCGGCGCGGAGACAATTTTTGTGAGTCGTCCATCCACACGCGGATCGCCCACGAGAAAAACCACATGGCCGCCGGATTGCACAGGCTCCCGCTGGAGAAGCCGATCTACGAGATCGAGGACCGGATCGCCGCCCTCGAGGCCGGTCCGCTGGGCACCGGGCAGCAGGAGGAGGTGCGGCGGCTGAAGCGCGAGCTGGCCGAGGTCCAGCGGCAGGTGTTCGCCGGCCTCGACGCCTGGCAGACGATCGAGGTCTCGCGGCATCCCAACCGGCCGAAGACGAGCGACTACCTGGAGCTCGTGTTCGACGAGTTCGTCGAGCTGCACGGCGACAAGTCGTTCGGCGACGACCGGGCACTGCTGACGGGCTTCGCCAAGCTCGACCAGCACAAGGTGATGGTGCTCGGTCACCAGAAGGGGAAGACGCTCGCCGAGCGGCAGGCCTGCCATTTCGGCTGCGCCCACCCCGAGGGCTACCGCAAGGCGATGGGAAAGATGCGGCTGGCAGCGAAGTACGGCCTGCCGGTGATCTGCCTGATCGACACTCCGGGCGCCTATCCGGGCGTCGGAGCCGAGGAGCGCGGGCAGGCGCAGGTGATCGCCGAGAGCATGTTCCTCATGGCCACGCTGCCGGTGCCGATCGTGTGCGTGGTGATCGGGGAAGGGGGGTCGGGCGGGGCGCTGGGCATCGGCGTCGGCGACCGGGTGGCGGTCCTGGAAAACGCCTACTACAGCGTGATCAGTCCGGAGGGTTGCGCCGGCATTCTCTGGAAGAGCGTCGACTACAAGGCCGACGCGGCCCGGGCCCTGCGGATCCGTTCGCGGGATCTCAAGGAATTCGGCGTCATCGACGCGGTCATCGAGGAGCCGGCGGGCGGGGCCCACCGGCATCCGCGGCAGATGGCGGCCCGGCTCAAGACGTATCTCGTCCGCTCGCTCCGCGAGCTCGTGGCACAGCCGCGCGACGCGATGGTCGCGGCCCGGTACGAGAAGTTTCGGGCCATGGGGAAGTTTCTCGAGCCCGAGGCGGCGGGCGCCTGAGGCACCGGTCAGCCGGCCGCGACGGCCGCGCGAAGCTCCCTGATCAGGGCGGTCTCGCCGATCTCGAACCGGCGGGCCACGAAGGCGTCGATCATCGCGGCCGTCAGGCCGGGCAGCCCGACGCTCGACTCGATCGGCTCGCAGCCGTCGCCGGCCCGGGCCAGCATCGTGAGCCCGGTGCCGTCGTGCCGCCAGACCTCGGGCACGCCCATCGCCGCAAACAGCTTCAGCTTGGCGATCGCCGAGGATGTGATCTCCACCTCGGTCACGAGGTCGGGGGGCGGATCGAGGAGCAGATCGACCTCGTCCTTGGGCCGGACCTCGTCGGCATGGGCGATGAAATACGGCCCCCACTTGAGATCTGCGCGCCTCCGCCCCGCTTTTCCATCTTGCGCCCTTTGCCTGCCGATGGGATGATGCGGCCCCCAGACAAGGAGGCCGCATGGATGTCCCCGAACGGACGCGTGGCGATCGTCGCAGGCTTGCTCGCCTGATTGCCAAGGAATCGGACG
>JBKDUV010000222.1:0-5975 GCA_046339335.1 Planctomycetia bacterium | reverse complement strand
AAGCGCGGGCCGGTCTGAGTGAGCGGATGCCACGATGGCGTCCGCGAACGTCCGGCGATGGGGCATGGGCAACCCCGACCGGCGAACCGCGCGAGGGTCAAGTGTGACCCGTATGAGTCGCTTCAATCCCGGCATGACCGGTGGCCGGGGCCGGGCGGCCCGGAGGACGGCGTTGACGGAGGTGGATCCGAACAGGCGATGCCACGCCGGGTGCCGCCGCGTCCAGGCGGGGATCATCAGAGGAATGCCGACGAGAAAGCTGAGCGAGGCGGCGATGACATGGCAATAAAACGTCGCCAGCTATCACGGCTGCTCGGCCCAGTGGCCCTTGTCGAGGAGGAATCGCGGCGTCTCGCCGGCGCCGACATACAGCAGGCTGCTGAACGGGATGCCAGCAGCAGCGATGACCGTGGCGACCATCCAGATGCGCGCGCCTCGCCAGGGGGCAAAGATCAGCATGCCGTCGTCTCTCCGGGTTCGTGTCCCGAGAAGAGCATACGAGTCGCGGCTGTGCGGCCGTGTCACGACCGTGTCACCGCGACGGCGGTGCGGCGGCGGTGGCGGTCACCAGCGCCAGCCCAGGCCGGCGTCGGAGAAGAACGGGGCCGCGTCGCCACCGAGCCCCCAGCCGACGCGCAGGCCGATCTCCATGTTTCGGCCGATGAGATAGTGGGTGCCGGGGCTGAAGAAGGGCTGGCTGCGTGGTGGACTGAGGCCGGCCGAGTACGAACCGAACCACTCGGCGTGCAACTCCCAGCGTTCCGTCACCGGCAGGCGGATCACGGCCGAGGGGCTCCAGCGGCTGAACCAGCCTTGATGTCCCTCTGCGTAGGCGTAGCGAAGGGCCGTGTCGAACCGCCAGCCACCGGGAAGTTCCCAGCCTGCCACCCCTGTGGCGACGGGCACGGTGCCGAACGAGTCGCCGAAGGCCGGAGTGGAAGCCTCCATGATGAAAGCCGACTCCGGCAGCCAGCCCGCCTGCCGGGAGGTCTGCAGCTTGAATCCGTAGAGGATGCTCGTCTCGTAGAGCCGGCTGCCGTCGAGGGTGCCCTCTCCGACCTCGACGCTTGTCACGATCGTCCCCTGGGAGCCGATCCCGTAGTTGACGCCGAACCGCAACTCGAACCACTCGTTGCCGCCGATCCGCAACAGCCACTCAGGGTAGTTGTTGGTGGGCAGTCCTACCGGGTTGTCGATGAACACGTAGGAAGACTCGTGCAGCAGCGTGCCGGGCTCGACGACGTGCGTTGCCGGAGTGAAGGCGTCGCGGTCGGTGCCGAGGTCCGCGGCGACCGCGGGCGCGGCGGCGAGAGCAGCGAGAAACAGGCCGACGTTGACGGGCCCCGAACGATGATTCCGGCCGTGACACGATTCCACGTCGATCCGCTCCGCGAGAGTCGTCCCTCGGCCATTGTCGGACCCGTGGGACGCTGAGCAGCGTGATTCCCGTCGCGGCCGCAATCCCCTCCCAGGTTGCCGAGGCATCTCTCGTCCGAGGACGCGCGGAGGAAGGCTGGCACAGGCGGGGGCTTTCTCCGCGGCGGCGACAAGAGGATTGGGCCGATCACTCGGTCGGTGAGCGGCTCACCGCGGCGGTGAATCGGGGGTGAAACGGCGGAAAACCGCCGGTTTTCCCCCCTCATTCGGCTCGGCCGCGGCTGGCGGGCCCACCACTTCGGTGAATCTCCAGCGGATCGGCCGTGCTCCAGGCGAAGTGGCATCCATCGGCGTCTGGCCCCTGTTTTTCCGCGGTCTTTTCTCCTTGTTTCCAGCGTGCCGCGAGTTTGGCACGGGGTGTGCTTTTCCTTTCTCCCGTCACCGGCAGCCACGCGAGGCCCACAAGCCTCCGGAGAGGCCGGTGCTGCGATCGCCTGACGGCGTTCGCAGCTTCCAAGGTCGGCATCCCCAATGTCGCGGTCCAACGCGAAATCAGAGGTGAAGCATGATGGTCGTCGCCGTGGGAATCACGTCAGAAGAGGTGCGGGCGCTGTCGAGCCAGGCGTCGCCCCGCACTGTGCGTGCTCCCGGTGTGCTGAAGTGCCTGGTCGTGTCGGGTGACCCCGGGCTGCGGAAGCGGCTCGACGCCGTTTCCGAACTCAGCGGCTGGACTGGCTGCGAGGCTCCGGGAGACGCCGCCGAGCTCTCCGCTGCCGTCGACAGCGACTATCAGCTGGTCGTCGTGGACATCGCCCGTCCGCTCGGCGAGCGGGTGAGTGACTCGATCGAAGTGGCCGAGGAATTTGCGTCCCGTCCGGGCACGCTGCTCGTGGTCTGCGGGGCGGAAGAGAGCGTCGAGGAAGAGTTGTGGGCGCGGCAACTCGGTGCCTGGGTCTATCTGCCCGGCGTGTCGGGCGGCGACGCGCTCGTCTCCCTGCTCGCCGAGGCCCGGCGGCTGACGGAGCGACGTGGGCCGGCTCGCATGCCCTATGTGGTCGGCGTCTGAGGTTCAGACGGGGATCTGGTTGCCGTTTCCGGTCGCGTGACCGGCGGCAGTGGTCGGTGTTCGAACGGTGCAGAAAAGCGGATTTTTCACGCCCCACGGGGCATTTCACAAAGGAGCAGTCTCATGAACGCAGTGATCGGTACCTACGCTGACGAGATGGACATGGAGGTCGGTTACACGATCGAGTATCGCAGGGATCGCGCATCGATCCCGCAGCGCAGCCGCCGTCCCGAGCACCGCAGTCGTTCTGCTGCTCCGGCCTGCGTGAACGGGATCCACAGGCGGCGCAACAAGCGCTGGACCTGGGGCACGAGCCGTGGGGCCCCGATGTCGAGTGTTCGGTCCGTCGCATCGGCCCTGGCCGTGGTGCTGGCGAGCCTCGCGGCGGCGGCCACTGCCGCGCCGCTGGTGACGATCGACACCGTCACGGTCGGCGACCCAGGAAACGCCGCGACGTCCGGAACGGCCGGACCCTCGAGGGGGAGCGTGAATCGCGTTTTCGAGATCGCCAAGACCGAGACGACGAATACGGATTACGTCAAATTCCTCAACGCGATCGATCCCAGCGGCTTGAATCAGTACCAAACCTACAACGCGGCCATGACGTCCAACACGATCAACGGCGGCATCCTGTTCAACAGCGGCTCGGCCGCGGGGGCGAAGTACTCTGTGCGGGCCGGTTTCGCCGACAGGCCGGTCACGTTCGTGACCTGGTTCTCCGCAGCTCGATTCGCCAACTGGCTCAACAATGGAGCGACGTCGACGGCCTCTACCGAGACGGGGGCCTACACGCTGAGCGGTTCCACGAGCGGTGCGCCCGTGGCCCGCAATGCCAACGCCCAGGTTTTCCTCCCCAGCCTGGACGAATTCACCAAGGCGGCCTACTACAAGGGTGGCAGCACGAATGCGGGCTACTGGAACTACGCCACGCAGAGCAATTCGGCTCCATCGGTGGCGACCGTCGCCACCGGCTCGTCCAACGTTGCGAACTACGGCGGCGGCAACACGCCTGCCCAGACGACGGGTGTCGTGGCCGGTAACCTGTTTCCGAACGCCACCTCGTACTACGGCCTGATGAATGCCTTTGGAAACGTCTCCGAGTTCACCGATACGATCAACACCGCCAACGCGAACCAGGTTGCCGCCGGCGGAGCCAACTGGCGGGTTAACACCGCCAACGCGGCTCGCTGGGGAAGTCAGAACGTGGTGTACACGAATACGGTTGCCTCCGACCAGTACGGATTCCGCGTCGCGGCGGTGCCCGAGCCGGGTGCGATGGTCCTCGCGGCTGTCGGACTGGGTGGAGCGTTCGGTGGCGAGTACCTCCGCCGGCGGCGGCGGAAGGTGCGACTCGGCTGAACGAGAACGTCGAACGACGAACAGGAACGCCGTTCCGCGGAAGATCGCGGGACGGCGTTCTGCATTTGCAATCCCGGGTGCGGACGCTCACGCAGCGCCGGTGAGTCGGGTACGATTGCCGCTGAAAGAGTCCCCGGCCAAGCGGCCGGGACGACGTTGCAGGTGCCGATGATGGCGGAGATCGAGAGCACGAATCGCGGGCAACCGGAGGCGGGAGCCGATCCGGGGCCGGACGGGGACAAGACTGCCTTGTCAGGCCCCGGTCGGGCGGGTGCCTTGCCCATTTCGACGGCGGAGATCGGGGCCGCTTTGGCGGGGCGGACGCTGGGCCCCTACCGGCTTCAGGAGTTCGTCGGCGGCGGCGGCATGGGGGCCGTGTTCCGGGCCGTCGACACCTCGCTCGACCGGGTCGTCGCGGTGAAGGTCCTGTCGCGGCAGCAGTCGGCCGATGCGGAGATGGTGCGCCGGTTCCGCAACGAGGCCCAGTCGGCGGCCCGGCTCGACCACGAGAACATCGGCCGTGTCCATGCGGTGGGCAACGACGAGGGCTGGCATTACATCGTCTTCGAGTTCATCGAGGGACGCAACCTACGGGATCTCGTCCGCGAACAGGGACCGTTCGACGTGCCCCGGACGATCTCGATCGCCATCGAGCTGGCCGATGCCCTCGAGCATGCGGCGGCCCGTGACGTCGTGCATCGCGATATCAAGCCCTCCAACATCGTCATCACACCGGCCGGAAAGCCGCGGATCGTCGACATGGGGCTCGCCCGGCTGCCCCCGGCCGCCGGCAGCAACGACCTGACTGTGAGCGGAATGACGCTGGGCACGTTCGATTACATCTCGCCCGAGCAGGCGCGGGATCCACGGTCCGCCGACGTGCGGAGCGATCTCTACTCGCTCGGCTGCACCCTGTTCTTCATGCTCGTGGGACGGCCGCCGTTTGCCGACGGCACGATGGTGCAAAAGCTGCTCCAGCACCAGCAGGAACAGCCGCCGGCGATCGACACCCTGCGGCCTGACGTGCCGCCGCAACTGGCGGCGATCATCGGCCGGCTGATGGCGAAGGATCCGAACGACCGGTATCAGCGGCCGGTGGCACTCGCATCGGACTTGGCGGCCTGCGCGGAAGCCTGCGGTGTCGAACTCGCCCTGCCGCGGGCCGTTCTCGCAGCCCCGCCCGCTGCGGGGCAACGGCGGTCGGCCCGGCTTCCATGGCTGCTGCCCGTGCTCGGTCTCGCCGTGCTCGTCGCCCTGTTGTGGGCGCAGGCGATCCTGGGCCGCCGGACGGCGACGACCATCGGCAGCGGCCCCGTGCCGGCCGCCACCCCGCCGAATGATTGAGGTCCTTCCGGGAGGTATGTGGGTCAGGAGCCAAGAAGGGGGTGTTCCTGCCATGTCGCCGGCCTGCGGAAGCAAGCGCAGGCATGGATGCCGAAGCGCAGCGGACATGCAGTGAACGGAGGGCCGGAGGCCCGCAGAGAACGGCCGGAGACATGGCAGGGACACCCCCGACCCACGGAAAAGCCCGATGGACCGTAAGTCCATCGTACGTGTACGGATCCCGCGTTTCGTGCCGCCCTGTCGTCGAAAACCACACTCATCGCAACTCGATACGCACCTGTTGCAATTGGCCATTGAACGCATTCTTTCGGCCTTCGCCATACGCTTCATCGACAGGCGTACCCGTATCGACTCCGGTATCTGCGGTGTCGTCGAGCGAGAACACGTTCGCTTGCGTCTTGCCGATGATCCCTTCCCCTACCTTCTTGCCATCGACGAAAATCGACGCGGTGCCACCAGCACCACGGCCCTTGGCGGCATCGTAATCGAATGCCATCTTGATCGTGTGCTTGCCATCGCTCATCGCTTCTCCCGATTTCACTCGAAAGACCTCGAGCCCGAGATAGTTATAGGTGTACATCGGTCGTCCATGATCGACCCAAAGAGCCCAGCCACCAAAACGTCCTCCTTGCGCGAACAGAACCCCATGGTTTTTGTCACCCTGCACTTCTACCTTCGCTTCGAGATCGAGCGACGAGTTCTTGACATTGATGAACGCATTCTCCGCGAGGTAGATCATGCCGGGGTAGACGGTTAGTTTGGTTTTGCCGTCCATCAAGTCGGGACGTCCTGCGACTTTTGCATCGAAACGCTCGATCGTCCTGTCGTC
>JBKDUV010000221.1:0-17082 GCA_046339335.1 Planctomycetia bacterium | reverse complement strand
AATCAGCATCGTCGTGGAGGGGGACTGGCAGGCGGAGTGGACGGGCACGCTTCGGCAGATCGATCCCCCCGCCGCTGCCCGGCCGGCGGGGTTCGTGGCGGCGTTTTCTTTCGACGACGTCGCCGCGGCCAAACTCGATGTCCGCGTGCGTCCGCGACGCAGTCGCATCGTGATCGAACCGGAGTACCGCTACCAGGTCGGCGCCGAGCGAATCGACTTCGTCGCCACGCTGCAGGTGGCGACCAGCGGCGCCCCGGTAGCCGGTATCGAACTGGCCATCGACCCGTCGTGGGCCATCGAGGATGTGGGGCCGGCGACGGTGGTCGACGACGGGTGGACCATCGAGTCCGGTCGACTCGTGATTCCGTTCACGCAGGGCGTGACGGGCAAAGTGCGGGTGGAAATCCGCGGCGGGCGGCAGATCGACCGCGCGGTGGAGCGACTCGACTGGCAACTTCCCGTGCCCGGACCGGAGAAGACCGTCGCGGTCGGGCCGGCGGCGGTGTTCGTCGACGCCGCCAGCGACATCGTGGTGCAACCCGACAGCGAAGACATGAAGGGACTCGTCCGGCAGACGACGGCCCTCGTTGCGCGGACCGAAGGCGACCGGGCCGCCCTCGCCTACCGCCTGGATGCCAAGCAGGGGCGATTCGTCGCGCAGCGTCGCTTCCTTCCCAGGCGTGTCGATGCCGACGTCGCCAGCGTCATCGACGTCGATGACCGGGTCATCCGCGTTCAGGAGACGATCCGGCTCGACGTCTTCAACGTTCCCCTGGAGTTCGTCGAACTGCTCGTTCCCGCCGAGGTGGCGGAGAGGATCGAGGTACGGCAGGAGAACCAGCTGCTCGACGCCGTCGAGGTCGGCGACGAGGCGGCGCCCGCGGGGCAGCGGTTGTTTCGCATCCTGCTCACGCGGCGACTGCTCGGCCAGGGTGAGGTCAAGGTGTCGTACGAACTGCCGCTCGAGCCGGTGCAGTCCGGGGCGAGCGTCTTGGCCGATGTGCCACTCGTCCATCCGGCCGACGCGCGAATCGGCCGGCAGGCCGTGGTCGTCACGTCGGTCAAGGATCTCCTCGCCGAGGTCGCGTCTCCGGGCTGGAAGCGGGAGCCGGAGGGAGGTGGCGGGCAGCCGCTGCGCGCCTGGTTCGCGGTCCGTTCGCAACAGCGAGTGCCGCTCTCCGTGACGCGTCGCCGCTCGGCGTCCGGTGGCGACGTGGTCGTGGAAGCGGCGTGGTTGCGGACGGCGGCGTTTCCCGACCGCCGCGAGGACGTGTACACGTACGCGATCGCCGGCAGTGCCGGAACCGTTCCCGTGACGCTGCCTGCCGCGGTGTGGACCGCGATTCGAGACACGGACGCCGGAGCCGGCCTGGCGGTGAGCGTCGACGGGCAACGGCTGCCCGCACCCGTGTCGAACGGCGGGCTGATCGAGATCGACCTGCCGCCGCGAGCCGGGGCCGAACGGTCGCGTTGGCTGCTCGAGATTCGGGCGCTGGTTCCCTGGCAGCGCGGCCCGGTGGCCAGTTGGGCGGCCATGCCGTCCCGCCTGCTGCTCGATCCGCCGCGGTTCGCCGATGGCGTGGAGCAGTCGCGGTTTTACTGGGAGGTGGATTCGCCGCCCGACGAATACCTGATCGGTGCACCGCGGCAGTGGACCGTGCAGCAACGTTGGGAGTGGAGCCGGCTCGGTCCGGATCGCGTGCCCGTCGTATCGCGAGAGGATCTGGCGGACTGGGTCCACGCTGCCGGGAAGCCACAGGGTTCTCCCGACCAGGTAAGGGGGGAAAGCGATGCCGATCTGCCCCGCCGCGAGCGGCGGGTTGTGTTTTCGGGCGTGGGACGGCCGGGCACGGCCCTGCCCTGGCTTGTCCCGGCCTGGTTCATAGTGGCCGTCTGGTCGGGGGCGACGCTGGCAATCGGCCTGGCGTTCGTCTACCGCCCGGCGATCCGTCGGACGCCGATCGTGCTCGCGCTCGGCGGTTGCACGGCGCTGGCAACCGCCTGTTTTCCCGACGTGGCGCCGCTGTGGGCGCTCGGCGCGTTGCCCGGCATCGTGCTCGCAGCCGGCGCCTGGGGGCTGCGCGTCGCAGTCGATGGACGGGAGCGGTCTGCGGCCACGCCGATCCCCGGCGCCGGAGCCGCAGCCAGTTCCATGACCCGGATCGCGGGTTCCGCGCCGTCCCTGATCCTCAGTCCGACGGCCATGGGCAGCAGCGTGAACACGACCGGCAGGGGGCCGCAATGAGCCGGCGTGGTCCGGGCCCAAGGCGCGGCCTGTCGAACCGGGCGCTTCGCGCGGCCGCCATGGTGATGGTGACGGTTGCCCAGGGCTGGACGGGGGTGCCGGCCGAGGAACCGGCAGCGGAACCCGGCCGGGCTGTGGCGGCCGAGGTCGTCGAGTTCACGCGCGTCCGCGTGCCGCCGGGAAAACTGCAGGACATTCCGGTCGGGACGGAACGGCACGTGCCGCTGTCGGCCGCGGAGTTCGACCGGGCGCTGGCCCGTCTCGGCACCGGCGCGACGAATCCCGGGCAGCCACGAGGCGTGCCGGCCGCGGCGCGGTATGAACTGCGGCCCGATGCCGCGGGCGGACTCGCGGGTCGCGTGGTCATCGAAGTCCGCGACGCCGCGGGCGGACGCTTCCTCCGGTTGGGAGCGGTGCGCTCCGCCGCCGCGAGCGTGCGCACCGCCCGCGGCCAGGGTCCGGCCGTGGTCTTCGGCATGCCCGACGGGCAGACGGCTTTGGTGACGCCCGAACCGGGCACGTACACGTGCGAGATCGGCTTTCCGGCCCGCTTTGCGGGCGACGCGCCGATGCGGCTGCCGCTCGTCGGCAGCCTGACGACGACGATCGTCCTGGAGAATTTGCCGGCACGATCGCGACCGGTCGTGTCGATCACTGCGGGCCGCCCGATCGTGCGTCGCGTCGACGGCGACGAGAACGAATCGTCGTGGACGATCGAGGTCGGCTCCGTGCCCTTCGTCGACGTCGAGATCGTCGACGGCGAACGGCCGGTGCCACGGCTCGCCGCCTGGACGCGGGCGTCCGTCCGCGGCAGCACGGTGGAAATCGCGACCCGGATCGTGCCCGCCGGTCCGTGGCACGGCGATGAGATCGTCCTGACAAAAAGCCCGGCCCTGAAGACCTTGGCCATACGGATCGCCGGTACGGACGAGACGCTGGCCTGGCGCGAGACCGACGAGGGACGTGAACTGAGGATCGCGATCCCGGCCGACGTGGAGTTGCGGGCCACGTCGCTCGTGGTCGAGGCCATCGGTCCGGCGGTACAGGGCCGGGACTGGGCCGTGCCCGCGATCGGGGTCGGTGCCGCGGCCTGGGGGGGCGGAGGGATCGTCGTCACGGTCGATCCGACGCTCGTCATCGCGAACCTCGATCTATCCGGATCGGGATATCGGCTGGTGACGCCGGAGGTTGCGTCCCGCTGGCCGTTGCCGGAGGCCGCAGCGTCGACCGCCGGCGAGGCGGCGGTGCGCATGCACTTCGAACTCCAGCGGGCCTCGGGCGATCCGCGGATCGTCCTCCGGCCGCGGTCAGCGGCGTTCGATGTGGCACGCGTCACCACGGTCGAACTGGCCCGCGAACGGGTCGTCGGCCGGGCTGCGTGCGATGTCCGGGTCGTGGCCGGTGAGGCGTTCGGGATCGAGGGCACGGTCATGCCGGGCTGGGTGATCGACTCCGTCGAGGCCGTGGATTGGGACGCCCAGCGCGAGCTGCGCGCGGCCGACCCGCGATCGGCTCCCGTGAACGGACGCCGCAGCCTGGAATGGAACGAAATCCCCGCGCGGGCCGGTGTGCGGACGTTGCGGATCGCGCTCGACACGGTCGCCACGCCATCCCGTGGTGTCGGTCTGCGGATCTCCGGCCATCGGCTCGGTGTGCAGTTCGACGCCCCTTTCCCGACCGGCGACATGGACATGGTGCGGCTCGTCGGCGAGGCTGACGACACGGCGGTGGTCGATTTTCGACCGGCTCCCGACGCGCTCGTCGAGGTTGGAGCCGCTCCGCTGGGACTGTTCGACGTCTCCGACCGGCTCCTGCCGTTGGTGGAGGAGCCGGCACCCCGCGGCCGCATCCGCGGCGGTTCGCTGGCGGTGGCCCGCAAGGCCGTGCTCGTAAGACGCCGGCCGCCGCTCGATGCCGACGTCGGGATCGACCTCACCGTGCGCGAGGAGATGGTCTCGCAGATGGTGCGCATCGCCTGTCAGGCAACGGCCACCCCGCTCGAATCAATCATGGTTCATTTTTCCGAGCCGATGGGCCCCGACCTCGCCTGGCAACTCGTCTCGCCGGACGTGGGAGGGCTCGTCGCCCGCCGTGTCGAGGCGGCCGATCCGCTCGCGTCGCCACGTGACCGGGACCCGGTCGAGTCGTGGCTCGTGGAGTTTTCGCCGCCCGTCGTCGGAAGCGTCCGTGTGCGGGCGTCTCGCGAGGTTTCCGTCACGGACACGGTCCCGGTGCCGCTGGCCTGGGTCGAGGCGGCGAACCGACCGGGGGGCACCGTGACCGTTCGTGGCGAAGGGACGAGCCGGCCCACCGTCCGCAACCGGCGGCTGCGCGAACTGCCCCCATCGGCCGACGCCCAGCCGGGCACTGTCGCCGAGTTCACCTACGTCGACACGGATCGGCCCAACGCGATCGGTTCACCGGCCGCGGAGGTCCTGCCGCCACAGCCAGATGCGGAAGCCCGCGGCTGGGCTTGGCACGAGGAGTCGGCGGTGTGGTGTCACGACTCCGGCACCACCGAGATCGAATCGCGCTTCGACATCGAGAACCACGGCCGTGACGCCGTCACCCTCACGCCCCTCCCCGGCCGACGTCTGCAGGAGGTGCTGATCGACGGTCGCCCGATCGATCTGCCCTCCATCGACTCTCCCAGCCGGAGCCTGCGGGTGCCCCTGCCGGCCGGCCGGACGCGGTTCACGCTCGAGATTCGTGCCGTCGCCGAACACGTGCCGCGGCTTGGCTGCTGGTGGATCGAGACGAGCAGCGGCACCATCGATCTGCCGGTGCTCGATCGGCGTCTGCGGCTGCTCTTGCCCCCGGGACTCGAGGCGGTCATCGTCGGCGGGAGGCACCGCGAGGTCGGCGTGCCGTCGCGAGGCTGGCGCGAGAGGCTCTTCACCCTGCCGGGGCATCGGCATGCCGACGAATCGACCGCGACGCCCGACAGGCCGGTAGGCCGGTCGGGCTCACTCGCGGTCGGTTTCCGCTCGCTCTGGTTCGTTCCCACGACGCGCGCCGCCGATGCGATCGGGATCGGCATCGTGCGTCGTCGCCTGCTCGAAGCGGCGGCCATCGTCTCTGCCTGGTTGGCGATCGTCGCCGTATCCTTCTCAGTCCGCCGTTCCCGCGGCTCGTGCATCATGCTCTGTGCCGGCGCGGCGATCGCGGCACTGTGGATGCCGGCCCCCTTCGACCTGGTGACGCGGGTGACGTGGTGGGCAAGCGTCGCCGGAGCGTTGGTCGCCGTTCTGGGCCGTCGGTTTCCGCGCAAGGCGGTCGTCGTCGGCGTCGTGGCCATGGTGGCGTGCGTCCCGAGCGGGCCCGCCGGAGCCGCCGAGGCGCCGGCCCCGCTGCGGGTGTTCGTCATGGGTGGCGCGGAAGGGGACGACGTGCTCGTCCCCGAGCGGCTTTTCCGACTCCTGGCCGCCGCGACCGTCGGGGAGGATATCGGGCTCCGCGTCATCGACTGTCGCGTTCGCGCCGATGTCGGAGCGGCCGCCGGCCCGTGGATGGTCGAGATTGATGTCGACGCCGATCTGGGCGGTCGGGCCGTGCTCGACCAGCGGCCGAGCGGCGCCCGCTGGCTCGAGGCTGCTGCGGCTGCCGCGGCCGTGACCGTGGGCCTCGATGCCGAGACACGCGTGGCCCGGTTGACGGCGCTGGCGGCGGGAAGGCAGACGGTTCGGCTGACGGTGCAGCCTGCAGTCGAGAGGCGCGGCGACCTCGAGTTCATCACCGCGTGCGTGCCGCCGGCGGCACGTGCGGCGTTGGAGTGCGTGGACGACGGGGGGCGGAGGGTGAGGCCGGCGGAGGAATCGCTGCAGTGCGAGGTGGCACGCCGGCGGCAGCCGTTCCTGCCGGTTGCGGCAGGGACGGACGGTGGGGAGGTGTTCGACATCAGCGGAGCTTCCGAGGTCCGTCTCGTCCGCCCTGCGGACCGTCGCGACAGGCTCGTCGCCTGCGGCCTGCGGGGAATCCGCACAATCAACGAGGTGTCGTGGGGCCTGGATGCCTGTCGATTGCAGGCGACATTCGAAATCGATCCCGGAACGGATGTCCTCCGGTCGTTCGTGGTGAACGCATCGCCAGGACTCGTGCCACAGGCGGCGCAGCCAGGGCCGGCGCCGAGCCACGTCGTCATGCCGCTCGGGGCGGGGCGGTTCCTCGTCGAACTGCGGCAGCCGCGGCGCGGGGCGGTCCGCGTTCAACTCGGCTTCCTGGCCGACCTCATCGACCCTGTCGGAACGTTCACCATCCCGCAGTCCCGGGTCGAGGCCGCGGTGTCGGAGGTGCTCGAAGTGCGGGTGACCGCGGCGGCCGATCTCGATGTCGACGTCGAGCCCCCGGCGGTGTCCGTTCCAGTGGTCGTGGCAGATGGCGAGTCGCCGTCCGGCGGCACGGCTTGGCGGACCGAGCGGAACGTCGGGAATGCGGCCGTCGAGCCGCGGGCCCAACTCGCGGTGCGACGCAAGCCCCAGCCGGTGCGTGCCACACAACGGCTGGCCGTGGAATTCGCTGCCGATCGGGTCGGGCTGCAGTTGCGGGCCAAGCTCGATGCTTCGACCACGCCACTGGGATCGATCATCGTCGACGTGCCACGCGGTTTCAGCATCGCGCGGGTGGCCGTCTTTGAGGACGATGTTCTCGATGCGGGTGCGGCGGACCGCGGTCCGCTCGATGTCGAATGGAAGCAGGGGAGGGACGGACTGATGATCGTCGCGCAGCAGCCGAGGGCGGGCCGCTTCAGGCTCGAGGTCGATGCGGGGCAGACGAAGCCGCCGGCGGCTCGTGGCCCGGTTCCCATCTTGCGAGCTCGAATGGCTGGCGGCACGCCATTGACGGTCGAATGGCGTCAGCCCGACGGCATCGCCGGGGGCGTGCGTCACACCGCCGAAGTGCCGGCGGATGGCATGCCACCTCGATACGAACTGGTGACGACGCAGCTTCCGACCGTCGAACCGCCGGCCATCGAACTGCCGAAGGACGCTGCGGCCGGTTCCGGAGAACGGCGTGACGGCGTGCTCCTGTCACGGGTTCACGTCGCGCTCGACGACGCCGGCCGGTTGCGGGGCGTTGACCGTTTCGACCTGCTGACTGGGAGCGCGGTCGTGCGGCTGCGGCTGCCGCCACGGACACGGTTGCTCGACGTACTGGTGGACGGCCGCGAGGTACAAGTCGTGCCCGAAGGGCAGGACGCCTGGGGTGTTCGGCTCCACGATTCCCTCTGGCCGCGGTCGGTGTCGGTGGTCTTTCGGGCCGATATCGGCCCGCGCGGGCCCGCCGGGCAGGTGCGGCTCGCCGCACCCACGATCGACGGGCTGCGCGGTCCTGACGTGCTCTGGACGATCGACCCGCCTCCGGCCGCGGCGGTGAGAATCGCCGAGCCTGCCCGACTGCTCACGCCGGGGTCGTGGCAGGAAAACATTCGCGCTGCCGAAGCCGAGGTCGTCGACGCCTTCGGGTCGGTGATCGCCGCGACACCGGAGCCGATGCGCGAGCGGTATCGCTCGTTCGCCGCGACGCTGGCATCGGGACCGGCAAGTCGGCTCGAGGCGTCGTGGGACGACTCGCTGCCGCGGCTGGGCGGCGGGGGCGGTCGCGTGCATGCCGTGGCGACGGCCGATGGGACGATTCCCTGCCGCATCGACAGCGCGGGGGACGATTCGCTCCCCGCGCGAGCCGCGCTGACCGCGGCACTCGCGGCCGTGATCGGCCTTGGTCGGGCCGTCGCCGTGCGGGCCCGGCGGTCCGTTGCGGCAGGCTGAGTGGCAAGCAGGGCAAGGCCGGCAACGCGAAAACAGGGCTGGTAGGCCCTCCGTGACGCCGCTACCGTCCGCCCCCTTCCGGGTCGCGTCGCGAACGGTGGCGGTGTCACTGTCCCGCCGCCACGACGACGAGGCGCGGCGGAAAGGATTCCGCCGCGGTGCCCGGTCGCATGGAGGCATCGGTTCGCATGACGTTCGCCCTGCCCACGTCCGCCCGCGTTTTCCGCCGCTTCTTCCTCGCCGTCCTCGGCGTCCTCTCCGCAGCCCATGAGTCCGGCGCCGCCGACTTCCGCACGGCAAACTTCATCGTCGCCGCGCCCACGCCCGAACTGGCCCAAAAGATCGGCGCGGCCGCCGAGCACTACAGGCAGGTGCTGGCCGAGGAGTGGCTGGGAAAGCCGCTGCCACGGTGGAGCCGCCCCTGCCCGATCACGGCGCAGGTCGGTCCCCACCTCGGGGCCGGCGGTGTCACGAGTTTCGTCTTCGATCACGGCGAGGTCTACAACTGGACGATGACGATTCAGGGCAACGAGCAGCGGATCATCGACTCGGTGTTGCCGCACGAAATCACCCACACCGTCTTCGCCAGCCACTTCCGCAGGCCGCTTCCGCGCTGGGCTGACGAAGGGGCCTGCACGACGGTGGAGCATCCCGTCGAACGGGGCCGCCAGCACCGGTTGCTGATCGAGTTTCTGCGGACAGGCCGCGGGATCGCGTTTCCCGACATGTACGCGATGCGGGAGTATCCGCCGGACGTGCTCCCCCTCTATGCACAAGGTTATTCGCTCGCCCGCTATCTGATCGAGCGCGGTGGCCGGCGAAAGTACGTCGCCTTCCTCGCCGAGGGTCTGACGAACGAAGACTGGTCGCGCGCCCTGGCCACGCATTACGGCGTCGGCAGCGTCGACCAGATGCAGCAGGTGTGGCTCGACTGGGTGAAGAAGGACTGCCCGGCTCCCCCTGCCGGGCTCGCGACCGTGGTGCCGCCCACGCAGCCCGGCCTGGCCATGGCTCGCGGCCAGAGCCCTGATCCGGCGGGTCCGGCGGCACCGGCCCGGCGCTCGATCTACGTCGGCCGGCACGCCGATCAGCCGGCACCGCGGTGACCGACACGCCAGCCCGGTGACGCGGGCGGCGCATCTGTGGACGCGTGGCGGTCAGGGGAGACTGCCGAGTTGCTGGCCCGCTCCCGTCACGAGCAGGGTGATGTGGTAGAAGACCGGCGCGGCGAAGCACATCGAATCGATCCGATCGAGCACGCCTCCGTGTCCAACGACGAGCGTGCCGTAGTCCTTCACGCCGCGGTCGCGCTTGATCGCCGACATCGTCATGCCCCCGGCGAAGCCCATGACCGCGACGACGAAGCCGGCGAGCGCGGCCTGCCACGGCTGGAACGGCGGTGCAGCCCACCACAGCACGGCGGCGAGGAGCGACGTGCTGGTGGCGCTGCCGAGCAGCCCCTCCCATGTGCGGCTGGAACTGACTGCCGCAGCCACGAGCCGCTGGCCGATCATCCGGCTCCAGACATACTGCATGCAGTCGGCGAATTGAACGAGCAGGATCAGGAAGAAGAGCAGGCGGAAGTTGGCTGCGCCTCCCACGCCGTCAGCGGCCGGGATCGGCACCTGGAGCAGGGCCGGGGCGAACGAGAGGCAGTAGACGCAGACCACGAGTCCGGCCTGGATCTTCGCGGTTCGCTCCAGGAACCGCTTGTAGTCCCCGGCGAATGCCACCCGGGCCAGCACGAACAGGGTCGCGTAGACGGGAAGGAAAACGCTGAAGATGTCGTAGCGGTTCAGGCCCACGAAGATGTAGTGCAAGGGCGTAAAAAGGACGAACACCCAGAACAGCGCGCGGTGGTCTCCCTTGCGTGTCGGCGTCAGCGTGATGAATTCGCGCAACGCCCAGAACGAGACGAGGAAGAACAGGAAGACCGTGGCCGGAGTGCCGAGCCAGAAGGCGGCTGCCAGTACGGTGCACAACACCCACCACCCGCGCAGCCGCTGATTGAAGGCGCGGATCGAGGCGGGATCCAGGCCGCGGTCCGGGTGCCGACGGAGGAATTGGCCCACGCCGGTCGCAGCCGTCAGCAGTGCGAGCACGCTGGCGACAAGCGCGATGGTGAGAGGATCCTTCATGGCTCGCGGTCCCGGCGGGCACCACTCATTCCTTCAGCGACATGACGGCCCGCCGGGCCCGGGCGAGGAAGTCGAGTTTCGCCTCGCCGCGCTCCAGCCACAAGGGTGGCCCGAAACTGATGCAGGAGAGCAGCGGCACGGGGAGAAACTCGCCGCGCGGCAGGACGCGGTTGAGATTGTCGATGTGGACCGGGATCAACTCGATCTCGGGTCGCTTCTTCGCCAAATAATAGAGCCCGCTCTTGAATTCGCCGATCTCGCCGCTGACGCTCCGGCTGCCCTCGGGGAACACGATCAAGGAGCGGGTGCTCCCCGCCTCACGGAGCATCATGTCGACCGGGCTTTGGTGGACCTTGATGTCGGTGCGGTCGATGAGGATGGCATCGAAGACCTCCTTCGCGAGCCAACGGCGGACAGCCCCGCGGGACCAGTAATCCTTGGCGGCAACCGGCCGAGTCAGCTCACGGACGGACTGCGGCAGCGACGACCAGATCACGAGCGCATCGAGATGACTGGTGTGATTGGCGAAGTAGACACGTTGGCACGTATCGGGCTGGCTGGCGATCCAACGGACGCTGGCTCCGGCGAGAACCCGAGCCATCGCCGCCAGCGTCAGGCCCGCGAAGCGGCAGAACGGCGACCGGCCGGCGGACGCCTGCACGGCCGGGGCGGGGGCGCTGTCGGAGAAGTTGGCGGGAGAAAGCATGACGTCATCTTCCGCAGCGGTTCGGCATCTGGTCAATCGGCTGGTGCCGCGGGGACGAAGGGGTTGGTGCGTTTTTCGTGCCCCACCGTGGTCGGGTCGCCGTGGCCCGGATGGATGACCGTGTCGTCCGGCAGCGTGTAGAGGTGGCAGCGTATGCCCCTGGCGAGAGTCGCAAAGTCGCCGTCGGGAAAGTCGGTGCGGCCGATGCCGCCCCGGAAGAGGACGTCGCCGCCGAACACGACCGGCGGCAGCGGCCCCTCGAGACGAAACACCATGTGCCCGGAGGAATGCCCGGGAATCTCATGGGCCACCAGCCTCAGGCCGGCGAGGTTCACGATTTCGCCGTCACTGCGTAACCGGTCGGCCGGCGGGCTCGTCAGCGGCAGGCCGAACGCCGCGGAGAGGTTGCCGGCTGGGTCGGTGAGTTTCGAGGCATCGCCGCGACCCACGATGATCGGCAGGTCGGGCCAGCGTGCCTTGAGGGCGGCATTGCCGGCGATGTGGTCGGAATGGCCATGAGTGAGGAGGATGGCTGCCGGTTCCAGCGAGCGGGATTCGAGCCAGTCGATGACCAGATCGGGTTCGAAGCCGGGGTCGATCACCAGGCACTCTCGGCATCCCGCGCGCGACAGCACGTAGGTGTTCTCACCGAACGGCTGGGATTCGATACGGGCAAGTTCGAAGCCGGCGGGGGCGGCAAGGAGGGCGGACGTGGGCATCGGTCGGTTGGGGGTGGGGGGGAGGGAGGCGGAAGCTGGGCTGCTCGTGGAGCATGAACTGACGGGCCGTGCGCCACAAGTCACCTCGCGATTTTCGTCGTTCTCGCTTTTTTCGGGCCGAATGGGATGGCGGCGGTCGGGCGGGGCGGATAGAGTCCCGTCCTTCCGGCGACGTCGGCCCATATCCCCGGTGGCATGGGAGCCGAAAGTTCCCTGCGATTCCGATCCTTTCGGATCTGCGGGAGGTTCCGGAGCGAGATGGAGGGGTCAAGGTCGGCGACTGTCCTGGCGATAGAAATCGAAATTGCCCGCGGCGACCAGGGCGACGGTGGCGGAAGCGGACTCCGCCATCGCTGGCCGCCAGAGCGGGTTCCATGGAGGGAACGATGGTTGTGCGTGCAGCGGCGGTTTGGAATTTGGTCGGCGGTCGGTTCAGCAGAGTCCGCCGCGGACTCGTCGTGCGGACCGTGAGCGGCCTCGTCGCTGCGGCCCTCGTTGGCCTCTGGCTGACGGACGCGGGAGCCCAGCAGGGGCCGGGCCTCGTTCCCAATGGCGACGTGGCCAAGGGCAACGCCGGCGCCGATGAAGCGAAAGCCACGGCTGTCGAGGGTCACCCACTGCAGCCTGCGCTCGACCTCGCCACCCGCGGCCTCGCGGGCCTGCGCGGCAAGATCAAGGACTACTCGTGCACGGTCGTCAAGCGTGAGCGGATCGACGGCAAGCTCGGCGAACTCGAGTACATGTTCGCCAAGATTCGTCACGAGCCGTTCAGTGTCTACCTCTACTTTCTCGCGCCCGACACGGTGAAGGGCCAGGAAGTGATCTACGTGGACGGACAAAACGACGGCAACATGTTGGCCCATGCCGGGAGCGGTGTGCGGGCATTGGTGGGCACCGTCTCGCTCAAGCCCCAAAGTCAGCTCGCCATGACCGGCAACCGCTATGCCATAACCGAGATCGGTGTGGAGAACTTGGCGAAACGGCTCGTCGAGGTTGCCGAGCACGACAGCAAGTTCGGCGAGTGCGAAGTCAACTTTTTCCCGAACGCGAAAGTGAGCGGGCGGGTCTGCACGTGTGTGCAAGTGGTCCATCCAGTGCCGCGGCGGAACTTCCGCTTTCACCTTGCCCGCGTGTTCATCGACGACGAATACACGATTCCGATTCGCTACGAGGCCTACGACTGGCCGCACGAGGCGGGTGGCAAGCCGGTGTTGATGGAGGAGTACACGTACGTGAACGTGAAGATCAACAACGGCTTCACGGACTCCGACTTCGACCCGAAAAACACCGCCTACAAGTTCGGTGGCAAATAAGCAGAGTGGTACGGCCCCGAACCGCTCTGGCGGTAGGCGTCGCTTTTCGCGACACTCCCGCCGCGTTCGGCCGACGGCGTTCGTGGGCCGATTCTGCGTCTCCGGCCTGCGGTGTGCGGCATGGGGCGTGAAGCCAAACTCCTGCTCGCCCTTCTCGGGCTGCTCGGCGGCGTCTTCTGCGGCGTCCTGTCGATGAAGCTGTTCGTGCACCGGCCCCCGGCCGGCGCCGGGCCCGACGTTCGGGGATCGCTTGCTGCCGACACGGAGCCGGCGGCGCACCGTTGGCCGGCGACTGAAAGGTTTGCGCTTTCGGCAGCGGCATTCGCGGCGGCGCCACCGATGACGGTGGCCATGGACGCTGCTCGCGACTCATCCATCGACAGCGGCGAGGCGGGAGTGAATTCGGCGCCGATCGACGAGGGACGGCTCGCGGCTGGAGCGGAATTCCCCGCCAATTCGCCCGCTCGGTTCGCGGGGCAGGCTGAGAACGCGGAGCAGATCGACCGGGATGCATTCGTGACGGCCGTCGCCCACGAAGAGCCAGCGGAACCGACCTTGGATGGGACAACGATGCAGTCGCGCGGCACGCGGGCCGTGACGTCGGCGGTGGGTGTCGAGCCGCTTGGACCCGTCACGCCGCCGCGGTTTGACGGTGAGTATGTGGTGCAGCCGGGCGACTCATGGTGGCAGGTCGCCGAGCGGGCATATGGCGACGGTCGTTTCTACAGGGCGCTCTTTGCCTGGAACCGGGCGGCCGATCCGCGTGTGTCTCTGACGCAGGGAACTCGTCTCGAGATTCCGCCGCTCGACCGACTGGCGGCAGCCTGGCCCCGGCTCGTGCCTCGGTAGAGTTCAAAAGACGCAAGAGACGCAAGGACAGGCATCCCGACAGGAGGCCTGTCAAAATGTCGGGTCCATCGGGCTTTTCCGTGGGTCGGGGGGCCTGCCATGTCACTGGCCGTTCTCTGCGGGCCTCCGGCCCTCCGTTCACTGCATGTCCGCTGCGCTTCGGCATCCATGCCTGCGCTTGCTTCCACAGCCCGGCGACATGGCAGAAACAACCCCTTCTTGGCTCCTGACCCACAAACTTCCCGGAAGGACCTGTATCGACAGCGGCACAGGGAAGCCTGGCGCACGCAGCGCGAAATACAGTGGCAATGTCGCATGATGGAGCCATCGACAAGTTTTCACCGCGCCGCGTCATGCGTCTGGCCCGAGGCGGAAAAAACGCATGTGCACTGGCGACGATGCGTCGGTGTGTCAAGCTGCAATCAACGAGAGGTGTCAGTCGTGGCAGCGGGCGCCGGCGACTCATGTTTCTGGGCGACGCGCAGTTTTGCCGAGCGGCTGCGCGGGTTGCTCTGGGCCTCTCCGACTGACGCCTCGAGCGGGCTCTTGGTGAGCGAATGCCAGACCTGCTGGTTTCGCATGGCTTCCTTCACGAGCCTGTCCTCGAGCGAGTGGAAGGAGATCACTGCCAATCGGCCGCCGGCGGAGAGGCGACCGGGAATTCGCTCAAGAGCGATGCGCAGCGACTTGAGTTCCTGGTTGACCGCGATCCGCAGTGCCTGAAAAGTCCGCGTGGCGGGGTGGATTCGCGGCGCTGGTTGTTGGCGCGGCACGGCCGCGGTGACGACCGCGGCGAGGTCTCGGGCCGAGCGGATCGGTGTCCGCTCGCGGACTGCGGCGATCCGTCGGGCTATTCGCCTGCTGAAACGCTCCTCGCCGAAATCGTGAATGATGTCGGCGAGGCTCTCAGGCCGCATGCGGTTGACTAATCGCCAGGCTGGCTCCCCTTCCGTCGGGTCAAACCGCAAGTCCAGCGGGCCATCCGAGTTGAAAGAGAAACCACGTGAGTCGTCGGCCAATTGATCGCTGGACATGCCAATGTCGAGAAGAACCCGATCAACGGAAGCGACTCCGACTGCGTCGAGCACCTCGGGCATGTCGCAATAGTTGGCCTGGGCAAACCGCACGGGCAGGCCGGCGAATTCCCGTGCGCCGCGTTCGATGGCGGCTGGGTCACGATCGATAGCGATCACGAGGCCCGCGGGGCCGACAGCGTCGGCAAGCAGGCGGGTGTGGCCGCCGCCGCCAAGGGTGCCATCCACGACCGTCATGCCGGGGCTAACGGCCAGCAAAGACATGACGTCCTGGGCAAGAACAGGTACGTGGACGCTTGATCTGTCCGTGAAATTCTTCATAGTGAACAGGATATCGCGCCGGCTTGTCCCAACGCAGTGCCTGTCCAAAGAAATGCCCAAATGGGTGCCGAGGGATGGGCTTCCCCTCGGCGACGTGAGACGACCGCAGGCTGCGTTCGTCATCTGCGAATCGACGGATTGGCCGTCCGTTTGACGCTTTTCAGGTGTTTGTCTCTTCTCTTCGCTTCGGCTGCGGAGGAAACAGCCAGTTGGGGCCGGGTAGGATCCGATTCATGGGCGATGCCGATCTCTACGACTACGAACTCCCGCGCGATCTCATCGCCCAGGAACCACTTGCCGACCGGGCCGCCGCCAGGCTCCTCCACCTGCACCGGGGGACAGGCACCCTCGTCCACCGCCATGTCCGTGACCTGCCGGACATCCTGCGGGCGGGGGACCTTCTTGTGGTCAACGACACCCAGGTCATTCCTGCCCGCCTCCGCGGCCGCCGGTTGCAGACCGGCGGCGCATGGGAGGGATTGTTTTTGCGGGCCGCCGATGCGGCGGAACACCCCGGTGCCTGGGTGATTCTCTCCAAGACACGTGGTCGGCCTGCCCTCGGCGAACGGATCATGCTCACCAACCAGGCTGGCGCCGATGCCGGTATGCTTCACCTCATCGACCGGGTTGCCGGTGGCGGCTGGCTGGTGATTCCGGACGACACGGGTCCTTTTGCGGCGATCCTCGCCCGTGTCGGACACGTGCCGCTGCCCGGCTACATCCGCAGGGGAGAAGCAGACGCGGTCGACCTCGACCGTTACCAGACCGTCTTCGCCCGCCACCCCGGGTCGGCCGCCGCGCCCACCGCAGGCCTGCACTTCACGCCTGACCTCTTGGCAATCCTCGCCGCCCGCGGTGTGAACAAGGCCTGCGTCACGCTGCACGTGGGTCTCGATACGTTTCGGCCGATCACGGCAGCCTCGATCACCGAGCACCCGATGCACAGCGAGTGGTGTGCCTGTCCTCCGGAAACGGTCGCGGCAATTCGGGAAGCAAAGGCCCGGGGCGGACGGGTGGTGGCCGTGGGCACCACGGCCGTGCGCCCGCTCGAAACCGCAGCCCGTGCCGGCGAAGGCTCGGACGGGATCGCGCCGTGGGCCGGCACCACGGACCTGTTCATCACGCCAGGGTTCCAGTTTCGCATCGTCGACTGCCTGCTGACCAATTTTCACATGCCGCGAACCACTCTCATGGTGCTCGTTTCCACGTTCGCCTCCCGCCCGCTCGTGGAACGTGGGTATGCAGCCGCGATCCATGAGCGGTACAGGTTTTTGAGTTATGGCGACGCCATGCTGATCGAATGACCGGCCGATCCTTGAGCCTCCCGCTGTGGCCGGGCTATGCTGCCTCCGAAGACATGCTGAACCAAAGTGACCCACAGGACAGGCGATCGCGGCGAAACGGACAGGCGATCGCGGCGGAGACACAACCCGGGCCGTAGCGGCGAGTCGGGCCGGCGTGGAGGAAACGGATGATGACGTCACCGGGGCCACGGGAAGAAACAGTCCGCTTCCGGCATGCCACGTTCTCGGCCCGGTTTCCCGCAGCCCACCGCTACACGCCGGCGCATTTTTGGATGGCGCCTGCGGACGAACCGGCCCCCGAGCGTGCCGAGGAACGACCGCGGGTGTGGCGGGTCGGCATGACCAAATTCGCCACGCGGATGCTCGGCGAACTGGTCGAAATGCTGCTGGAGGTGAGCCCGGGGCAGCAGGTCGCCGGCGGCCAACTGCTGGGGACCGTCGAGGGCTTCAAGGCGGTGAGCGACCTGTATTGCGTCGTGGACGGGGAATTCATCGGCAGCAATCCGCTCCTGGCGACGGAGGCGTGCCTGTCCCATTCCGACCCCCACGGGAACGGGTGGCTGTACGCGGTTCGCGGAACGCCGGCCCCGGGGCACATCGACGTTCATGGGTACGTCGCCCTCCTGGCCGCTTCGATCGATCGTCTGCGGGCGTCCCGCGATAGGACGGGTCCGGGGAGCGACGAACC
>JBKDUV010000220.1:0-4573 GCA_046339335.1 Planctomycetia bacterium | reverse complement strand
CCGCCGCCTGGAGGACGATGTCGAACGTCGTCGTCAGCCCGCCGCCGGGCGGGGCCGAGATCACGATCAGCCCCTTTTCCACCGCGAGCAACTCCGTCAGCCGGCCGATCATGTCGGTCGGCATGCCGAGATCGGAAAGCTGCTTGAAGAGTTCGCCCGGTTTCTCGACCTGCACGACTGCCTGCCGGCCGGCCTCCGACCGGCGCACCTGCAGCCGGCACGTCCGCGGCTTCCCGTCCACCAAGAGCGTGAACATTCCCGGCCTCGTCGTGCGTGCCGCCGGATCGATGCCGGCGAGGGTGGCCAGCGTGTCGATCACGGCCCGTGCCTCGTCCTGCGTCGGCTGCGGGGCATCGACCCAGGTTTCCTTGTCGCTTCGCTTCTTCGGCGGTTGGCAGATCCGCGGCTTCTCCCAGACGCCGTCCACCTCGGGCCGCACGACCATGCCCTGCGGATCGGGGCCTACCATCACCGAGGTCGCCCGGGCGACGACGGCGTCGAGGAGCAGTTTGCCCGCCCGCTCGAACCCGGGCGCCTCTGCCGCCCGCTTCTTGCGGGCCTCGTTCTCGGCCGCGTCGCGGCCGCCGAGGGCCTCGAGTTGGATCGTGGGAAGAATCTCTCCCGCCTCCGCCACGGCGATCGTGATGCCCAACGGCGCCAGCGCGGCGGCGAGCAACCGCCGGAAGTGGGCCGGAGTCAACAGTTGTTCCGACTCCGGCCGCCCCTTGTTGCCGACGACCGCATAGGCGATCACCGGCCCGACCCAGGCCACGACCATGAGGAACAGGCCGGCGAGCAGCGAGGGAATCCACCAGGCGAGCAGGGCCGTGCCGAGGAACGGGAGCGTGGCCACCGTGCCCCAGAACGCCGGCCGCGACCCGCGCCTGCGACTGTCGCGGCCCAGCCAGTCGACCGTGGCCGTCCAGCCGAGCACGCACAGCCACCACAGAGCGAGGCCGACGAGGCCGATCCCGCCGCCGGCACCGCGGCCCGTCCAGCCATCCGGGCCAACGTCCGGCCAGGCATCGGCAGCCCAGGCCCGCGCCTGAATCGCGGTTGTCGCCAGGGCCGACGCCAGACCACGGACCGCCGGCGGTGAGCGATGGAGCGGCATCAGGACACCCCGATGCCCTTGATCGCCATCATCAGGGCCTCGCGGTTGGGCGCGATCTCCAGCGCATCGTTGCGGTCGATCAGCCCCTGGTCGAGCAGGCTCTTCAGGCTCATGGTGAAGTCTTGCATGCCGTCACGGTGCGACTTGCGGATGTGGTCCGGGAGCATGTGATCCTCCCCTTCGAGGACGTGCTTCCGCACCATGACGTCGAAGAACATCATCTCCACCACCGGCACCCGGCTGACACCCGGCTTGATCGAGCGGATCAGCTTTTGGGCAACGATGCCCTTCATGTTGAAGGCGATGGCGCTTCGCAGCGCCTGGTGCATCTCCTCGGGAAAGAGGTCGAGGATCCGCGTGATCGTCGTCGCTGCGCTCGACGCGTGGATCGTGCCGAACACGAGGTGGCCCGTCTCCGCGGCGTGAATCGCCGTCATGAAGGTCTCCTCGTCCCGCATCTCGCCGACGAGGATGATGTCCGGGTCCTCGCGGACGGCGTGCTTCATGCCGACCCCGAAGTCCTTGACGTCCTGCCCGATCTCCCGCTGGTTGATCAGGCACTTGTCCTCCGTGAACACGAACTCGATCGGATCCTCCAGCGTGAGGATGTGCTTGCGGTAAGTCTGGTTGATGAAGTTGAGCATCGAGGCGATGGTCGTGCTCTTCCCCGAGCCGGTGACGCCGGCGAGAAGGATCAGCCCCTGATCGAACTGGCAGAGCCGCTCGATGGCGGGAGGGAGGAACAGGCCCTTGAAGTCGGGAATCTTGTTATTGACCCGCCGGGCAACGAGGCCCAGCGAGCCCTGCTGGTGGAGGAGGTTGACGCGAAATCGCCAGCGGACGCCGTCGACGCTGGTGACGTAGGCGAAGTCGCAGCCACCGTCGGCGTCGAGGATTCGCCGGCGCCGGTCATCGAGCATCGGCAGGCAAAGGCGGCGCATGTGATCGTCGTCGATCCGCGGGGTCTTCAGCGGCTGGAGCGATCCCTTCACGCGGATGAACGGGGGCTGCCCGACCTTCATGTGGAGATCGCTCCCCTCGAGCTTGACGAGCGCCTCGAAAAACCGGTCGATCTCCAGCCGCTGGCCGGACGGCACGGCCGGGGAGGCGGCGACCGGGGGGGTGAACGATGGATCGGTCGTGGCCATGGGCGGGGGAACGTGGGCGGCGCGGACGAAGGATCAGCCGGGGGACAAGCGGACCGGAATCCCCTGCCGGCTGAACATCTCCTTGACCTCGCGGATCGTACACTCTCCGAAGTGGAAGATGCCAGCGGCAAGTGCGGCGTCCGCACCGCCGACGGTGACGGCGGCGGCGAGGTGCTCCGGGCCGCCCGCCCCGCCGCTGGCCACGACCGGAATCCGCACCGCGCGGCTGACGGCGGCCGTGATCTCCAGGTCGTAGCCGTCCCGCGTGCCGTCCCTGTCCATGCAGGTGAGCACGATCTCACCGGCGCCGAGTTCCTCGACCCGCCGGGCCCAGGCGACGGCCTCCAGCCCGGTCGGCACGCGGCCGCCGTTGATGAACACCTCCCAGACTTCCCGGCCGTCACGGCGGACCCGCTTGGGGTCGATGTTGACCACGGTGGCGCAGCTCCCGAGCCGGTCGGCGACGGCGGTCACGAGGTCGGGGGTCCGGACCGCGGCCGAGTTGATGCTCACCTTCTCCGCGCCCGCATGCACGAGCCGGGCCGCGTCGTCGAGGGTGGCGATGCCGCCCCCCACGGTGAAGGGCATGAAGATCGTCTCCGCCACGCGTCGGACGACGTCGAGCATGATCGCCCGCCCCTCGTGGCTGGCCGTGATGTCGAGGAACACGAGCTCGTCCGCCCCTTCGGCCTCGTACCGGGCTGCGACTTCGACCGGGTCGCCGGCGTCGACCAGTTCGAGGAACCGCGTCCCCTTGACGACGCGGCCCTTCTCGACGTCGAGGCAGGGAATGATGCGCTTGGCGAGCATGGCACTGGCGACCGCGTCCGCGGCCCTCTCAGGAGCGGCCGCCGATCGCCCCCTCCTCGGGACTGGAGGCCGTCGCGTACAGCCGGCGCGGAATCCGACCGGCGAGAAACGCCTGCCGGCCGGCGATACAGGCGGCCCGCATCGCATGGGCCATGCGCAGCGGTTCCGCGGCGTGGGCGATCGCCGTGTTGAGGAGCACGCCGTCGACGCCAAGTTCCAAGGCCGCCGCGACGTCGCTCGCCGTTCCCACGCCGGCATCCACGATCACCGGATACTCCGGGTCGTCCCCCGTGAGATATTCGAGGCAGATCCGCAGGTTGTTGGCATTGAGGATTCCCTGACCGGAACCGATCGGGCTGCCGGCGGGCATGACGCTCGCCGCACCCGCCGCCTTGAGCCGGCGGGCGAGCACCGGATCGTCGCTCGTGTAGACGAGTACCGAAAACCCCTCGGCCACGAGTCGCTCCGTCGCGTCCAGCGTGCCGATCGGGTCGGGGAGCAGCGTCTTCCGGTCGCCGAGCACCTCGAGTTTCACCCAGTCGGCACCGGCATTGCCCAGATCGCGCAACAGTTCGCGGCCGAGCCGGGCGACGCGGACGGCATCGACGGCATTGAAGCAGCCGGCCGTGTTGGGGAGCAGCGTGAAGCGGGCGGGGTCGAGATGCTCGAGGATGTTCTCGCCGGCGTCGTTGAGGAGACGCTCCCGGCGGACCGCCACGGTCACGCACTCCGCGCCCGCCGCCTCGAGACAGGCTGCCATCGAGGCGTAACTCGAGTACTTCCCCGTGCCGACGATCAGCCGGCTCGTGAAGGCGAAGCCGCCGACGCGCAGCGGTGCATCGCACGTCGCCGCAGCAACTGCGTCGCTCGCTGGCCCGGATTGGACGACCGGTTGCATGTCAGGCAGCGCTCCTCTTTCGCCGGCCATGAACCCTCATTGCTCAGCCGCCGCCCACCAGCGTGACGATCTCCAGGCGGTCCCCCTGGCGAACCGTCCGGCTTCCGAGCGCGGATCGCGGCACGACCTGTTCGTTGACCTCGACCGCAAGCGGACGTCCTTCCCAGCCCAATGATGCGACGACGTCGCGGACCGTCGCCCCGACGGGCATCGACCGCGGCTGGCCGTTGACCGTGATCACCGGATCGCCGGGAAGCGCAGGACGCTGTTCCGCAAGCGGCTGTTGTCGCATCGGCCTCGACCTCCGCTCATTGCACCTTGTCGCCGCCGCCGCGGGCGTTCGCCCTGTCGAGCGGCACGAGCGGATTCTGCAGCCCGGCCGCCCCCGCGCCCCAGGGGATGCCGTAGGCGACCGTCATGCCGGTCGCCGCATCGGTGACGTAGAGCACCGACGCCGCCAGAGAGCCGGCCGCCTGTCCCGCAAATGCCATCTCGCCTGGCACGAGCAGGAACCGGGCGTTCTTCACCTTGCCGGCCTTGAAGTTCAGATCCTTGAGGACGTTGTGCCGGTAGCCCACGCTGAACTTCTGCATGACCGGATTG
>JBKDUV010000219.1:0-6864 GCA_046339335.1 Planctomycetia bacterium | reverse complement strand
CGACCAGCCGGCCGGGTTGTTCGACACGACCAAGCTGGGGCACGTTGTGACGGGGCAGAACGTCCCGTCGGGAAAATCGGGGGCCGCAGCGGCCGGGGACGATTCTTCCCTGATCACGGGCCTGGGCGGGACGCCCTCCGTTCCACTGGCGGGCGACACGATCGTCGGCCGCAATGGCTCGGCGACCACCGCGGCGATCGACGCCCTGCGGGCGTCCAATGCCAGGCCCGGCGGCCTGCCGGCCGAACCGCGGAAGGCTGCCGACTCGTCCCGGGATGCCGCCGCAGAAGCCCTGCGGAAGTTCTTCGAGAAGCGCTGATCCCGGTTCGCACAGTGTGAACGCGGTGCGGTCGTGCCGGTCGTGCGGCCCGCACGGTTTCGGTGATCGGCAAACTCTCCGCCACCCGGTTTTTTTCCCCGACCCCGGCCTCCTGCACGACCGGGAGGCTGCATGATTCCTGCGTGGCCGGTCGCCGGTATCCGAGGAGTCAGATCTCATGGCAGTTCGTTCGCTTCCCGAGCCGAGTGCGGTCCGCCGGGCGTCTCGTGCCCGCGTCGCCGGAGCGGCCTCAGCCCGGAGCCGTCGTCGGTGCATCGACCCGACGACGTGCGAGCGGGACTATGCCGCCGAAGAGGTTGAATTCATGCAGGCGATCGATCGCTACAAACGAGCCAACGGCAGGCTGTTTCCGACCTGCAGCGAACTCCTCGCCGTGCTTCGCTCGCTCGGCTACCAGAAGGCCGTGGCCGCCTGTCAGTGATCCGGACGCGGCGATCCCCGGCCGCGGGGCGGCGGTGTTGACCGTTCCAACGCCCCGCTCGCCGGGAAAGGCGGCCCGTTGACCGTGGTCAGCCGGGCTTCTATTCTGCGGCCCTCGGCCCAGGGTCGGCGGCGCTCCTGAGGGGGTCGGCGTGTCCCGTGACGGAGCATGGCATGGCGATGGTGGCGGAACGCATCTTCAATTTCTCTCCCGGCCCGGCCGTCCTGCCGCTGGCCGTGCTCGAGCAGGCCAGGGATGAGATGGTGTCGCTTCCGGGCGTCGGTGCGTCGGTGCTGGAGATCAGCCACCGCAGCCCCCCCTTCGACAGGATCCTCGAAGAAACCCTGCAAGGCCTGCGCGACCTGCTTGCGATCGGCCCGGACCACGACCTGATTTTCCTCCAGGGCGGGGCGAGCCTGCAGTTCTCGATGGTGCCGATGAACCTGCTTCGCGGCCGTGATGCGGCCGCCGACTACATCCTCACCGGCACGTGGGGCTCGACGGCCGTCAAGGAAGCGCGGCGCGAGGGGAAGGTGCATGTCGCCTGGGATGGCGCTGCGACAAAGCACGACCGGCTGCCGACGGCCGACGAGATCAGGCTGTCGCCCAGCCCAGCCTACGTCCATGTGACGAGCAACGAGACGATCCAGGGCGTGCAGTGGAAGCACGACCCGGATGTCGGCGACGCGCCGCTCGTCTGTGACTGCTCCAGTGATTTTCTCTCCCGACCCATCGACGTCGGTCGCCACGGCTTGATCTACGCATGTGCCCAGAAGAACGCCGGCATCGCCGGCGTGACCGCGGTCATTGTCCGCAAGGATCTGCTTTCCCGCTCACGCGACGATCTCCCCTCGATGCTCGACTATCGGACGTTCGTGCAGGCCGGCTCGCGGCCGAACACGCCGCCGGTGTTCGCCATCTACATCCTCGGCCTGGTCAGTCGGTGGATTCGCGACACGATGGGGGGGCTGGCCGGCATGCACCGCCATAACGCCGCCAAGGCGCGGCTGTTGTACGACGTCCTCGACGCCTCGGGAGGCTTCTATGCGGGGCATGCCCGCCCCGACTGCCGCTCCGACATGAACGTCACGTTCCGCCTTCCCGACGAGCGGCACGAGACGGCCTTCGTGAAGGGAGCAGCCGCGCACGGACTCGTCGACCTCAAGGGACATCGCTCCGTGGGGGGAATCCGCGCCAGCATCTACAATGCCATGCCCGTCTCGGGCGTCGAGGCCCTGCGGGACTACATGCTCGACTTCCAGCGGTCGCCGCGGCTTTGATCGCCGTTCGATCGTGTACCAGGGAACGCCCGGAACGAACGCCATGCCCTCGATCATCGTGCTCGACACCCTGAGCCCCGACGGGCTCGCCCTGCTCGATGCTGCCGCCTCCGCCGGGATCACGTACGAGGTCGCGACAGGGCTCGCCGGCGATGCCTTGCGCGAGGCGTTGGCCCGGCATGACGGTGCCATCTGCCGCAGCGGCGTGAAGATCGGGGCCGCGGCCCTCGCCGGCAACCACCGCCTCCGGGCCATCGTCCGGGCCGGCGTCGGCACCGACAACATCGACAAGGAGGCGGCGACGCGGCAGGGCCTCGTCGTCATGAACACGCCGGCCGGCAACACGCTGAGCACGGCCGAGCACGCCTTTGCCCTGATCCTCGGTCTGTCCCGCAACATCACCGCCGCCGATGCCAGCCTCCGCGGGCAGAAGTGGGACCGCAACAAGTTCATGGGTGTGCAACTCGCCGGCAAAACGCGCGGCATCGTCGGTCTGGGTCGGATCGGCCAGGCCGTCGCGGCCCGGGCCAAGGCCTTCGACATGCAGCTCATGGGGTTCGACCCGTTCCTCTCTCCCGACCGCGCGGCCGAACTCGGCATCGAAATGCACGACAGCGTCCGCAGCATGCTCCCGCACGTCGACTACCTGACCGTCCACACACCGCTCACGCCCGAGACGCGGCATCTGGTCGGTCACGAGGAGCTCAAGATCCTCAAACGTGGCGTGCGGCTCGTGAACTGTGCTCGCGGCGGCATCTACGACGAGCAGGCGCTCGTCGAGGGGCTCGCGAGCGGCGTCATCGGGGGCGTTGCCCTCGACGTGTTCGAGAAGGAGCCCTGCACCGACAGTCCGCTGTTCGGCATGCCTGGCGTGCTCGTGACGCCGCACCTCGGGGCGAGCACCGAGGAGGCGCAGTCGCAGGTCGCCGTCGAGGGCGTGGGACTGCTGGTTGATTTCCTCACGACGGGAACGGTCCGCCACGCCGTCAATTCCAGTGCCATCGATCCGGCCGTCCTGGAGGGCGTCCGCGGCTTCCTCGACCTCGCCTGGCGGCTGGGCCAGCTCCTCGCCCAACTCGACGACGGGCCGCCGCGGTCCTGTTCGATCGCCTACCGCGGGGAGATCGCCGCGCGGAACACGCGGCTCATCACCGCGGCGTTCGCGGCCGGCCTCCTCGAGGCGTCGATCGAGGACGTCAACATCGTCAACGCGGAGATGCTGCTTCGCGAACGGGGGATCGAACTGGTCGAACAGAGCCGCACCGATCCGGGCGCCTTCAGTTCCGTCGTCGCGGTGGACCTCGTCTCGGGGGACCGGGTCCACCGGGCCGCGGGCACGCTCTTCGGCCGCTCCATGCCCCGCCTTGTGCAGCTCGAGGGGCATCGCCTGGAGGCATATCTCGACGGCGTGCTCCTTGTCTTCACCCATCAGGACGTCCCGGGCATCATCGGCCACGTCGGGACGGCCTTCGGGCGCCTGGGTGTCAACATCGGACAGATGACGGTCGGGCGGTCCTCGCCCGGCGGCGACGCCATCGGCGTCCTGAACCTCGATCAGGAACCGGCCCCGGAGGCCGTGGCGGCGGTGCTGGGCTGCCCTGGAATCCGCTCTGCCAAGACCGTCAAGCTGCCTCCGGCGGGCGCCGTGCCCGTCTGGCTCGCCCCTCCATCAGGAGGGTCCGTTCCGGCCCGGCGTCAGAGCGGCCGTGCCTGACCGCAACGCCGCGATGGCCGGCTTCGGTCGCGGGAAAGAACGGTTCGGCCGCCGGTAGGCAATAATCGTCGTGCGGAGTCCCGAATCGACTACCGGGTGCCGGGTGGCCAGCGCGGCCGTCGGCCCTTCGCGGGCAGTTGAAGCAGCCACATGCCCCGTTCGTCCTCTGATGCCGAGCGGTTCGACCTCTGGGTGCGGGAGCACGTCGCCGTGTTGTACAGGGTCGCCTACCGGCTGATCGGCAGTCCGCAGGACGCGGAGGACGTCGTGCAGGACACGTTTCGTTCCGCATGGACGAGCCGCGAACTCTACGACTCGGCCCGCAGCGAACGTGCCTGGCTGATGGCGATCCTGCGGAGGCGGGTGGCCGATCACTGGCGCGGCCGCGAGCCGCGGCACCAGCACCTCGACACCAGTCCGGTCGAACCGAGCGTCCGCGAGGCCGAGCCGTTCGCGGACGAACTCTCCGCCATGATGCAGCGCGGCCTTGCCCTGTTGCCCGAGGAGATTCGGGAGGCACTGCTCCTGGTGGTCGTCGGTGAACTCACCCATCAGGAGGCCGCCGACATCCAGGGCGTGCCGCTGGGCACGGTCCTGTCCCGGGTGAGCCGTGGCCGACGCAGGCTGCGCGAGGCCCTGCTCGCCGCTGGGCAGTCGGTCGCGGCGGCGACGAGCGTTGCCGGGGTCGGAGAGAACCGCACGACTGCCGGTCCGCGTGGCGGTCGCACGGGGGAGTCGAGCCGTGGCTGAGCGCGAACCGATCGACACCGGGCTCGGGGAAGTGCCGCTGCCCCAGGGGCTGCAGCAGAGAATGGCGTTGGATGTGCTGTTCGACGACGACGCCATCGATCGGCTGCTCTGCACCGTGATTGTTCCCGCCGGGCTCGGCGATCGCGTCCGCGCGTGCCGCGGTCAGGCGGGCGGCGGCCGGGCAGGTCGGCGATCCCGCGTGGTCGATCTCGAATCGGCACGCGTTGCCGATTCGCAGGTTCGGTTGGCGAGCGTCGACTCCGGCCCGGGGCGCGGTCGCGACCGTGCCTGGGGGGCCGCTGCCGCTGCCGGTCTGCTCCTCACCCTTCTCGTGGTGCTGATCGTCGCCGGTCCCGGGTTTCCTGTTGCCTCCAGGAAACCGTTCGAGATCGTCAGCAGTCACCTCGAGATCGATCCTCCCGCGGTCAGGGGTGTGGACGGCGGCACGCGGTCGCAGTTCGGTCCCGACGGTGTGGCATCCGTCGTGCACGGAGAAGAGCGGCCCCAGCCGCCCTCGATGCCCGGCGGGGCGGACGACCCGGCGAATGCGTTCCCGGAACTGGCGTTCGATGAACCGGGTGCGGACACCGAAGAGATCGCCGAGCCGCCCGTTCCGGTCGTCGGCTTCCCGGCGGCGGTGCCGAGGATCGACCGTGGGGACGAGCCGATGGAGGTCGTCTCGCCGTTGCCAGGTGGTGCCCGCCGGGTGGTGCCGCGGTCGCGGGGCTATGACCGGCTCTTCGACCTCCGACACGGGGAAGCGCCCTTCGTCTCGCCGGCGTCCGGGCCGGCCGTCGACACGCCGCCGCTCACGGCGCGGACCGCATCGTTCGACGCGATCCGCTGGTCGTCGTCCCGGCGGATCCGGCGGTCCGAGTGGGCCCGACTGCGGGTCGAGGACGTTCTCGCGGCCGCGCCGGAGCGGTTCGAGAAGCGTCCTGACGGTGATCGCGGGGCACGGCTCGCGATGCACGGCGTTCGCTCGCTGCGGCCGGTCGCTGCGGCGCTCGTCGAGATCGAGGTCACGGCACCGCTGCTGGACCGGCCCGAGACGCCCGTCGAGGCGGCGGTCGTGCTCGATCGGTCGACATCGCCGGGGGCGTGGTTCGCGACCTGCCGTGGCCTGCGGATGGTGGCGGCCGAGATGCGCAGCGGCGATCGCCTGACGATCCTCGTGGTCGGAGAGCAGTCGCGGCTGGCCGGTCGGCGGCTCGATGCGCCCGCCGTGGCGGCTTTGGTCGACGAACTCGAACGTGAGCGGCCAGCGGGCTCCGCGACCGGCGTCGAGGCGGCGGTGGACGTGGCGCGCCAAATCGTGGCGACGAGTGGCGGCACGGGCCCGGTCGTGCTCGTCACTGGCGGGCGGGTGGAATCCGATCCGCGTCCCCCCGCGGTCACCGGAAACGCGCTCATCGTGCGTCTCGCCCCACATGCCGGGTCGCCGCCGGCCGCCGACTCGAGCCTGACCGTGCCGACGTCCGGGGAAGTCGGGCGGGCGGTCGCGGAACGCATCTTCGGTCGGTCCGCGGTGGCGGCGACCGAGTGCCGGCTATCCGTCAGGTTCGATCCGCGGTTTGTGCATGCCTACAGGCTCGTTGGTCATCGACAATCGGTCGTCGAATCGCTGGCCAGCGGCAGAACGGCCCCGATCGACCTGCTGGCGGGCCAGACCGTCCGGGCGGTCTACGAGATCGTCGGCCGACCGGCGGCATCGACCAGTGGCCCGGTCGCCGAGGCGACGTTCTCCTGGCGGCCTGCGGGCGGGGGCGGCAAGCGATCGGTCACCTCATCCCTGGATCACGCAGCGATCGAGATGGCGGATGCAAGTGATGCATCCAGCACGTCGCAGCGTCCCCGGTTGCCGTCGCGGCGGGGATGCGAACTGCTCCTCGCCGTCGGGCTCGGTGAATTGGCCTCCGAGTCGATCCACTTCGGCTCGCGGGCGGGCGGTCCGGCGGTGGCGGACCTGGCGGCTGCCTGGCGGCGACGTGGGGATGTCACGCCCTGGGGGGACGTGCTGATCGAATCGCTGGAGCGGCTGGGCGTTATCAAGCCGGCACGGCCGGGGCAGGATCCAGAGCGGTGAAGGTAGGCCTTGCGGTGCGTTTGACGGAATCTCCGAAGAGCATCACAATGACTTTCTTTTCGGCATCCGAATTCCGTCGAGTCACGGTCTTTCTGCCCCGTCTTGTCCCGCCGTCGATGCACTTGAATTCCTCAATGATAGGAACCACCCTCTTCCGCGCGCTGCCGCAGGCTCGCGGTTGGAGGGTGTTCGCCGCCGTGATGGCGTGGCTTGCGGTGTTCCCCGCAGCCGTCGCCCAGGACGACGACGGCGCCGACGATTCAGCCTATACCG
>JBKDUV010000218.1:0-3439 GCA_046339335.1 Planctomycetia bacterium | reverse complement strand
GGGGAACCGGATCGAGACAGTCGCCACGTCGCTCGGGATGGACTACAAGACATCGACCGCGTTCGACAACCTCGACCGGCCGTACAAGGTGACCGACCGGACGAATCTCGTCACCGAGACGTCGTATTTTGCGGACGGGCTGGTGGAGTCCACGACCCAGGCCTCCGGCACGGCCGAGTCGCGGACGACGAACTACGAGTACGACGGGCTGGCGCGGACGCGCGTCGTCAAGCGGCAGCGGGACAACTCCCCGCAGGGCGGCCCGGTCTACGACGTGACGACGACGAAGTACGACGCGGTCGGCAATCTCGTGTCGCTCACTGACCCGGCGGGGAACGTGACGGAGTTTTCCTATGACCGGGCGTATCGCAAGACGGGCGACGCCACGCTTGCCCGCCTGCAACCGACTGGCAGTCCGCAGCTCGTCAGCCGCTCCTACCAGTACGACAAGCAGAACAACCTCCGCCTCGTCACCGATCGCAACGGCCGGCAGACGCAGTACGACTACGACGGGCTCGACCGCCGCACCACCGAGCGCTGGCTCGGTGCCACCGGCAACGGCTACAAGGCGACGTTCGCGTACGACCTGGCCGGGAATCTGAAGTCGGCCGACGATCAATACGGCACGACACCGTACTCGAGCGTCGGCTACGACCTCGACGGCCTGTACCGCACGACGAAACTGACGACGAAACTGCCGGGCGTCGCCCCGACGACGGCCGCCTCCCGGTTCGACTCCGAGGTGGGCTCCACCTACGACGTCGCCGGCAACCGCACGAGTTCGACCGTGGCGGTCAACGGCGTGACCGAGCTCACCACGTCGTATGGATTCGACAACCTTGACCGCACGACCTCGATCCACCAAAGCGGCCCGACGATCTTCGCCCGCGGGGTCAACTTCGACTACCACGCCGACGGCCGCGTGAAGGGCACGACCCGGCTCAGCGGCAACACCGCCGGCGGCATCTTCGGCATCACGATCGCCAACTCGTTTCTGACAGGCACGAGCGTGTCGAAGTTCCACGCCACCACCGGCCGGCTCGAGTCGCTGACGCATGCCGACAATACAGGCAACCCCGAAGTTCAGTACACCTTCGCGTACGACACGCTCAGTCGGATCAAAGCCATCCCCGAAACCCGTCCGCAGGTCAGCGGCGCGACCACGCGGCCATACGACTACGATCTCACCGACCAGACCACGCAGGCGGACAACCAGGAGACGTTTTTCGCGGCCAACGGCACCCGCACCGGCGGCGGGTATCTGACCGACAGGGACAACCGGCTGGCGCTCGACCCGTCCTCCGCCTACACCTACGACGCCGAGGGGAACCGCGTGAGCCGCACGGCCCTGGCCGTCCCGAACAACGGCGTGTTTGCCATAGACAATACGCCCGATACGACTGTCGGCTCGTGGACACCCAGTGCAACCGGATACGCAGGCGGTCAGAGCGTCGGCGTGTGGGCGGCGTTTGGAGGCAACGCCGTCGCGACCTGGCAGGTTGCCGACCTGCCAGCCGGGAAGTTTGAGGTGTACGCCACATGGGCCGCCTTGGGCGCGGCCGGCGCGACGGACGGTCGGTTCTCCGTGGCGGCCGTGGACACGGTTCTGAATAGCGAGAGTGAGTCGCTGTCCGCTCCGGTGAACTTCCAGACCGCGCCGACTGCGGACCTGCGGCATGCCAATACCGATTGGGCCAAAATCGGTTTCGTGAAAAGCAGCGGAGACAAAGTTGTCACGGTCACGCTCTCCACTGCCACGATCGGCTCGGTCTTCGGCAGGGTCGCGGCCGACGCGATTCTCATCAAAGCCACGGAACTTGACATCGCCCGCACGACCTACGAGTGGGACCACCAGAACCGGCTTACGAAGGTGTCGAACGAATCGGCGAAGTTTCCGCAGCAGGGAGCCATCGAGTACTCGCCGTACGACTCGAGCAGTTTTGCCTACGACGTCCTCGGCCGCCGCGCGGCGGTGACGTATGACAAGGCCGATCCGAATGACACCCACGGAGAGTTCCACAGGGTCAGCATCCATGACGGCAGCCAGGTGGTCTGGACGGCGCGATCCGGCGGCCGAGACGAGCCCGTCAACAACACCCAAGCCATGCTCTGGGCACCCGGCACCGACCAACTGCTCGCGATCCAGCAGCGGCTGGCAGGCGGCGCACCCCTGCTGCCCGTCTGGACGCTCACCGACCACCAGGGGACGGTGAAGGATTATCTCGTCGTACGGGCTGCCAACACGGCCAGCGAACTGTTTTTGACGCGGCAGTATTCCGCGTTCGGAACACCGCTCAGGCCGACCTATTACAACGCCGACCCGAGCCTGCCCAAGTTGATCACGGACATCGGCGGCTCGAGCGGCTTCTTCTACGTCGGCCAGGAGTACGACGCCACCACCGGGCTGCAGTACAGCCGGGCGCGATACTACGACCCGGTCTCCAGCGAGTTCATCAGCCAGGATCCGCTGGGGTTTGCGGGAGGGGACACGAACCTCTACCGCCGCGCCGGCAACAGCCCCGCGAATGCGACCGATCCGAGCGGGCTGGCGGTTTTTCTTGCGGTCCCGCCGTTGCTTGCGGCCGCTAAAATCGCCCTTGCCTACGCTGGAGTTCAGGCCAGCTTCGCCCTGGGGGAATCCGCGATTGAGGTCGGAGCCACGTGGTGGGCGGGCGGAGAGGTATCCGGCGGCAGTGCCGCGGAGACGTTCGGCAAAAACTTTGCCATTAACGTCGCGACAGGCGGAATTGGCACGAAAGCCAAACTGGCGTCGCGCGTGGGCCTCTACGCCCTGCGGCAGGGTATCGAGATTGGCGGCGACACGGCGTTTGACGTTGGCTGGCGCGGACAAGACTTCCGATCATCACTCGCGATCAACGCCGCCGGGAGCCTGATTGGCGAAGCTGCCGGCCGAGTTGCAATCGCGGGAGCCAGACGAGCGCTCAGCCGTGGCAGTATTGACGATGTGCTGCGGGCGGGGAAGAATGCAGGTGCCCCAACACAGTTTGCTCCAGCGGCGATTCATCCGGGACGAATTGCTGCGGAATCTGCCGATGCAAGTCGGGCGAGTGTAATGCGGGCTCTTCGAGCAGCCGACACTCCAGAAGCTCATGCGGTTGCCAAGCTGTTGAAACGTGGGAAGGTCGATATTGAGTTCTTGCCGACCGATCCGCTTGGTCAAGGGGCATGGGGGCGAGCCCCGTGGGGATCAAAGACGGTTCAGGTGTATCTCGATAAGGCTGGCGATTCCCTGAATGCGGCGGGGATCGTCGCACACGAGACAAGGCACGTACTCGATAGTTGGTGTAACGTCTCTTCTGTAAATCACCGGTATGGGCCAGCCCGAGTCGAGCGTAGCGAGACGAGGGCTGGCCCATACCGGCCGCCAGTTTGAAAAGGCGGGTCATCGAGGCTTTCTTGGAAGTGATTCACTCCCCCA
>JBKDUV010000217.1:0-3163 GCA_046339335.1 Planctomycetia bacterium | reverse complement strand
TGGGGGAGTGAATCACTTCCAAGAAAGCCTCGATGACCCGCCTTTTCAAACTGGCGGCCGGTATGGGCCAGCCCTCGTCTCGCTACGCTCGACTCGGGCTGGCCCATACCGGTGATTTACAGAAGAGACGTTACACCAACTGGACAAACGCCGACTCATATGTGCGCAACTTGACGAACGCTACCTAGACAGCAACACGCGGCCGTGGATTGCGAGTCGAGCCACTCAGGCAGTATGATTCCAGATTGCGAGTCGCATTCTCGCTCAGCCCCTTGGATTCATGTCGTGGAACGAGCGAACCGGATCGTCGTCGGCATTCTGAGTTGTCAGAAAAACGTCGGCAAGAAACGAGCTGTGCAGGCCACATGGCTCCGGGATCTTCGTGCCGCCGGGGTGCCTGCATATTTTCTCGTCGGACGGCCTGGGCGTCCTGCGGAGGTTGAAGGAGATGTCCTGTATCTCGATTGCGCCGACACGTATGTCGCGCTCTGCGACAAAACGCTTGCGTTCTTGCGTTTTGCCAGGGAGCGATTGGATTGCGATTACATCTTCAAGTGCGATGACGACACCTATGTTGATGTCGTTCGTTGGGACCAGGTTCCTTATGCGGAACACGATTTCACGGCGGGGCGATTACTGCCCTACTCCGGAGGCTATCGGGTGTGGATGCAGTGGAAGGGGCTTGAGTGGAAGCCGGAATACGATGCGTTCTTGAGCATGGTTGCCGAATTCCCTTGCGGCGGTGAGGGATACTTTCTTAGCCGGCGGGCAATTAATCTTATTCTTGAATCAACACTTCCCGAAGCCCTCAAGAACCCCCCGGGTTCCGAGGATATTCTCGTCACGGGGCTTCTAAAGCTCGCAGGAATTAATCTCTTCCTTGTGCCTGAGCTTGCCGGTCAGACCTTTGAGGTTTTGCGGAACTGGACCGTCGCTAAAAAGTCGCGCTTCGTGACAGTTCATCCCGTAGGTCCAATGCAAATGCGGCTCATTCATTGGCGCCACCGCGCTTGGGTCGACATCGTTTACGGGATCACACAGGTGGTGAAATACGTGCGAAGGCAAATCACGCTAATGCTGTCGCGCTCACCGGCGGCTGGTGACGCCGCGGGATGAATGGTGGTCTTGCCGCGGCGCGCATCAAGCCGATCAGCCGTAGTGCCGGCCATCCTAGCGGGGCGGTGTAGCGCACTACTCTGCCCTATGGGATAGTCATGGTGTGGATTCAATGCTCCAGTGTGCCAGGGAGTGGATCGAGATGCGCCAGGAGGTCGCGAGCGGCTGTTTGTACGCCCCTGGTCGCACAGTGATTTACAGGTCCAGACGAATGGCGTTCGCAGGTCTTTGGAGGTGATCTCGTCGCCGAATCTTCATCGCGGAGCTGATCGTGGGTGCTCGAAAAAAAGCGTTGAATGGAACGCCGACCGCGGCGCGATCGTGTCGATGGTGTGCTACGTTCCCTGCAGAAACGCCGGCGAGGACATCCTGGTAAACCGCCTCCTGTAAATGACTGGAATCAGCGACCGGTTGGTGCCGCCGGCTGATGGAGGCGGATGGCGTCGCGATAGACCGCTTCCATCATGGCGCCAATGACGTCTGCGTTGTAGGCAGCAAGAACTCGCTGCCGAGCGTTCATGCCGAACTGCTGGCGGTCATTGGGCGACTCCAGCAGTGAGATCACGCCGCGGGCCAGGCTTTCCGCGTTTCCAGCTTGCACCAGCAAGCCGGACTCCCGATCGACGATCATTTCCCGCATCCCGCCGCCCATGCTGGCGACGACGGCCCGCCCGGCCGCCATCGCCTCGAGGCAGACGTTCGGGAAATTTTCCCACAGGCTGGGGAACACGCAGACGTCGATTGCGGCGTAAACCTCGTGCATGCGGTCCAAGGGAACCTTCCCAGGAAATGCGAGGCGATCGGCGTACTGCGGAAGTCGTCGAAGCAACCATTTGTCGTAGGGAATTCCCGAAGCATGGTTTAACACGGTTCCCACAAACCGGAATCTGACCCGGGGATTGGCCTGCACGATGGTCGGTATGGCAGCGGCGAGAACTTCGATGCCTTTCCGCCGTTCGAGTCGGCCAACAAAACCAACGACGTTGGTATCGGTGCGAGTTACCGGGACTTCAAGAAACGGTTTACTCGGTACATATGGATGAGGGGCCAAGCGGACGCGATCAGCGGAAATGTCCCAGTACTTACGGGCCACGGTACACAGATCGACGCATGGCGGGGCGACAATAGCGGCCCGCGACGCATGCTCCCTTTCGAGCCGGACGATCGGCGAACTCCGATCTTCCCTCTGTCGCAGGAAACGCCGCAGCCATTGCGTTCCGCGGGGCTCGAATGCATGCCCGATAAACAACGATTGCCAGACCGCCCACCGTATCCGTTGCTTGATGCCCGGATTGAAGTTCATCATCCCGATCATCACCGACGGAGTATGCATCTTTAATACTAGTGGAATGTCGGGGAATGCCTGGGCTACGCTCTCCGCGTCCGCGAAGTATTCCGGCCCCTCAACGACGTCGAACGGGGCGAAGCGATGGCGGGTAGAAAACGCGTCGAGTACCGATCGGTGGAAGTGTGAGCGATTGGTTTCGCAGATCCAGTTCTCCACGATTCCCTGATTCGTGAGGCTGGCATTGCGAGTAGGGCTCGCGGCAAATACCTCGACGGAATGCCCACGGCGAGTCATCGTAAGCGCGGCCTGTGCCACGTACGTGGCAATGCCGCCGGCTGAGCTATCGGGAGGGTACTCGAAGCTGATAAACGCGATTCTCATGGCGATGCGTTGGGTGTGAGCAAGACGGCAAGTCTACGACACCGATGCGGGCGAGCAGGGCCTGCCGGCAAGCTCGGCCGGCTGTTCAGAGTCCGAAGGCGGCAGACCAACATTCTACTGAATTTGTTGCGATGTGGATGTCGGTGTATCGATCCTCCACGCTGTTGACCGGATTGGATTTCCTGTACCAGGCGATATGAGGGTTTAGGAACAGGGTGCCTCACCACAGGCCGCGTGTGCGGCTTGAGCCGAGGCCTTGGCCGAGGCGAAAGCCGCACACGCGGCGGCGAACCCGGCCGGGGTCTGGTAACCCAACGAGCTGTGAGGCCGCTGGGTGTTGTATTCGTCTCTCCAAGAGGCTGTGAGGGCCCGGGCATC
>JBKDUV010000216.1:0-8981 GCA_046339335.1 Planctomycetia bacterium | reverse complement strand
CCCCGGGGGAGCGGCCCGACCTCGTGGCCTGGCCGGAGAGGTTGTGGCGGTGGGGTCTGGTGGAGATCTATCCCGCCTTGGAGATCGACGAGGCGGTGGTCACGCAGTGGCTCGGGCCGGCGCCCGCCGACGCGCCCCCGGCCGCCCGGGAGGAACGGCAGGCCCGGACCCGGGCCGCGATCGCAGGGCAGCGGCGCGAGGCGCTCGCCGCTCATGCCCGGCGGTACGGCACGCCGTGGCTCGTCGGCATCGACAAGCAGCAGTTCACGCCGCGGGCGGCGTCCGGCCAGTTCAATTTCAACTGCGGCCTGTTTCTCGATGCCGCGGGAGCGGAACTCGGCTGCTACGCCAAGATGCATCCGGTGATGTTCGGCGAGTATGTCCCGCTGGCAGACCGATTCCCCTGGCTTTACCGCCTGACACCGCTGCCGGCGGGACTGACGGCCGGGCGGGAACCACTCGCGGTCGAGATCGCGGGCCGGTCTGTCGCGGTGAACATTTGCTACGAGACCGCACTGCCCGAGGCTGTCCGCGGGACGGTGCGACGGCTGAAGGCCGCCGGTCGGCGGCCCGATTTTCTCGTCAACCTCACGAACGACGGCTGGTTTTGGGGCTCGAGCGAGCTCGACATGCACCTCGCCGCCGCGATCTTTCGTGCGGTGGAGGTCCGGACGCCGATCCTGGTGGCGGCAAACACCGGTTTTTCCGCCGCCATCGACGGGTGCGGCCGGCTGCTCGCGCGGGGGCCGCGACGGGCACCGGCACCCCTGCGGGTCCGGGTCTGGCCGGACGGCCGCCCGAGCCCGTGGCTCGGCCTGGGGAGTCTGCCGACTGGGGCGTGCGTGGCGGTCGCACTGATGGCGCTGCTGGAAAGCGTGGGCGGACGCCGCCCGACCGGCGGTCTGGAAGGGCTGTCCGGGCCCGAGTGAAACGCCGCGGCCGGTGCAGCCGATTTCAGGGAGGGTCGGGGCGGCCGCTCCCGGCAGGGGGCCGGCCGCTGACCGCGCTTGCCCGGGGTTGCGCCGCGAAGAAACAATGACTTTCGTCGGCAAGGCGTCGCGGGAGCGGGAGCGGAGGATCGCATGAACGTCATCGGCAAGATTTTCGTGTTCGCGGTCTTCGTCATGAGCCTCGTGTTCATGAGTTTCGCCGTCGCCATCTACTCGTCCCACGTCAATTGGGAGCAGGAGGTCAATCGCAAGCCGGAGGACGTCCGCGGCGCCCAGCAGCCGGGTCTCAAGTATCAAAAGGAGCAGTGGGAGAAGGAACGCCTGAAGCTGGACCAGCAGATCGCGGATCTGGCCCGCAAGGTGGCCGAGTCCGAGTCGTCCCGCGACCAGATGATCGCCAAACTGCAGACGGCACTCGAGCTGAAGGCCGGCGAACTCACCGACCTGCGGAAGTCGAAGGAGGATCGGGAGAAGACGCAACGCGAGGCGATCGAGAAACTCCAGGACGCCGAGGCGAACCTGAAGCGGGCGGCCGAGGAGGTCGATGCCCTGCGGAAGCAGGTCCAGGCGCAGCAGGTGGCCGTCGACGGCAAGGTCAACGACGCCGCCACGTGGATGGGCGAACTGAACGCCGTTCAAGCCCAACTCGCGATCGTCACCGAGCGGAAGGCGGAACTGGAGCAGCAGGTGGCCCGCGCCCGGGACCTGCTGCGCAAGAATGGCCTCAATCCGCAGAGCGATCCGGCGGGCGCGGCCGTGACAGACGGCCGGGTGATTCAGGTGGCCGGCAGGTCGATCGAGGTGGATATCGGCAGCGACCAGGGCATCCGCATGGGTGTGGAGATCGACCTGTTCCGTGGTGCCGAGTATCTCGGCAAGGCCCAGGTGAACTCGGTCACCAGGAACGCCTCCGTGGCGACGTTGATCCCCGAGTACACCAAGCGGCCGGTGCAGCCGAACGACCGGGCGACGACGCGTCTGCGGAAGTGACGGAGCGGAGCGACGACGATGGCGAAATCCAACCTCCAGCCGACGCAGCGGCCGCCGATGAACGTCTACACGGCGATGCTGCTGCTGTCGTTCGTGGCGCTGTCGGTGGGCTGCCTGCTGCTGGCGCTCGTTCTGTTCTCCCGGCGGCTGCCGCTGCGGCCATGACCGCGGCGCGGTCGTCGGGGCTGCCGCTGCCGTGACGCCGTTGTGCGGCATCCGCCGGTCCCTCCGCCGTGCCGTATGATGGCCGCCGGGATGCCATGGTCTTTTCCTGGTTTCGTCGCCGGCGCGAACTGAACCCCCCGGCGTTCCTGCCGGAGTGGGAGCCGATCCTCGCCCGCACCGTGCTCCAGGTCCGCTGGCTCGACGCCGCGAGCCTGGAGCGGCTGCGCCGGTTCGTGGCCGGGTTCATCGTCGAGAAGCGGTTCGAGGGCTGCGCCGGGCTGACGATCAGCGACGAGATGCGGCTCGCCATCGCCGGCCAGGCGGGGCTCGTCACGCTGGGCTTCGCAGGAGCGTGCTTCACGCGGCTGCGATCGGTGCTCGTCTATCCGGGCGACTACCTCGGGCCGCGGACGACGCCGCTCGACGGCGGCGGGGAACTGGAGTGGAAGGAGGCCCGGGCCGGCGAGACCTGGGCCGGCGGGAGCATGGTGCTCTCCTGGCCCGGCGTGCGGGCCGGCGGCCGGCTGCGGGACGGCCCGCGCAGCGTCGTGATCCACGAGTGTGCGCACCTCGTCGATCTCGAGGATGGCGAAATCGACGGCGTGCCGCCGCTGCCGTCGGCGCGGGCCCGCCGCGCGTGGGTCGCGGCGGTCGACGGCTGCCGGGAGCGGTTCGACGAGGCGCTCGATGAGGGCCGGTCCACCGCCTTCGACGACTACGCGGCGGAGAGCGCGGCGGAGTTCTTCGCCGTCGCCAGCGAGTGCTTCTTTCAGGATCCGCACCGGCTGCACCGCCACGATACGCTCCTCTACGGGCTGCTCGTCGAGGCCTGGCGGCAGGACCCGAAGGGCCGCGTGCCGCTCCACCCCGGCCGCGGTTGACGTGCCGCGACCATCCATCCGGAGACCGATCTATACTGGGGAACACGTACGAACCGTTCTGGAACGCGTGCTCCGCGACCACGTGCCATGCCCCGCCCGGCCATATCCCGAACGCTTCCGTCCACGCGTCTGCTCGTGCTGGCGGTCTGCCTCGTGCCGTCCGTGGCCCGGGCCGAGACCCGCTGGGAACAGGCGGCTGAAACGATGCCGGCCGGCGCCGCGCCGGGGCGGCCGGATGGCGGGACATTCGCGCTCCCCGCGGGCTTCGTCGTGGAGCGGCTGTTCGTCGTCCCCAAGGACGAACTCGGCTCGAGGGTCTGTCTGACCGCCGCTCCCGGGGGCCGGCTGTATGCCAGCGACCAGGGAGGACGCGGCCTCGTGCGGATCACCCCGGCGCCGTTCGATGGGTCCGGCCCGACGGTCGTGGAGAAGGTGCCCGCGCCGATCGGCAACGCGCAGGGCCTGCTCTGGGCCTTCGATTCGCTGTACGTCGTCTGCAACGGCAAGGAGACCGGACTGCACCGCGTGACCGATTCCGACGGCGACGGGATGCCCGACGCGGTCACGACGCTGCGCCGGTTCACGGGTGCCGGCGAGCATGGTCCGCACGCCGTGGCTCTGTCACCCGACGGCACGCGGCTGCTGATCGTCTGCGGCAACCACACGAAACTGCCGTTCGACGTTCGGGACGTGACCGAGCCGCAGACCATGGGGGGCATCCGTTCCAGCCAGAGGCGCGTGGAACTCGCTGCCGACGGTGCCAGCCGACTGCCGGCCAACTGGGACGAGGATCAGATCATCCGCCGGATGTGGGATGCCAACGGCCATGCCGCCGGCGTGCTCGCCCCCGGGGGCTTCGTGGTCAGCACCGACCCCGAGGGGCGGTCGTGGGAGGTATGGACCGCCGGCTACCGCAACGCCTACGACATGGCATTCAACGCCGACGGGGAGCTGTTCGTCTACGACTCCGACATGGAGTGGGATCTGGGGACGCCGTGGTACAAGCCGACCCGAGTGAATCATGCCCCGAGCGGCAGCGAACTGGGCTGGCGTTCCGGTTCCGGCAACTGGCCCCCGGGAATGCCCGACTGCCTGCCGGCCGTCGTGGACATCGGCCCCGGTTCACCGGTGGGCGTGGCCTTCGGCTACGGGACAACGTTTCCCGCCCGCTACCAGCGGGCGCTGTTCGTCTGTGACTGGACGTTCGGGACGATGTATGCGATCCACCTCCAGCCGGACGGTTCGACCTACACGGGGCGACGGGAGGAGTTCCTGTCACGTACGCCGCTGCCGCTGACCGATCTCGCCGTCGGCGCCGATGGCGGGCTGTACTTCACCGTCGGCGGTCGCGGGGCGCAGAGCGAGTTGTATCGCGTCGTGTACACCGGCAGCGAGCCGACGGCGGCGGTCGAGTATCGCCAGCCGGATCCGGCCGGCCGGCGCGCGACCCGGCACGGACTGGAGCGGTTCCATCGCCGGGCCGAGGATCCGGCTGCCGCGGTGGCGGCGGCACTGCCGCAGCTCTCCAGTGCCGACCGGTTCATCCGCTACGCGGCCCGCGTCGCGCTCGAGCATCAGCCCGTCGCGGCCTGGCAGGCGCAGGCGCTGGCGGTCGCGGATGCACGCGGGCTGATCGAGGGGGTGATCGCCGTCGCCCACCAGGCCGAGCAGACGGCGAGCCCGGCGGTGCTCGCCGCCCTCGAGCAGATCGATCCGGCCCGGCTCGACGCCGCGGGGAAGGTCGATCTCGTACGGGCCTACGAACTGACGCTGATCCGCCTCGGCGGCCCGTCGGCCGAGGCCCGGGACCGGATCGTGTCGCGACTAAGTCCACTCTTTCCGTCAGGCGAATACGAGCTCGACCGGGCGCTGGCGGGCCTGCTCGTCGCCCTGCGGGCGCCCGGCATCGTGTCCCGGCTCGTCTCCCTGCTTGCGACGCCGACCGCCGCGCCGGGGGCCGCGAACCTGGCGCAGACGGAGGCGGATCTGCAGCGGCTCATCGACCGCAACGGGAACTATGCCAAGGCCGTCCGCGAGACGCTCGCCCGACGGTCCGACCTCCTCCAGGTGCACTGCGCCTACGTGCTGCGCACGGTCGATGACCGTGCCGCCTGGACGATCGGCGACCGCAAGCGCTACCACGAATGGTTCGGCCGGGCACGCGCGTGGGGCGGAGGGAACAGTTTCCAGAAGTTTCTCGGCGCCATCGAGAAGGAGAGCCTGGCGGGGCTGCCGGAGGCGGACAGGCTGGTCATCGAGGGCCTGCGGTCGAAGTACGTGCCGCCGCCGCTGCCCACGCCCGAGGGGCCGGGCCGGGAGTGGACGACGGAGGCGGTGCTCGCCGCCGCGGAGACCGGGCTCGCCACAGGCAGCCGCGACTTCGACCGCGGTGCCCGGATGTTTGCCGCCGCCCGGTGCGTGGTCTGCCATCGCTTCGGCACGGAAGGCGGCTCGACCGGTCCCGATCTCACACAGGCCGGCGGCCGTTTCCAGGTCCGGGACATGGTGGAGGCGATCTGCGAGCCGAGCAAGGTGATCTCCGACCAATACAAGGGGAGCATCGTGCTGACGGCTGACGGCCGGGTGCTCACCGGGCGGATCGTCGCCGAGTCGCCGACGGCGGTGACGATCTTCACCAACCCCGAGGATGCCACCGCGTTCAGCGAACTGAAGCGGGACGACATCGAGGAGATCCTGCCGGCCCGCGAGTCGTTGATGCCCAAGGGCCTGCTCGACCAGCTCAACGAGTCGGAGGTGCTCGACCTGATCGCCTACACGCTCTCGCGCGGGGACCGCAAGGACCCACGGTTCAAGTGACGGTCGCCGTCGGCCGCGCCCGAGCCTCTTTGGCGCCGGCGAGTTTCTCGATCCGTCCGACCGATTCGACTCCATCGCCGCACTGGGTCGGCACGGAGGGCCAGGGAGAAAGGAGAGGCTCGCCCCGGCAGGAGGCTGTCGAGAGTGTCCCGCCAGCGGGACGTGCGCCGTCCGCCCTCGCTGCATTGCGGGCCGCGGGCCGCAGCGCAAAGACCGGCGTCAGCGGTCCGCGTCGGCCTCCGCCGCCTCGCCCTCCGGCTCGGCCTGCTCTGCGTCCGGGCCGCGTCCCGGACGCGGCTTCTGCGTCTTCACCGGTGTCGGCGCGGGAAACGCATCGGGGATCGAGCGCTTGGGGACAAGGCCGACGAGCAGCCCGTCGGCGGAGGCGAGGTACAGCCTGTCGTTCACCGAATTGACGATCGGCAGCGTCAGGCAGCCGAGGCAGAGTCGCTCGCGGCGCTCGCCGGTCGTCATGTCGATCGCCGACAGCCGGCCGACGTGATCGATGAGCCAGACTCGGTCGCCTCCCACGGCGAGCACCGTGCCGGCCACCGGGCTGCGCCACACGGGTCTGCCGGTGTCGGCGGCGTAGGCAGCGAGGCCGTCGTCGCCCAGCGAGACGACGATCGTGTTGCCGCCGAGGAACGGCCCCGCGTCGGGGCGGCCGGCCAGCACCGTGTGCCAGCCTGTTCGCAGGCTACGGGGCGGCCCGGCGGGCATGTCGACGCGGGCCAGATCACCGGCGACCGTGGCGACGAAGATCGACTTGCCGCGGACGAGCGGTGCGTCGATCGTCGCCGAGAGCAGGTCGAATTCGTGACGCTCCCACCCGTCCGCGGTCCGTTCGAGTGCCACGAGCATGCCGTTGGTCGTCGTCCATGCGATGCCGTTTTCAAACGACATGACGGCCCGGTCGAGACGGCCCGCGCTGTCCACGAACTCGGGCAGTTGGGCGTCCGTGGCAAGCCGGGTGACGGCCTTGTCGGCAGCGGCACGCTTGCCACGTCGGGGCCGCCGTTCCCCCGCCTCGTCCGCACCGCGGTCGTCCTTCGTCGGGGCGGTGGTCTGCCGCGTTTTCCCTTCCTTCAAGGGATCGGCCAAGGTCCGCCGGATGCGGCCACCCGACAGCGGCACGTAGACCGATCCGCCGAGCGGTGCGGCCGCCGCCGTGGGGATGCCGAAGTTCTCGCGCCAGCGAACGGTGCCCGCGTCGGCATCGACCGCGACGATGCCGAGGTCGCCGCCGACGGTGACCGTGTTGCCGCCGATGGCGATCGGCAGCGCGGTGACGCCGGCTTCGCCGATCCGAGTCGACCAGAGGATGCTGCCGGGAGCGGGACGGGAAGTTGCGGGAGCCGCAGGTTCCGCGGCAGCGGCGCGGGGGGCGGCGGATGCGGTGCCGCTGGCCGCGACCGCATGCATGCTCCCATCTTCCGCGGTTGCGACCACGATTCCTTCGCCGATCGAGACATGCCGCACGCGGCCACGCGTCGAGCCGAAGGGAAGTCGCACGGCCCACTCGCGGATCAGCCCCACCCGGTCGGCGACGAACTCGTCGGCGACGGTGCCCGCATGGCAGCCGCGATCGCCACAATCGTCACAGTCGTTCCCCTGTGCCGGCCGTGCCGGGCAGGCGGTCGCGACGAGCCAGGCAGCGAGCAGGAGTCGCCTGAAAAAGGTGGGCATCGGAAACGGGGACTTTGGCCGGTGGGAAGAGGACGAACACCAATGCAACCTTAGCCTACGAATCGGGGCGGGCAAAAACGCTCCGCCGATCGTGCAAGCACCGTCCGGAGCCGATGGGTCAAGGGGGGTCCGCCGGCTGGGACGGCGCGTCCATCGTCGGCCTGTCGAGCCCGCGGTCTGCTAGGATCGGCGGTCACGCGCACCGCTCCTCGCCCGCCATGCCACCATCAGCCGCGAATCCACCGTCCCGCAGTCCGGCCGCAATCGTCCTCGGCTACTTCAACTTCTCCTCGGGTGCGTTCGACCCGCACGCCTGGCGGGCGCTGAGCGACCTGTATGCCGAGGTCGAGCCGGCGAACGCGGCTGGTGTCGTCGCGGAAGCGTCCGGCACGGCGGCGGCCGTGGCGACGCTGCTCGCGGACCGACTGCGGGCGCTGGAGCCGGTCGATCCGGCGTTCCGCGACGCGCGGCGGGCGCGGGGCGTTCTCGACGTCGTCTTCGAACGGATGCTCCCCGCCTACCGTGAGTTTCATGGCGACCTCCTCGAGCACCAGCCGGCCGGGGCGATCGAGCGGCCGTTCTTCCTGATGAGCGCCGCCCAGGCCGTGCTCGCGGTCGGCGGTCCGGAAGACGATCCGCAGGCGGTCGTTGACCAGGCGATCGAGCGGCTCAATGACTATGTCGGATGGCGGCCTGTCGCGGTCCTGGAGAATGGCCGCCTCTCGGAACCGTACCGCCACGAGCGGGTCAGGCCGGTGCCGCTCTGGATGGCCGGCGCCGGTGCCGCTCACGGCCGCTACGGCCGGCTCGTGACGACCGCCATCGACATCCTGCGCGAAGCCCCGCCACAACTCGTGCGCCAGGCCGACTTCGATCTGGAAATGCTCGAGGAACTGGCTTTCGACCCGCGCGCCTTCGACTTTCTCCATCCCGCCGCGAGCCGGCCAAACTATCTCTTCGGGCTCTGGGATCCGGCGCGGATCGATGCCCGGGGCAATTATCGGCGCATGGTCGTGCAGCAGGCGACGCTCGACGGCATCCTCTCCTGGCCCGACGCCGAGGCGAGGGGGGGCGGTCAGGCGGCCGTGCTGGAGGGCGAACTGCGTTGGGAATCGGCAGCCGTCCTCGCCGGCGTCATGCTCATGGCGTCCGGACTCTCCGGTCATGGGCCGGGTGCGGTGCATGCCGCCCTGCCGCTGGCCGACCTGCTGCCGCGGATCGCGGGATACCGCGACGAGTTCTATCGCTGGCTGCTCGCCCGGCTGCCCGCCGCGCATCGGGGCCGCATGGAGCAGGAAGCCGCCCGGCTGCGGCAGCCGTTCGGCGGCGTGCGCCGGCACATCAACGCCGTGCTCGCCGGCAGGCGGGCCTGCCAGGTGGAGAGCGTGGCGCTCGCCGCGGTGCTCGCCCGCATCGGCCGCGCGGAGGGGGCCGAACGGATGGCCGGCGCCGTGCCCGCCGCGTCGGCGCGGCTGCTCTCCCGGATCACCAG
>JBKDUV010000215.1:0-7968 GCA_046339335.1 Planctomycetia bacterium | reverse complement strand
ACAGCGAGTTGGCCACCGCGACGTCGCAGTCGTTGTGGCAGTGGATCCCGACGGGCACGTCGAGCGACGCCGACCGCAGCGCGGCGATCGCCTGCCGGACGAGGTCGGCGACTTCGCCGGGCAGAGTGCCGCCATTGGTGTCGCAGAGGACGATCCGCGTCGCGCCCGCCCGGGCCGCGGCCAGGATCGTCTCCGCGGCGTAGCCGGCGTCGAGTTTCCAGCCGTCGAAGAAGTGCTCGGCGTCGTAGAACACCTCGCGGCCGGCGGCACGGAGGTGGGCCACGGTGTCGGCGATCATCGCCAGGTTTTCCTCACGCGAGACGCCGAGGACCTCGGCGACGTGGAATGCGGAGGTCTTGCCGACGATCGTCACGACCGGCGTGCGTGCGTCGAGCAGGGCCTTCATTCCGGGGTCGTCGGGGGCCGCCATTCCCCGCCGCCGGGTCATGCCGAAGGCCACGACCCGCGACCGGCCGAGGTCGAGATCGCCGGCCCGGGCGAAGAACTGCGCGTCCTTGGGATTGGAGAGCGGGTAGCCCCCTTCGATGAAGTCGACGCCCGCGTCCGCCAGCCGGCGGGCGATCGCCAGTTTGTCCTCGAGGGAGAAATTGATTCCCTCCCCCTGGCTGCCGTCACGGAGCGTGGTGTCGTAGATCTCGATCGTGCGCATGAGGATCGCTCATCGGCTGACGCCGCAGCCGGCCGGCCGACATCTGAATCGGGAGAGTCGGACGAGAATACTTGGCCGTCGGCCCGGCGGCAAACGCTCGTGCCACGTGGCGGCGGCGCGGTCAGTCGTCGTCGCCGGCGTCGTCCTCGCGATCATCCGCGTCGTCTTCCCAGTCGTCGTCGCCGGCTTCCGTGTCGGCATCGACGTCGTCGTCCTCGTACTGGTCGTCGTCCGACTCGAGGTCGTCGCGATCTTCGTCTTCGTGATCGGCGTCGGCCCTGACTGAAGCCGGAACGACATGCGGCTGGATCCTGAGTTTCCGCGGCGCGGGATCGGGGGGCAGGGGGGCGGCTCCGGACCGGGCGGCCCACTGCTCCATCGTGATCAGCACCTCGCGGGCCTGCGAGCCGGCATATTGGCCGACGACGCCGTCCTCCGCCATGAAATCGATGAGCCGGGCCCCGCGGCCGTAGCCCACGCCGAGCGCCCGCTGCAGGAGCGAGACGCTGCCGCGGCCCTCGCGAATCACGACCTCGACGGCCGCCTCGTAGAGGTCGTCCTTGTCCTTCGGACTCGGCCCCGCCTTCGCCCCTTCGCCGGCGGCCGCCGCCGGCTGGAGGTTGACCAGTTCCGCGGCGTACTGCGGCTCGCTGGTGCCGATCGCCCCCATCACGCGGCCGATCTCGTCGTCGCTGACGAACGTTCCCTGGCCGCGGAGAATCTGGCTCGTGCCGGGGGAGAGGAAGAGCATGTCGCCGTTGCCGAGGAGCCGGTCGGCGCCGCACTCGTCGAGAACGACGCGGCTGTCGGTGCGGCTGGCGACCTGGAAGGCGATCCGGGCGGGAAGGTTGCTCTTTATCAGGCCCGTGATCACGTCCACGGTCGGCTTCTGGGTGGCGAGGATCAGGTGAATGCCCACCGCCCGGCTCTTCTGGGCGAGGCGGATGATGTGCTGCTCGATCTCCTTGCCCGCGGTCATCATCATGTCGGCGATCTCGTCGGCGATCATGACGATGAACGGCATCGTGGTGGGGATCGCGGCCGCCTCCTCGGGGCCCGGCGGATCGATCCGCTTGAGGATCTCCTCGCGGCCGAGCTGGTTGTATTGCGTCAGGTGGCGGACGCCGACCTTGGCGAGCAGGGCGTAACGCTCCTCCATCTTTTCCACCGCCCAGGCGAGGATCGCCTCCGCCTTGCGCATGTCGGTGACGACCGGATGCATGAGGTGCGGCAGCGACTTGTACGGGGTGAGTTCGACCATCTTCGGGTCGATCATCAGCATCCGCACCTCGTCCGGCCGGCGGGTCATGAGCATGGACACGATGATCGAGTTCAGGCACACCGACTTGCCCGTCCCGGTGCGACCGGCGATGAGGAGATGGGGCAGGCTCGCCATGTCGACGACCATCGGATTGCCGGCCACGTCCTTGCCGAGGTAGATCGGAATCTTCATCGCCCGGCTCTTGGCCTGCGTCTCCTCGATCACCTCGCGGAGCCGGACCATCTGCCGGGTGGTGTTAGGGACCTCGATCCCGACCGAGTTTTTTCCGGGGATCGGCGCCACGATGCGGACGCTCGGGACGCGGAGCGCGATCGCCAGGTCGTCGGCGAGGTTGGCGATCTTGGCCAGCCGCAGGCCGGCCTCGAGCTCGATCTCGTATTGGGAGATCACTGGCCCGGTCTCGATCTCGACGACGCGGACCTTGAAGCCGAAGTCGGCGAACGTCTTCTCCAGGACGCGGGCCCGCTCGCGGACCTCCTGCTCCTGCTCCTCGAGCTGGAGGTGCTCCGTGGGCAGGAGGAGGTCGAGCGCGGGGAGCTCGTAGTCGGCGGACGGATCGGGGGAGAGTTCGAGCGGCTCGGGGGCCCGGCGCCGGCTGGAAAGCGTGCGAATCGGCACCGCGGGGCGGGCGGGGGCGGCCTGTTCTTCTTCTTCCGCGACGGTGCCGCTTGCGTCTTCGGCCATGGCGTCGTGTTCATCGTCCGACTCGTCGTCAGTCTCGCCGTCCGTCCTGCCCGCGACCGGCGGCGGCACGACGGGAGCACGGCGGCGGACGCGGATCGTCGGTCCGGAATCGACCTCGGTCTCGGGCTCGTCGCTGGCTTCCACGGCGGTGTCGGCGGCATCGTCTTCGTCATCTGCTTCACCCGCCGTGCGGCCAAACCGGCCGCGCAGGCCGGGGAAGGGAGCCGTCACCACGTCCGTGTCGGCGGCACGCGACCGGCGCAGGCCCGCGACCCCGGTGCCCGCGGCCCGCAGGCCGCGGCAGACGAACGCGATCAGGCCGGCAGCAGTCACGAGGGGGAGCGGGTCGAGGGCGATGAACAGGCCGGCGGCGGTGACCGCCGCGAGCACGATGGCGGCGCCGGTTCGTGCCAGATACGCCTCGGCGAAGAACCGGCCCAGCGATCCGATCCGGCCGCCCGGTCCCCACAACGGCCGATCGATCCAGTCGGGGAGAAAGAGGGCGAGGAGCGTGCAGATGGCGACGATGGCGACGACCCCGGCCGCCGTCCGCAGCGGCAGGTCGTGCAGCGATCGGCGCCGGAGCAGAGCCGCGTCGAGGGCCACGAGGCCGCCGACCAGACACCAGGCTGCGAGACCGAGGGATTCCAGCAGCCCGGTGGCGGCGACGGCGCCGATGAAGCCGCAGGCATTGGCGGCCCGGGCATGTGGCGGAAACATCCGCGCTGCCGGCGGATCGGCCGGATGAAAAGTGGCCAATGCCACGACCAGAAACAGGCAGGCGGCGAGCAGGCCGAGGGCCGTGACGTCGCGAACCCGGTCCCGCGGCGCCCGTTCCGGCGTCGGCGCGGCGGCCTCCGCCGAACGGCCGAACGGGCCGCCGCCGGAACGGGCAGCGGAGCGCGACGAGAAACCCTGATCGACAACGCGGTCGGCGATGGCCATGAAACGACAGTCCTGGCGGGCGGAAACGGTTCCTGTCAGCAACTCTCCAGGGGGTTTCGCGGGCAGGACGGGACGTTGGCCGGTGCCCGGCCCGCCGGTCGTGCCGACCGCAAGGATGGTGCCGCCTGGGGAAGCAGGGGCGTGCCGATCGTGCCGCCTGGCTGGAACGCCGGTTCGTTCCGTCACCGGGCAGCGAAAGCGATGCGGTGCCAAACCGGGAGCCCAGGTCGTGCACGAACTCGTTTCTCGGCGGGCCGATCGCCATCAGCCGCGCCCGCCCGGGGTCAACGAACCGAGTCAACGGCTGGACGGTGGTGCAATGAGCATGCCATCGGCCGGACTTTCTTGCCGGATTGCCCGCCATCGGGCTATCATCCGCCGCGAGTCGGACACGTTAGAGCCACCATGGAATCTTCTCCGGGATCCTACGAGCGGAACCCGGTCCCGCAACGCACGTCTCCGGGCGCGACGCCCCGCGATGGCGAGATGGCTTGACGGCGTTCGTTGCTCGATCCGTCTCGCACGAGCAAGCACCTTTCCTGCCTCCGTGAGCTTTCACTCACCATGACCGTTTCAAGCGACCAAGTCACAGCGGCGTATCAATGGATCCTGGGTCGTGAGCCGCAGCCGAACGAGATCCCTCCGTGGCTGACGACAGCCTCGATCGCGGAGCTGCGCCGAATTTTCCTCCAGTCGGCCGAGTTTCGCAGCGCCTTCGAATCCACCGCGGTCGGCCAGACCGCGGCCGCGGCTTCGCTTCCCCAGAACCTCGCGCCCCAGCACGTCGAATGGGAAACGGATGCCCCCACGTCCACCCGGCTTCTCCAGCACGTGGAACGAACGTGGAACAAGCTTGGGCAGGAACGGCCGCACTGGTCGGTTCTCTCCGCTGATGCGTTTCTTCCCGAACACATCGCACGCAGCGCGGAGGCGTTCTACGCTTCCGGAGCGAACGATGCGGCACGTGTGGTCGGCGCCCTTCAGCGGCACGGGATCGCGATTCCGAGCATCCGACGAGTCGTCGAATATGGGTGCGGCATTGGGCGGGTGACTCCATACCTGGCACGGCGATTCGCCGCGGTCACGGCGTGCGACATCTCGGAGAGCCATCTCGCCATGGCCCGCGATGCAGTCGCGAGAAGCGGTGTCCGCAACGTGCAGTTCCAGCTGTCTCGGCCCCCCGATTTCGGGCTTTCCGAGCCGTATGATCTGTGGTTCAGCCACATCGTGTTGCAGCACAATCCGCCTCCGGTGATCGCGATGATCCTGCGGGTCGCGTTTGCCCGGCTCGCTCCGGGCGGTATCGCGATGTTTCAGGTGCCCACGTATGCGTTGGGCTACTCGTTTACGACGCCGGCCTACCTCGCCAAACCGACCGACACCGGCACCATCGAGGTGCATTGCCTCCCGCAGGAAGTGGTATTTCGCCTTGCCGAGGAGGCACGATGCAGGCCGCTGGAGGTCCGGGAAGATCAGGCCATGGGGCCACCGTCGGCGTGGCTGTCGAATACCTTCATTTTTCGAAAGTACGCCTAGAAAGCGCTCCCTCGGAGCTGTGTGTTGCGGCGATCAACGGCACCTGGCGCGATCCACACCCCTTCAGCCGACACCGAGGTAGTTCGGCCGCAGCCGATGGCCGCCGGACGGATGCCGCCTGAGAATCCCCACGAGGCTGCCCGAGGTGTCGACGGCGGCGATCGTCTCCGCGGCCTCGGGCTCGAGCGCGAGCAGCATGCCGCGGGCCGCGCGGGCGAGGGCATCCCCTTCGAGCGTCATCCGGGGCAGGTGGCCGACCGCTGCGGCCGGGGAGACGACCGCCGCCGCGATCGTCTCCGGGCTGACAGCCGCCAGCGGCAGGGCCGCGGCCCGCCCAAAGGGCCCGATGGCGACGCGGACGAGCGACTCCATGACGCCGCGCGTGCCGACCGCCTCCGCCAGGTCCCGGCCGATGGCGCGGACGAACGTGCCCGACGAGCAGACGATGTCGAGGCCGAGCCGCGGCCAGTCGTAGGCCGTGATCACCAGGCGATCGATCCGCACCGGCTTCGCGGCCAGCGGCACCGGCCGGCCCTTGCGGGCCAGCCGGTAGGCCCGCTTGCCATCCACGTGGACCGCCGAGTAATCGCAGGGCCGCTGGAGCACGTCGCCGCGAAACGCCCCGAGGGCGGCCGCGATCGCTTCTCGATCGGGCCGTTGGAGCGGTTCGGCCACGACGACCTTCGTCTCCAGGTCGTCGGACGGGCTCGACCGGCCGAGGAGAAACGTCGCCGTGTAGTGCTTGGGGAGCTCGTGAAGAAAGTCGACGAGCCGGGTGGCCGTACCCAGGCAGACGAGAACCTCGCCCTCGGCCAGCGGGTCGAGCGTGCCGGCGTGCCCGGCCGCCCGCGTGCCGAGGCAGCGGGCAACGACGTCCACGACCCGCCGCGACGTCACGCCGGCCGGCTTGTCCACCGCCACGACGCCGTCGCGAGGCAGGTTTCCCCCTCGGTCGGCGTCGTTCGAACCAGACGTCATGGAGTCACGCCGCGGATCGGAAAGGCATACAGTTCGGCCACCTCGGCCGCCGTTCGCCCCGCCAGCCGGACGCGGTCGCGCAGGACGGCCGGGTCCACGCCGGCGGCCGCCACGAGCCGATCGAACTTCAGGTCCACGACCCGCGCGGTGTGCGCCGCGTCCGATCTGGCATGGCCGAGCGGAAACTGCACGAGCCCGCCGTCGAGGCTGCCGAGGGTCGCGTGCTCGATGACGACGCTCGTGGGGATGCCCTCGGGATAGAGGGCGTCGTAGCCGGGGCCGCCATGCTCGATCGCGATCCGGGCGATGACCCTGGCAACGGCCGGGTCGGCGATCGCGGCGTCCGAATAATCGTCGGGGAGGAGCATGAGCGAGTCCCAATCGCATGCGCGGCCGGCGGCCGCCACGGCCCCGGCCTTGAGCAGCGTCCGTGCGAGAATGTAGGGGAGCGAATGATCGGCCGACTGCCGCGTCGTCGGCGTGCGCTTGGCCGGATCGGCGATGATCGAGTAGGCCGGCTCGTAGATCCGCACGCGGATCGTGGCCAGGGCATCGAGGTCCGTCGCCAGGCCCGGGTGGCGGGCGAAGAGGTCGCAGAGCGACTGCAGTGCGCCGGCCGACTGGTGCTCGTAGAGCCCGAGCTTGAAGTGCATGGCATGGATCGCGAACGCGTCGCCGGCCATGCCGAGTTCGAGGTCGAACGGGCTTTCCCCGGCGGGGCAGGGCTCGTTGAGACGGTAGATCGCCAGCGGGTTGCGAAACACGTCCCGCGGCCCGACGAACCCGGCCAGTGCCCGCCGGCCGCTCGCCACCGCCGCCTCGGCGGCCAGCGCCGCCGACGCCCCCTTGCTGTCGGACAGCTGGTGACCGGCCCGGATCGCGCGGAACGGGACGTAGTGGGCCACCACCATGCCGATCGCCGACTCGATCTGGTCTTCCGTGCCGCCGCGGGCGGCCGTGTAAGCCGCGGCGCAGGCGACCGCGCCGTGGTGCACGTGGTCGATCGAGTACTTCCGCAGTGCGAACACCTCGGCGAGCCGGCCGCGGATCTCGTCGATGAGGAGCATGACCCGCAGCGTGGCGGCGCCGTCGAGCCCGGCCTCGCGGGCCGCGGCGAGGGCGACCGGATAAAAATCGTTGTGGCCGAACTCGCCGGCCGTCCGGCCGCGTGTGGGGTCGTAGCCGAAGTTCGTGCCGTTGGAATCCCACTCGCGGACGGCAGAGGCGTTGGCCGCCACCGCCTTCTCGACGGCGCAGGGCCGGGCCGAGCCGAAGCAGATGCCACCACGCGAGCCGGCCGCTGGGGGGCTCTGCAGGGCCTCGCTGCGAAGCACCGTCGGTGCGTTGGCACCGAGCGCCAGAGCCGACACGCCGCAGCCGACGCTGTCGAGATGGAACCGTTCGAGGAGGGCGAGCGTCGCCGCGCCGACGGGGTGCGCGTCAGTCCGGAGAAAGTCACGGGCGTAGCAGGCCAGGCCGCGGGCCTGGTTGCTCGTGCGTGGGAGAGTCGTCGTCGCGCCGTCGCCGGACGAGGGATGTGCTGAAGTGGTCGTCATCCGGACGATTACACCGGCGTACCACTCCCGGCGGCAAGCCGAGCGGATTTTCCGGCCGATCGAGCGATGTCAATCGGATCGCCGTCAGCGGATGGTTTTGAGCAGGTCGAGGTTCAGGCCGCCCCAGCGTTCGGCGTCCGGTCTCCCGGATGAGACCGGTTGCGGGGCGTTATCGGCGCCCGTCCGGGGCCTTGATGCCTCGCTTCCGGCACCGTTCAGAGGCTACGGATGTCGATCACGGGCAGCTCGTCGGGCGACACCTGAACCGCTGCGCGGTCGTCATCAGCCTGGACAAGCTCGCCCCAGTCCGTGGGCGG
>JBKDUV010000214.1:0-6953 GCA_046339335.1 Planctomycetia bacterium | reverse complement strand
GTGCCCACCGGCACGGTGCTCTTGGTGACGACGATCGCCTCCGAGCCGAGGTGCGGCGCGATCGCATCGACCACCGACCACAGTGCCGACAGGTCGGCCGACCCGTCGGCGGCCGGCGGCGTGCCGACGGCGAGGAACACGACCTCGGCGTCCCGGACCGCGGCGGCCGTTTCGGTCGTGAACCGGAGCCGGCCCGCCCGGGCGTTCCGCTCCACGAGTTCCTCGAGGCCCGGCTCGGAGATCGGGACCTCGCCCCGGTTCAGCCGGGCGACCTTGGCGGCGTCGATGTCGAGACAGGTGACGACGTTGCCGCTGTCGGCGAAACAGGTGCCCGTCACGAGCCCCACGTATCCGGTACCGACGACTGCGATCCTCACGTCACCTCCCCGCCGGCTGGCGCGTCCGCTTCTTCCTTCTCGCCCGGCGGCACCGGCACCACCGCGGCCAGCGCATCCCCCTCATCGAGCCGCATGATCCGGACGCCTTGCGTGTTGCGGCCGATCGCCTTGATCTCGGCGACGTTGACCCGCTGGATCTTGCCGCGGGCCGTCATCATCAGCACCTGATCCTCGTCGCGGGCCGAGACGATCGACACCACCTGGCCGTTGCGGGCGGTGGCCTTGATGTCGCGGACGCCCTTGCCGCCGCGATGTTGCGTGCGATACCGCATGCCGCTCGAGTCGCCCTCGCCCTCGTCCCCAGCCGGCTCCGCCGACTCCGGCTCCGCCGGTTCCTCCGCAACGCCGTCGTCCGCCGGCCCCGGTCCTGACACCGGCGTGCCGACGCCGAACGGCGTCCGCTTGCCGTACCCATTCTCGCAGACGGTCAGCAGCGTGGCGGCCGGATCGGCCACCACCATGCCGACGAGCCGGTCTCCGGCCCCGAGCTTGATGCCGCGGACTCCGCTCGTGTCGCGGCCCATCGGCCGGGCGTCCGACTCGGGGAAACGGATCGCCATCCCCTTGGCGGTCGCCAGCACGAGCTCGTCGCCGGGCTTCGTGACCACGGCATCGACCAGCTCGTCCCCCTCACGGAGCTTGACGGCGATCAGGCCCTTGGTGCGGCGCCGGCGATACTGCTCGAGTGCCGTCTTCTTGACCATGCCGCTGCGGGTGGCGAGCATCAGGCACTGGTCGGGATCCTCGAAGCCCGACACCGAGCGGCAGTCGGCCACCTTCTCCCCCGCCTCGAACTCCAGCAGGTTGACCAGCGCCCGCCCCTTCGCATCACGGGCCAGTTCGGGCAATTCGAAGACCCGCATGGAAAACACCTTGCCGAGCGTGGTGAACACGAGCAGCCAGTCGTGGGTGCTGGCCACGAACAGGTGCTCGATCGGGTCCTCCTCGTCGGTGCGGGCGCCGGTCAGCCCCTTGCCGCCGCGGCGCTGGGCCCGGTACGTGTCGGCCGCGGTCCGCTTGATGTAGCCGGCCCGGCTGATCGTGACCACCATCGTCGCCTCGGTGATCAGTTCGGCCATGTCGCGGATGTCGCCGGCCTCGCCGCTGATCTCCGTTCGCCGGTCGTCGCCGTGCTTCGCCTCGAGCTCGAGCAGTTCGCCCCGGATCAGTCCCTTGATATTGGCTTCGCTGGAGAGGAGGCGGCGGAACTCGCCGATCTTGTCGAGCAGTTCGCGGTGCTCGCCGCCGAGCTTCTCCTGTTCGAGATTGACCAACTGGCCGAGCGTGAGCCGGAGGATCGCGTCGGCCTGCACCGGCGACAGGCCGTAGGTCTCGCTCGCCCCGCGCTCCTCCTGAAGGACGGCGAACCCGGCCGGGCCGAGGGCCCGCTCCAACAGCGCGGCCGGCGCCTGGAGCGCGCAGAGCCGCTCCTTGGCCTCGGCCTGAGACTTCGAGCTGCGGATGATGCGGATCACCTCGTCGATGTTGGCCAGCGCGACGAGCAGGCCCTCGAGCGTGTGCTTCCGCGACCGGGCCTTCTGCAGGAGGTGCTGCGTCCGCCGGCGGAGCACCGCCGTCCGATGCCGGAGGAACTCCTCCAGCATGTTCTTGAACGACAGAATCCGCGGCTTTCCGTCCACCAGCGCCAGAAAGATGAGCGAGAACGACGTCTGCAGCGGCGAGAACTGGTAGAGCTGATTGAGCACCACGTCCGGGTCGGCGTCGCGCTTCAGTTCGAGAATCAAGCGGACCGGCTCCTTGAGGTCGCTCTCGTTGCGGATCGCGGAGATGCCCTTGATGCGGTCCTCGTTGACGAGTTCCGCGATCTTTTCCTCGATCGCGTCCCGCGTCTGCTGGTAGGGAATCTCGGTGACGACGATCCGGTTCCGGTTCTTGCCGAACTCCTCGACGTGGGCCCGGGCCCGGAGCGTGATCGTGCTCCGACCGGTGAGGTAGCCGCGGACGAGCGGCTCGCGGCCCATGACGATGCCCCCGGTGGGGAAATCGGGGCCGGGGACGATCTGCAGGAGCTCGGCCATCGACACCGACGGGTTGTCGATCAGAGCCACGAGCGCCCGGCAGACCTCGCCGAGGTTGTGGGGCGGGATGCTGGTGGCCATGCCGACGGCGATGCCGCCTGCACCGTTGACGAGGAGGTTGGGAAACCGGGCCGGCAGCACCACCGGCTCGGTGTTCCGCTCGTCGTAGGAGGGAACGTAATCGACCGTGTCGAGGTCGATGTCGTCGAGCATCAGCGCGGCGATCGGCGACAGCCGGGCTTCCGTGTACCGCATCGCGGCCGCCGGCAGGCCGGCGATCGAGCCGAAGTTGCCCTGCTTGTCCACGAGCACGTGCCGCATGTTCCATTCCTGGGCCATGCGGACGAGCGTCGGATAGATCACGCTCTCGCCGTGCGGGTGGTAATTGCCGCTGGTGTCGCCGGAGATCTTGGCGCACTTCACCCGGGCGGCCGAGGGGGAGAGATTGAGGTCGTTCATCGCGACCAGGATCCGCCGCTGCGACGGCTTGAGGCCGTCACGCACGTCGGGCAGGGCCCGGGCGACGATGACGCTCATGGCGTAGGTGAGGTAGCTGTCTTTCAGCTCCTGCTCGATCGGCAACTCGATCAGCCGTCCGCCCGAGATGTCGCGCAGCGGCTCGCCCTCCGCCGAACCGCCGGGGCCGCCGGAACCGTCTGCGGGGTTCACGTCGTCTGCCAAAACCGCGTTCTCCGAGGCCGCTCCATCCGCCGGATCACCCCCGTCGGATGCTTGAACATACCCGGCATGCCCCGGGGGTCAACCGGCGCGAGAGCCCAGCCGCAGCCGTGATTTTCACCGGCCGGCAACCGGCTTGACCCGCGTCTCCACCCCTCCCTATCCTCCCGCCCCCGACCGGGACCGAGCGTCGTCCGAGCGTCTCATGAACATCGCCAGAACCCACGGAGTGGTCGTCGCTCTCACCGCCGCGCTCGTGCTGCTGCCGAACCTCGGCGGGCCGCCGCTCTGGGATGACGACGAACCGCGAAACGCCGCCTGCTCGCTCGCCATGCACGCCGGTGGCGACTGGATCGTGCCCACCTACAACGGCCGGCTGCGGGTCGAGAAGCCGGTGCTCGTCAATTGGCTGCAGGTCGCCGGATTTTCCGCCTGCGGCACGAATGAGTGGGGAGCCCGGCTTCCATCGGCCCTGCTCACGCTCGGCACCTGCCTGCTCGTGTGGCGGATCGGCACGCTGCTGTTCGGGGCTGCCGCAGGCTGCTGGGCGGGGGTCGCGATGGGCACCTGCCTGTGGACGGGCATCGCCGGCCGGGCCTGCACGCCCGACGCTCCGCTGGTGTTCTCCGCGACGCTCGCCCTCTGGCTCTTCGTCCGCGGCGCCGGCCACCGCGATGGCCCGGTGTCGATCAGCCGCGGCGCGGCGCTCGCCGTCGGTGCCGCCTGCGGCCTGGCGGTCCTCGCCAAAGGGCCGGTGGGCCTGCTGCCGCCGCTCACCGCTTTCGTTCTCTATGCCACCTGGCAGGCGGCCGTCGACCCGGGTCGGACGGGACCGCAGCTGCTCCGGCTGCCGTCCGCCGTCCGCGCCGCCTGGCGCGGCATCCACGCCGGCGCGATCTGCATCGGTGCCGGCGCCGTGGCGGCGCCGTGGTACGCGGCCGTCACCGTGCAGACCGATGGCGAATGGCTGCGCGGGTTCCTGCTCGTGCACAACGTCGGCCGGTTCACGGCGCCGATGGAAGGACATTCCGGATCGACGATCCTCTACTACCCGTTGATTCTGCTCGTCGGCATGTTCCCCTGGTCGAGTGCCGCCGCCCTGATCGGGCTCCATGCATTCCGCGGTCTCGGGCAAGGCGACGGGGCGAACCGCACGGGCACGCGGCTCCTCGTGGCCTGGCTCGTGGCCTGGATCGTGCCCTTCTCTCTGGCGGCCACGAAGCTGCCCGGCTACGCCTGGCCCGCCTACCCTGCGCTCGCCGTGCTCACGGGCTGGTTCATCGCGTCCTGGATCGCCAGGCCGGCCGGCAGCGTTGATGCCTGGATGCGGGCCGCATGGGGGTTCCTCGCTGCCGCCGGACTGGCCATCGGTCTCGTGCTGCCGCTCGTCGCCCGTCGGTACGCGCCGGGCCTGGAGTGGCTCGGCCTGGTCGGGGGGGTTCCGCTCCTGGGTGCGGCGCTGGCCTGGGCCTGCCAATCGCTCCGTTCTCGGATCGCCGCCTCCGCCACGTGGGCGGCGACGGCCTGCCTGACCGTCGGGCTCATCGTCTCGCTCACGCCGGAGGCGCTCGGCCGCCGCGGCGGGCCGCGGAGCCTGTTCCAGGCCGCTGCCCTCGCCCGGCCGCTTCACCAGGGCCCGATCGGTGCCTATCGCACGCCGCCGAGCATCTCCTTCTACGGTGGCAGGCTCACAGCCGACGGCCGCGTCACGGAGCTCCTCACGCCGGCGGACGTCGCCACCTTCGTGACCGCCAACCCCGGGGCCACGATCGTCGTCGATTCCCGCTTCGAGTCGCAGGTGGCCGCCATCCTGCCGCCACCCTACCGGGTCATCGGCACGACGACGGCGTTGCCGGAGTCCCGTCGCCTGCTCCTCATGGCAACCGGAAGTCGGCCGCAGGCCGGACCGCTCGCCGCCAACGATTCGCCCCCACTCCGCTGACGGCCGTACGGCCCCGTTGATTCCCGACCGGAAACTACCTGTCATGCTCCGCCGCCACGCCACGCTCGTCGTCCTGCTCGCCTCCGCCGTCGCGCTCGTCGTCGGCGTGAACCGCTCTCCGCTCTGGGACGAGGACGAGCCCCGGTTCGCGGCCATTGCCCGCGGCATGGTCGAGAGCGGCGACTGGATCGTTCCGATCTTCAACAACGAGCTCGCCGTCGACAAGCCGGTCCTGATGCACTGGTGCATGGCGGCGGCGATGACGGTCTGCGGCATGAACGAGTTCGCCTGCCGCCTGCCCTCCGTGCTGGCAACGCTGGCGACCGCGGTCGCACTCCTCATGGCGGGACGACGCTGGTGCGACGCGGCCACGGGAATGCTGGCTGCGGTCGCCTACGTCGGCTGTCTCCTCGTGGCGATCGAGGCACATGCCGCGACCCCCGATGCGATCCTCGTGGCATTGACGACCTGGGCGACGCTGCTCGCGGTGGAACCCTTCCTGCCTCCCCGGGCCGGCGAGCGGCGCAGCGGCGGGCCGGCACGGCTGTCGGCGGGCCGGGCCGTCGGCGTCGGCCTGCTCTTCGGTCTGGCGGTCGTCTGCAAGGGCCCGATCGGTTTCGTCGGACCGCTGGCGGTGATCTGCCCGTGGGCTGTGTGGATGGCCTGCGAGCAACGCCGCTCCGCGCTCCCGCCTGCCACGCTGCGTGCCACGCTGCTTCCCGCGACGATCGATGCGGTCACCGGTCTGCGACCGCTGCTGCTCACGGCCGCGGCCCTGGCCGCCGCGGCTCCGTGGTACGTCGCCGTCGCGATCCGCACCCAGGGCGAGTGGACGTCGGGGTTCTTCTTCGTGCACAACGTGGGGCGATTCATGGCCCCGATGGAGAAGCATGGCGGCGGCCCGCTCTTCCATCCGCTCGTGATGCTCGTCGGCTTCTACCCCTGGTCCTGTTTCCTGCCCCTGGCAATCGCGCTCGCGGCCTGGCGGATCAGGCGCGGCAGCGGCGATCGCCACGACCGTGCGGTCCTCGGGCTCCTGCTCGTCTGGCTCGCCGTCTGGGTGGGCGGCTTCTCTGCGGCCGCGACCAAACTTCCCAACTACGTCCTCCCCGCCTACCCGGCAGCCGCGTTCCTGGTCGCGATCGTCGGCATGGAAGCCGCCCGCCGTGCCGCCTGGAAGGCGGCCTGGGAGCATCCGCGCTGGATGACGGCGGGGCTCGTCTCCCTGGCGTTCGGCGGCTTCGCCACCGCGGCGACGATCATCGTCGTTTCGCGGCACGGGCTTCCCGGCGTGGAGACTGCGGCCCTGGTCGGCATCGTTCCGGTCCTCGCCGCCATCGGCTGCGGCCTGGTCGCCCGCCGCGATCCACGGTTCGCCGTCGCCCTGTTCGCGGGGGCCGCGCTCTGCTTCACGTCCCTCGCAGTCGGCCCCGTCGGTCGGCGACTCGCCGCGGCCAACCCGCTCCCCGGATTCGTGCAGCAGCTCCAGGCCCGGGCCGGTGGCGCGGCCCGGCTCGGCACCTACCTGCTGGCGAGCCCGAACGTTGTCTTCTACTCCAACGGCCATGTCACGCAGTTCACGACCGAGGGGGACGAGTCGGCCCGGCGGTTCCTGCACACGGGACCCGATGCGGTGCTGCTCGTGCCGGAAGATCACCACGCCCACGTCGCCGACTCGGTGCCCGCGGGCTTCGGGATCGTGGGCCGCATCCGGCCCGCCTTCCGCAACCACGACGTGATCGCGATCGGCGCCCTGGCCGATCCGCCGGCCGTGCGGACGGCGACCGCGGGGGGGCCGACGCGATGACCGCTCAGCACGGCGACGACACGATCCTTCCCTGCACGCCCCGCCCGACGGGCCGGCAGGCCGGTCGCGGCCTGCTCTCGGTCGTGATC
>JBKDUV010000213.1:0-7480 GCA_046339335.1 Planctomycetia bacterium | reverse complement strand
TGGCGCTCTCGATTCTCAAACGGGACACTTCAGTGAAAAAGTGCTCCATTCGAGGCAAGCGGCTCCAGGCAGGATGGTGTAACGACGTCTTGGAAGGCATTCTCACTGGAAAACAGGGCGATTAAGATGCGATTGCCCTGCCCTCAGGATTCGAAGCTGAGACGCCCGCGGTGCGCGGCCGACCCGTGCGCGGTGACGTGCCTGAGAAACACCCCTGCCGAGCCGGAAAAACCGTCAGAGAAGGTCATCGACGGGACTTCGTCGGCATGTGGATGTTTGGATTGGCACGCAACGTGTCGGCAGCCTCGTCCGAGAGCATCCTCAAGCGGAGCAAATGCACCTTTCCCTTGTACCGCGCCATCGCCCGGGCGGCTTCATCCGAAAGCGTGGTCAGGCCGTTGAGGGACAGGCAGCCACCCTTGTGCTCTGCCAATGACTCGACCGCTTTGTCCGAGATCGAGGGAAGACCGTCGAGAACCAGCCACCCCTTGTGCCCTGCCAACGCCAGGGCGGCCTCGTCCGAGAGCGCAGTCAGGCCGCCGAAGTAGAGTTTTCCATCGTGCTGTGCCAGCTCCTTCGCGGCTTCGTCAGTCAACGTTTTCAGGCCGCTGAGAGAAAGGACACCGTGGTGCCGGGACAGCACCTTCGCCAGCCCTTCAGAGAGCATCGTCAGACCGTCGAGGAACAGCGGCCCCTTTTTCTGCGCCAACTCGACGGCCACTTCTTCGGAGAGCGCGGTCAGGCCGTTGAGGTATACCTTGCCCTTGTGCTGTCCCAACGCCGTGGCCGACGCTTCCGAAAGCGTGGTCAGGCCGTTGAGATACAGCACACCCTCGTGCTGCGACAACGCCCGGGCCGTATCGTCGGAGAGGGCGGTCAGGCCGTTGAGCACCAGTTTGTCCTTGCGTTGCGCCAACACCGCGGCCTGCTCCGGCGTCACGCTCTGCATTTTGTCGCTGTTGACCGGAAACTGGTCGGCCAACGCCGCCACCCCGCATAGCACCAGCGGCACCGCCACATTCCATGTCACATGCTGCATGACACCTGCTCCTTCACAAAATGTGCCAGCCACGTGGCGGGCACCGTTTCGTGCACGAAACGACGGAACCCGCGGCAACACGAGGGCTTGCCGCGGGTGCGTCGCGGATCGCGCCGGAGATGGATTCCGGCCAAGTGGGGAGCACAGGATTCGAACCTGTGACCTCTACGGTGTGAAGCCGGCCCAGCAGTTGCGCTGTCGTGAACTGAAATTCGTTTCCGTGCGGGGAAAACGCTGATCACGATCATGTGCAATTCGCACGAAACGTGCAACAGTTGCACCGACGGGCTTCGCAAAGGGGTAGGAAAGGGGTAGGGGAGTGACCGCTACGACAGCCCCGTAGCAGCCCACCTACCGCTCCGCCGGCTGCCGCTTCGCAGCCCTACGGTCCTTCTCACTGGCCCGCCATTCCCACGCCGGGCGGCTCGGGCGTCGCGCTCAGCCTGCGCGAGCCGGGCGTCATCGCTGAACCACACGTAGTGCCACGCCAGCCCGTCGGCCACCATTGCGCGGTTCACGTCCTGGCCTCCGACCTCGATGCGGCCCAGCGTTCGCCCGTACTTGTCGCGGCCGATCACGTTGACCGTCGCGGCCTTGCCCTTGGTCAACTCGGCCAGCCGGTCGCCGGCCTTGGTGCCGAACGGCTGCCGGCGCTCAGGGGCATCGATGCCGTGCAGCCGCACCTTGTGCTGCACGTTGTCGGCATCGAGCAACGTCAGCGTGTCGCCGTCTGCCACCGCCACTACCTTGCCGGTCAGCGTCTGCGGCTCGGCTGCGACGGCGGCAGCAGCCACGCACGACACGATCACGGCACACAGGGTACGCATAGGCGGGCGGGCTATTTCTTGAACTTGGCCGGCAGGCCAACGTCGGGATTAGCGCGTAGCGCCTTGGCCGCCTCGTCGGAGAGCGTGGTCAGGCCGTTGAGGTACAGATCGCCCTTGTGCTGCCCCAGCGCCTTAGCCGCCTCGTCGGAGAGCGTGGTCAGGCCGTAGAGGTACAGATCGCCCTTGTGCTGCGCCAACGCCTTTGCCGCCTCGTCGGAGAGCGTGGTCAGGCCGGCGAGGTTCAGCCAACCCTCGTGCTGCGCCAGCGCCTTGGCCGCCTCGTCGGAGAGCGTGGTCAGGCCGGCGAGGAACAGCCAGCCCTTGTGCTGCGCCAGCGCCTTGGCCGCCTCGTCGGAAAGCGTCGTCAGGCCGTCGAGGTACAGCCAGCCCTTGTGCTGCGCCAGCACCTTAGCCGCTTCGTCGGATAGCGCGGGCAGGCCGGCGAGGTTCAGCGGGCCCTCGTGTTGCCCCAATGCCTTTGCTGCCTCGTCGGACAGCGTGGTCAGGCCTTCAAGCGACAGCTCGCCCTTGTTCTGCGCCAGCGCCTTTGCCGCCTCGTCGGAGAGCGTGGTCAGGCCGCGGAGGGACAGCCCGCCCTTGTACTGCCCCAGCGCCTTGGCCGCCTCGTCGGAGAGCGTGGTCAGGCCGTCGAGGTACAGATCGCTCCGTCCCCAAAACCAACTCCTCTTCACCAGCCGGTAGGCTTCCGGTGTCCAAAGCGTCGTGATCGCCCGAACTTGGGCATCATCTATCGGCCAGACTTCCCATGCCTCCTTGAGCAGGCAGAGGGCCAGCAGCACGACCAGGATTCCCGCCACGTATCGCATGACCGCTTAATCCCGTTGGGTCGACTGATCCTACCGCCGCTGCCGACCAGCGTCATCACGACACGATCACGGCACACAGGGTACGCATGGCGGCAGGCTACAACGCCCCGCACCGGGCATCCACGGCCCCCTATTGCGACGCCACGGGCCGAGCGGGATGCCAGCCCCGCGATACCGCTACCGCCACTCGATGCCGCCAACGCTGCGTTGGCCCGCGCGTCACGTCTCGCACCGGACGGGCCGGGCCGACAACGCTTTCAGCCGAACAGCCCGCCATGCCACATCGTCGGGCACGGCTGACCGACTCAGCATCACCGACGTTGCCGGGTACGCGGGCGTGCTCACGATGCTGATCTCGAACGCTGTGAGGTCATGCACCGTGCGCCGGCCCGGCTGCGGCCAACTTTCGCGGACGGTCGCAAACGAGAAAGACATGCCCCGCAGAATCCCGCGGTCGATCAACTCGCGCACGTCGTGCCCCAAATGCGTTTCGGGCAGCTCGACGGTGAACCGCAGGCCCGTCGCATCCTCGGCCACACGCAGGTTGCCAGCCGTCACCCGCGCGAGGATGTTTTGCTGCGTGTGCTCGGTCAGCAGAAACCTTGATCGCCTTGATGATGGACCGGGTGACGGCCCGCAACAGCGTGTCCTTGGTGAACCGCTTGCCCGCCCGCGGCGAAGGCTTGCGCGGCTTCATCGAGATCACGCCAGCCCGCGGCTCGCGGTCAGGCACACTCCGCTGTGGGCTGAAGACGTAGTCGCGGTCACCGCGGCCGGCAGTGTGCGCGAGCACGATGCCCTGGGCCTGCGGGCCGATTGGCACGTGCCGCTGCTTGCCGCGGTGCGATGTCTTGTGCCGCTTCGGCACGTACCGTCACACGAACTTGTGCTGATCGCGGATGCGACAAAGCCGCATCCGGCCTGCCTCACTGGGGCGACAACCGGTCATCTGGATGAACCAGACCAGATCGGCCACGTCGCGGGTCATGTAGGGCAGGGTGGCCCGCACGACGCTGGGCCGCACGGGCATCCGGCCGGGGTTGTCCCGGGCCGCGGCCTGCCCCTTCGCCAGCAGTGGCACGATCTCCAGCGGTCCTTGGCTTCCGGACTGCCCCAGCGGCCAAGGGAGTGAACTTTGCAACCGACGACCATACGTGCCGTGTTGGTGGGCTTGTGCCGGCGCATGGCAGGCAACGATCCAGACGGGCGACGACCCATAGCAAGGTGCTCCGCATCACAGGGATCGCAAAAAGGTAGAACCATGCGGTTTACCCTTTTGCGGTTGTTTTCCCTCGCGGGCACCGCCGACCGCCGGCGGGTGATCAGGCCGTGAATCACGAATCAATCAGCAAGTGGGCAGCACAGGATTCGAACCTGTGACCTCTACGGTGTGAACGTAGCGCTCTAACCAACTGAGCTAGCTGCCCGGCAGGGACCCTTGCCCCGACGCCCGGAATCCTACCCGCGCCCACCGCATGCGCGAAGGCTCAGCCGTCGACCACGGCCGGCGGGTCAAACCGGGGCGGGGCGGAAGACCCGGAGTAGTCGTTGTCGTCATCCCGACGCACGACCCGCCGCTCCGATTGCTGACGACGCCCATCGATGTGCCCGGCAACGTCCAGGTCCCGGGAGATCGTCGCCCACTGCCGACGCAGCTCGGCAAGGTTCTTGCCCACGGACCGACCCACCTCGGGCAAACGCTTCCCATAGAGCATCACGGCGATCGCGCCGATCGCGACGACTTCGAAAGGCCCGAGTCCGAACATCGAGGTACCTCACCGTTGCCGCCGCGCGGAAACCATGGCCTGGCAGCGGCTCATCAGCGGACGTCGGAGCCGCCCGCATCCCGGCCACCGGCCGCGCCGTGATCCTCGATGCCCTGAACGCCGCGTTTGAACTCGACGATGCCTTCGCCGAGCGACCGCATGACCTTGGGCAGACGGCTGCCGAAGAGCAGCAGGACGACCACGCCCACGATGAGCAACTCTGTCGGCCCGAGTCCGAACATTCCGAAAAGTGGCACGGTCGAATCTCCCCGTCCTGGAGACGGTCGCCGCCGCGAATCAATCGCCGCGCCGGACGACCTTGCCTGGACTTCTCAAGTTTACACCCGGCCAAGTGCCGGTCAAACCCGCGACGGCACCGCTCACCGCCGCACGCCGGCCCGCGGCAATCACCTTGCTGCCGCGATTCGTCGCGGTTGGCGGTGCATCGGCAGGTGGCGGTAGTAGACCTCGAGGGTCATCGCCGACAGTGCAGTCGCGTAGACACGGCCGCCGTGGCCCCCCCAGACCGGATCGGGATCCCAACTGCCGACGAACGTCCCGTCCTGCCGCTGCAGCGGCAGGACGGCCGCCTGGAGTCGGGCGTTCCAGTCGTCCCACTGTTGGCCGCCTGCATGAAACGACGCCAGCGTCGCGTAGTACCAGGTGTAGGCATTGGGACTCCTGCGGTCCGGCGGCGAACGAGCGATCAGGTCGAGCGCCTCGCGGATGGCGGGCTCGTCGCTCGCGGCCCCGAGCAACAGTCGGCAGAAGGCCGCCTCGGCCGTCATCGTCAGGCTCGGCCGTTCACCCGGCCGGTACGCCGCCAGCCCGCCGGCCGTCCCCGACGAGACGCTCCCGAGAAAGTGACGGGCCCGCCCCTCGGCCGCCTCGACGCCGCCGAGGCCGGCGTTTCGCGCGCTCGACAGCACCATCAACTGCCAGCCGAGCTGGCTCGTGTCACCCCGGTCGCCGGCCGCATACCGCCAGCCGCCCGTGGTCAGGTTCTGCATCGCGAGCGTGTGCCTGACCGCCCGCTCCAGCGGCGGCAGGAGCCGGGTGTCGCCTGTCAACGCGGCGCACTCGGCCAGCGCGATCGTCGCCATCCCATGGCAGTAGAGCGCCGCGAAGAACTCTGCGTCGCCGGCGAGCGACCCATCGGCCCGCTGCCGGGAGAGCAGAAAGTCGATGCCGCGCCGAACGTGCTCGGCGTGCGGGCCGTCGCGATGCGTCTGCCCGGCCCCCAGAAACGCGAGCAGCGCCAGCCCGGTGACCCCGTGATCGCTCCGCGCCCCGGCCCCTTGCCGATGCTGCCCCTGGACCGACCGCTCCACGCCGGCGCCGTGCCGCGCGGCGGCCCAGCGACCGTCGCCCGACTGCGCCTCCGCCAGCCAGGCGAGCGCCGACCGCACGGCCCGTTCGGTCTCTTCCGAGCCTCCGCGGGCGGCCGCCGCCGCAGCCCGCCTCCCATCCGCCCGGTCGGCATAGGCCGCGGGAACGGCGTGGGGCTGCGCCGGCGCGAAAGCTGGCGCGGCCCGCGGCGCCCCCGTCGGAACGAGCGGCCCTGCATCGGCGACCGCCTCCGCTGGTCCGGCCTCGGCGGTCGCCGGCGCGGAATCCGGCTCCGCGATCGCGGTCTCGCGCGGCGCCGGCGGCTCCGGATCGGGGGACTTCACTTCCAAGAGGGGCAGGGTTTCCAGCGGGGTGGTGGGGGCGAGCGGCTCTACTGCTGCCGGTTCGACCGCCGCCGTCTCCTCCATAGGCGGCGCCGGCGTCGCATCGGCGACATCGCGGGCCGCGGGAGCGTCGCGGATCTCGTCGTCGGCCGGATCGGTGGACAGGGCGACCGTGAGCGACATCCGCCCGTCGTCGTTCACGCCCCAGGACGCCGGGCGGATGCCGCCGACGAGCGCACAGACCGCCGCCAGCACTGCATGCAGCAGCACCGAGAGCAGGACGCACTTCGAGAGCGTGTGCGACTGCAGCCAGCGGGTGCGGACGAGCACGGCCAGCCCGGCGGCAGCCGCCACACCGACCACGCCCCAGACAATCCACAGCGCATGCATGGCAGCCCGTGCTCAGCGTCGCCGCATGTCCTGATCCGGTCCCCGGTCCTGCCTTGGCCGCACGGAAATCGCGACGTTCCGCACGCCGGCCGTGCGGCAGGCCTCGTAGATTTCGGCCATCCGGCCGTGCGACACGCTCCGCTCGCCCCGGATCATGACGGCCAGCTCCGGACGCGTCGCGCGGAGCGCCTGCAGGCGAGCGGCGAGTTCGCCCTCCTGCACCTCGACCGCACCGAGCCGCACCGTGCCCGACGCCTGGACCTCGACGATCTCTGGCCGGGCCGCATCCCCGACCGCCGCACCACCGGCCGCGGGCAGGTCGAGGTCGAACTTCCGTTCGTCGCCGGAGAACTTCGTGGCGCACATGAAGAAAATCGTGAGCACGAGGATGACGTCGATCATCGGCTCCAGGTTCGGCGCGGGCTCCTCGTCGTCACTGAGGCGGACCAGCGGCATTTCTCACCCCGCGCGGCGGCGGCCGATGGATGCCGGCCGCGGCTCGGAGAGTGACTCCTGCGAGATCTCGTCGATCACCTGTTGGCAGGTCTCGTCGAGCCGCATCGCCAGCCGGTCGACGCGGCTCGTGAATACCCAGTGGAGAACCATCGCCGGAATCGCCACGAGCAGGCCCATCGCCGTCGTGATCAACGCCTCGCCGAAGCCGCGGGCCAGCAGGTCGGGCCGCCCCATGGCGCCGGCACCGGCAACGTCGTTGAACGCATGAATCAGTCCGAAGACGGTGCCGAGGAGGCCGAGCAGCGGGCTGATCGTGGCCACGCCGTTGAACACCCGCCGGTAGCGGCGCAAGTGATTCAGTTCGCGCTCGCAGGCGTCGATTGCCGCCTGCTCGATCTCGACCGCCGGCTTGCCCCAGCGACGCCCCGCGGCGGCGCAGACGCGGGCGGCGGGGCTGCCGTTGGCGTCGCAGGCGTCGTGGGCCGCGCCGCGGGTCAGGTCC
>JBKDUV010000212.1:0-3187 GCA_046339335.1 Planctomycetia bacterium | reverse complement strand
GGAAGCGCCCAGGAATTGCGCCGGCAGCTGGAGGAAGTGCAGCTCGGCTTCGAGAAGGCGGCGGTGCGGCGCCGGCCCTACTCCGTCGTCCTTCTCGACGAGATCGAGAAAGCGCATCGGGACGTGTTCAACGTCCTCCTCCAGGTGCTCGACGACGGCCGGCTCACCGACAGCCTCGGTCACACGGTCGATTTCACGAACACGATCGTCGTCATGACGAGCAACGTCGGCAGCCAGGCGATCCAGGAGATCACCAGGGAGGGAGGCAGCGAGGAGGAAATCCGGAATGCCGTCAAGGAAGCGCTTGCGGCCCGTTTCCTGCCCGAGTTTCTCAACCGCATCGACGAGACGATCGTCTTCCACCCGCTCGACCAGAAGCACATCCGCCGGATCGTCGAGATCCAGATGAAGCGGCTCGTCAGTCAGGCGGAGAAGGCCGGCATCGCCCTCGAGTATGCCGAGGAGGCCGTCGATGAGATCGCCCGGCTCGGCTACGACCCGGTGTACGGGGCGCGGCCGCTGAAGCGGGTCATCCAGCAGCAGCTCCAGAACGCGTTGGCGACGGAACTCCTCGCGGGGAAGTTTCCCGAAGGGAGCCGGGTGCGGATCGACTTCGTCCAGGACGGCTTCATGTTCACCCGTCTCGACTGACGACCCGCCGCCGGGCCGCCGGCGGCCCGCCGCCCACCGGGGGGCGGTCACGGCGATCTGCATCAGCCGCGCTTGCGATCCTCGAGTCCCATGCGGGCGATGACGACGCTGGCACCGGTGGTCATCTTGCGGATCTTCTCGGCAATGGCGAACTTCTCGCTCGTCGTGGCCTTCTTGAGTTTGGCTTGAAACTTGGCCATCTTCTGCCGGCGATGCCGGCGACGCTTGACTTCCTTCATCCTGTTGCTGATGCCGCCCATGCGTGTTTCCTGGAGGGGTATCGGGGGGGAGATGTGATCGGCTGTGCGTCAGTTTGTAGGGAATTGCCCTGCGGCCGTCAAAGCCCGCCAATCCGGAGGCCGAGCGGGGCCATCGGCGCGAATCCGTGGCCCCCGCCTGGGCAGCGGTCCTCTCAGCCAGCGGCAGCGCGTCCTCTGCGACGGGATTGGCACGTGCGGATAGCCTGTGAACGCCGAATGCGTCAAACTGTTCGTGAGTCGTCGCCGGCATCCCTCGGCGGCCTCGGGATGGGTGGCAGAGCGGTTGAATGCACCGGTCTTGAAAACCGGCAGCGGCGAAAGTCGCTCGTGGGTTCGAATCCCACCCCATCCGCCTTGCGATTTTTTTGCAGCGTCCGGCAGGGGCCTGACCTCGTCTCGCTGCGTTCGACTTGACCTGAACGGAGGATAGGGCTCCGGTGAGGACCTCTCTCGAGCCGTTCCAGGGGCCGAGACCGAAGGGCGGGCGAATGCCTTCAGCGGCACCGCCCGACCTTCCCTTCGGGATCGGCACCAATGCGAAAAACCTTCGCGGCCGGAGGCCGCGACTCAAGCGGCATGGAGCCGCACGGTGTTCCCTTACGCCTTACCCTCGCGAGTCCAGTTCACGCTGAACCAAGACATTTCTGCTGGCTGGGGAACGAAGCAAAGGCCCCGGTAAAAGCCTGTGAACGGCCTCGAAACTACGCTCCCACAGGCCCCCGGAATAGGGGCGCCACTGTAGCGGGAGGCTGGCTCATTCGTCCCTGTGTTTCCGCCTCCGCTCACGTGCCGCCCGCCGTCTTTCCCGCCGCTCGTTCATTTCGTTCACGGCCTCCTGCGCGACCCGGTTCTGGGCCTCGATGAGCGCCTGCGTGTCGGCGACCTTCATCTCCAACAAAAGCGTCAGCCAGCCAGCCTCGTAGTCGGAGAGCCTGTTCTTCGCGGGACCGTTCATGGGGCTGTCCTCCGGGATGTAGTGGAAGTCGAAGTCGAACCCGGAATTCAACCAGACCGAACGGACAACCTTGGTCCAAAGCGATTCTGGTGCTTGAAAACAGGGCCGAGACTATCCCTTGCGCCTTGGACAACGTTGGTCCAATTCCGCCGCCGTGCTGGCCGGAATCTAGGGCCTTCAACTGGTCTCACGTCGGCCTATTTCTCTGCCCGCACCACCTTCACCCACTCGACCTGCATCGCGAACTTTCCGGGCTTTTTGTCACTGAGCATGAAGCCCAGCCCGTTGATCTGGTTTGGCTCGACTGGCCCCATGCCTTGAACACGCCTGCCGAATGCCGTGGGGATGAAATCTGCCAGCGGGATCTCGACCTCCCGCCACTCGTCTTTCGTAGTCGGCAAGGGCGCCCGGTACGAGAAAGCCATCCGGCGGCTATTCGTGTAGATGTTGATGACGTACTCCCTTCCGTCGCCTTTCACCCGCACCACCAGCGTGTCCCCGGCCTTGATGCCAAGTTCAGTGGGCTTGGTCCGGACAGATGCGAAGCCGCCGTTGTTTTCCAGCGAAAGCGTGCCGAAGAACTCTAGGGTTTTCTCCGGCGTGATCTTGAACCGGCCGTCTGAAACGCCGCCCATCACGCCATCATTCACCGCCTGCCAACTCGCAGCAGCCTCGGGGCCAGCGAACTCCAGAAGCGGCACGAGGGCTTTTTCCGCGGCCGCCTGCATGAGAAGCACAGTCAAGAGCAGGGGGATTCTGGTCGCGGTCATTTCTGGCTCCTCTGGTTAGTCCCAGATCCCGGCGAAACCGAACTTCAGGCTCTTCTTGCCGCAGGCCGGGCATTCGAACCTAGAGTCAAAAAGCGGCTCGGAAGCAGCGTAACTGGGGTACTCTTCGCCCTCTTCCTTGCCAGCGTCGGGGTCTACATACGGCTCGACGCCCGTGGCTTTGCACTCGGGGCATTTCAGGGTTTTGGCCTGCACGTTCGCCGAGACCGCCTGATGGAAAGCAGAATGAACTTTGTTGACGGAAGGGGCTTTGACAGTTTCCCGACCAGTTCAAATGCGTCGCCAACCGGAATAGCCGCATCCAGAAGCACCACGGTGGGCTTGTGCTTCTTGGCGAGCGGCAGGTGCCGGGGGCGTCGGTGCTCTCAGCGACGATCTTCACGGAGGAGCCATTTATTGACGCTTGAAAAAAAGATTCATGGCCGATGGGCCGGGTGGCCGATACCCCATGCATGCCATACAGCGGAAAACGAAAAGACGCGGAAACGCGCAGGCTGAAAGCCATGGAGTTACTGGACTCTGGGAAATCCCAG
>JBKDUV010000211.1:0-15032 GCA_046339335.1 Planctomycetia bacterium | reverse complement strand
GGCCGGACCTCGGTCGGCTGAGAAAGGACGACACGCCTGACAGGTTCGCCGCCCAAGCGGCGCTGGCGGCAGCCGCCGTGGCGTCGCGGCTGACGAACGTCGTGCACTTCGACGCCAGTGGACTCGCCTCCTACCACTGGAAGGAATTCGGCGTCCCCATGGACGGTCATGCGGTCGGCCATGCCACGGGCAATCCCAAGCGGGACGAGTGGTGGACGCCGGTCCGCGACTTCGAGGCCTCCCAGGTGGCCGACATGGCCCGCCGGCTGTCCGTCATCAAGGAGGGCAACGGAACGGCTCTCGACAACACGCTCATCGTCTGGATGAGCGATTCCGGCGAGGAGCATCACGGCTTATGCGGCGAATGGCCGCTGGTGCTCGTCGGCGGCCTCGGCGGGCGGCTGAAAACAGCGGGCCGGTTCCTCCAGTTTCCCGGGTACGGCAAGCCGGGGCACCGCACGATCCGCAACTTCTACCTGGCTCTGCTGCGGGCCGTGGGGGACGGGCGGGAGACGTTCGGCCAACTCGATCCCGCGCTGCCCGCGGAGATGCAGGCCGGGCCGTTGACGGAAATTCTTGCCTGAGAATCGGTGCGCGGAACGGCGGGCGAGACCGACGCGCCCGGCACGACCGGCAAGGCTTGCCCGGCGTAAGGTGCCGCGTCGGCCTGCAGGCGGCCACGGTCGGTAGCCGTGACTGTCTGCATTCAAGTGAGGGGCGAGGCGGGGCCGATGCCTGCCTACGCGCCGGATGCACCGCAGGGAAGCGGGCCGAGGGCGCGCGGAGCGCGGAAACCGGCATGCAGACCCAGGGCGGAGCCCGGCAGGAGGACGGGGCGTTCGGTTTCCTCACGGCCGTCGAGTCGCCGGTCCATGGACTGTTCGGCGGCTACCTGCTCGTCGACGGGCTCGGCCGGCCGCTCGAGTTTCACTGCACGACACCCGTCAAGGTGTCGCGGGCCCAGCAGATCCTCTACGGCCCCACGCTTCACGGCCACCTTCACGGGCGGCAGATCGGTGCCACTCTGCTCGCCGAAGGGACGATCACACCGACGCGCGTGCTCACCGACATCGAGGCGATGCTCGTGGGGCGGCCGCACACGCCGCTCCCTGTGGCACTCGTCGGCACGGCCGAGGGGGAGCCGGCCGAGGGGTTCACCGTGGGGGCGGCCCGCGTCCGGCCCCATGGCGGCGACGCGGGCCGCGCAGACGTGATCCGCGCGCAACTTGCCGCTCTCGGAGCGGCCGTCGATCTGCGCGAGCCGTTCGAGCGGATCAGGGCGGCGATCGACGAGGCCCAGCGGCACGGCGCCAGGTGAGGACCACACCGTGACACCGGCCGAACAATCCTGCCAGAATCCTCCGGTCCGGTCGCTCAGCCGGGAAGACCTCGCCCTGCCCGCGATCCGTGTTGCGGCGCCGGTCGCCCTACGGATCGCCGCTCCCGTCCCCCTGCGGCTGCCGCTCGCCGCGCCGGCGCTCACCGTGCACCGGCTGCCGCTGCTGGAGGGGGCGCCGACGGTCCGCAGTTTCCGCTTCGCGACGCCGGTCACGCTGCCGGCGCCGGCACGCGGCGGCACGACGGCCACCGGCGGAGGCGGGGCATCCGTCGGCATCCGGCGGACGCGGATCGCACCGCCGCGGGACGTGGTCAAACTCGAAGAGCGGTTCTTCTATCTTCTCCAGCCCGACCTGGAGACGATCCTCGCCTCGGCCCGGCTCGCCTTTCACCGGGAGCCGTTTCCCTTCCAACTCGACGGCATCGCCTACCTCGTTCCGCGGCACGCGGCGGTGCTCGCCGACGAGATGGGGCTCGGCAAGTCGATGCAGGCGATCTCGTCGCTGCGGCTGCTCGTGCGTTCGGGCGAGGTGCGGAGCGTGCTCGTGGCCTGTCCCAAGGGCCTGGTCTCCAACTGGGCCCGCGAACTCGCCGACTGGGCCCCGGAACTGACTGTGGCGGTGATCGAAGGTGAGCCCGACCGGCGACGCTGGCTGTGGACCCTCCCCGACGTGCCGGTGAAGCTCGCCAACTACGAGGTCCTCGTCCGCGACCGCGACCTCGTCCGCGAGGCCGGACTGACCTTTGATCTTGTGGTCCTCGACGAGGCGCAGCGGATCAAGAACCGGTCCAGCCAGACGAACCAGGCGGTGCGGGGGGTCCAGCGGCGGCGCAGCTGGGCACTCACCGGCACGCCGGTCGAGAACAGCGCCGACGATCTCGTGGGGATCTTCGAGTTCGTGGCCCCGGGGCACGTCAACGAGCGGATGACGCCCCGGGCCCTCGGCGCCGCCGTCGCCGACCACGTGCTGCGCCGGACGAAGGACAAGGTGCTCACCGACATGCCGCCGCGGCTCAACCGCGACTGCCGGATCGAGCTCACCGCCGCGCAGCGCGAGACCTACCGCCGGGCCGAGGAGGACGGGGTGCTGCGGCTTTCCGACATGGGCCGCGAGGCGACGATCCGCCACGTCTTCGAGCTCGTCCTGCGGCTCAAGCAGATCTGCAACTTCGACACGGCGACCGGCGAGAGCGCCAAGCTGGAGCGGCTGGCTGCCGAACTGGAGGAGGTCCAGGCCAGCGGCCGCAAGGCGCTGGTCTTCAGCCAGTGGGTGCAGACGCTGGGGCGGCTCCGGCAGGGTCTGGCGCGGTTCGGCGCCCTCGAGTACCACGGCGGCATGCCGACCGCCGCCCGCGACGAGACGATCCGGCGGTTTCGCTCCGACCCGCGGCACTCGGTGCTTCTGCTCTCGTACGGTGCGGGGGCGGTGGGGTTGAACCTGCAGTTCTCGCAGTACGTCTTCCTCTTCGACCGCTGGTGGAATCCGGCGATCGAGGACCAGGCGGTCAACCGGGCCCATCGCATCGGCGCCGCGGGTGCGGTGACGGTGACCAGGTTCCTGGCGGCGGGCACGATCGAGGAGCGGATCGACGAGGTGCTCCGGCAGAAGCGGGACCTGTCCGAGATGATCCTTTCCCAGGCCGGCGAGCCGGCGGCCAGCGGGCTGACGGTGGGCGAACTGTTCGCCCTCTTCAACCTGCCGTCACCAGCCGGTGCCGGCGGCGACGCTCCGGCCCGCCTCGCCGCCTGACATGCTTTCCGCAGATCGGCGGCCATGGTTCAATCAGGGGCGATGCCCTCCCGCTACGAGTACGACGTGGTCGTGATCGGCGCCGGCCATGCCGGCGTGGAGGCGGCCTGCGCCGCGGCCCGGCTCGGCTGCCGCACGGCGCTGCTGACCAGCAATTGCGACACCGTCGGGCAGATGAGCTGCAACCCCGCGATCGGCGGCGTCGGCAAGGCACAGCTCGTCCGCGAGGTCGATGCCCTCGGTGGCGTGATGGCGCGGGCCATCGACGCCACCGGCATCCAGTTTCGCGTGCTCAACCGCTCCAAGGGGCCGGCGATGCACGGCCCTCGTGCCCAGGCCGACAAGAAGCTTTACCAGGGCGAGGTCAAGCGAATCGTCGAGGAGACCGGGAACCTCGACCTCAGGCAGGAGACGGTCGAGGACCTGCTCGTCGAGCCGGCGGCGGAAGCCCCCGGCGGGCGGATCGTCGGCGTTCGCGTCCGCGGCGACGCCGAGTACCGGGCCCGTGCCGTCGTCCTCACGACGGGCACCTTCCTTCAGGCTGTGATGCACGTCGGCGAGGCGACGACGGCCGGTGGCCGGGCCGGCGAGGGGACCACGGCGGGCGTGAGCCGGGCCCTCGGCCGGCTTGGCTTCATGATCGACCGCTTCAAGACCGGCACGCCCTGCCGGCTCGCGGCCCGGTCGATCGACTTCTCGCGGCTCGACGTGCAGCCGGGCGACCCGGAGCCGCAGCCGTTCTCGTTCCTCACCGACCGGATCGACCAGGAGCAGATGGTCTGCTGGATCACGCGGACGACCGCGGAGATTCACGACCTGATCCGGGCCAACCTCCATCGGGCGCCGATGTTCACCGGCCAGATCGCCTCGCGCGGCCCACGGTACTGCCCGAGCATCGAGGACAAGGTGGTGCGGTTCGCCGACCGGGACGGCCACCAGTTGTTCCTCGAGCCCGAGGGGCGCCGGACGCACGAGATCTACGTCAACGGCATCTCGACGAGCCTGCCCCGGGACGTGCAGGACGAGATGATCCGGCTCGTGCCCGGCCTCGAGCGGGCCGTGATCATGCGGTATGGCTACGCGGTCGAATACGACTACTGCCCCCCCGAGCAGCTCACGGCTGCGCTGGAGAGCAAGCGGGTTCACGGACTGTTTCTCGCCGGGCAGATCAACGGCACGACGGGCTACGAGGAGGCGGCCGCGCAGGGGATCGTGGCGGGAGCGAACGCGGCGCTCGGGCTGGCCGGTCGCGATCCGCTCGTGCTCGATCGCCAGGAGTCCTACATTGGTGTCCTGATCGACGACCTCGTGACCCGCGGCGTGGACGAGCCCTATCGGATGTTCACCAGTCGGGCCGAGCACCGGCTCGCATTGCGGCACGACAACGCCGACCGACGGCTGACGCCCGTGGCCGCGCGGTTGGGTCTGGCCGGGGCCGACCGGCTGGACCGGCTGACGGCCAAGAACGCCGCCATCGAGGGGGCGATCGCGGTACTCGGCGCACGGCGGCAGGGGGGCGTGACGCTCGCCGACCTTCTCAAGCGGCCGGAGGTGTGCTGGGCAGACGTGGTCGCGGCGGTGCCGGAACTGGGGGGCGTCGCCCGCGAGGTGTCCGTGCAGATCGAAAACGACATCCGCTACGCCGGCTATCTGGCGCTGGAGCGGGAGCGGATCGAACGGCAGCGCCGGCATGCGGAGCGTCCGATTCCGGACGGCTTCGATTTCGCCGGCGTCCGCCACCTGCGGGCCGAGGCCCGCGAGCAGTTGGAGCGGTTCCGGCCGCGGACGCTCGGGCAGGCGGGGCGGGTGAGCGGGATCACGCCCGCCGACCTGGCACTCGTCCTGATCCATCTCGAGGGGCGCTGAACGGGACTGAATGCCTTGCGGGCGTGCGGACCCACGGGCAAGTCGCTCAGGTCCGCGCCCCGCGCCGCCGCAGTCGGGCGACGACGCCGGCGGCGATGCCCGCGGCCGCGAGAATCATGGTCGACGGCTCCGGCACCGGCGAGACGATCAGGCCCGTGTAGCCCCAGGAGGCGGTCGTGAGAGAGGGCTGGTCAATCGTCCATCGGTCGGTGACGACTGCGTAGAGTTGGTTCGTCCCGGCGACGGCAACACCGCTGCCGACGACGCTCTTCAAGATGCCAAAGCCCCCCACGAGCGAGCCGATCGCGGAGCCGCCCGTGATCGTCGGCAGCATCGTCCCGGAGGTCACGGTGCCGTTGAGGAAGAACTGCACGCGATTGTCGGACGCCGCCAAGAAGTCGAACTCGACCGGCCCGCCGGAACTTGTGAACGACCAAGCGTAGATGGTGTTGTAATCCGACTGCGGCGGGGCTGGAGGCGTGGGGGGAAACAGGGAGTCCGACACGGCACGGACGCCGATCCAGCGGGCTCCGTCGGCGCCGGCATTGGTCGAGCCTCCTGCCCAGAGGTGGGGTACCGCACCTGTGCCGGTTCCCGAGAAGACGAAGGCGTCGTAAGGCGCGGTCCCCGACACGTAGTCGGTCGGCAGGGCGACCACACGCCAGTTGGAGTCGAGGTTCCCAGGGCCGGCCAGGCCCGTGGCCGCGGGGACGATCGTCTCGGCACGGCCTGTTCCGGCAGCCAAGGCCATGACCACGAAGACCGCATGGCGGATGAGGATGGTGAAGAACTTCGAGGCTGGCATGGCGGAACTCCGGGACATGAAACTTCTCCGATGCGACGAAACAGGTACGAATGTGACACTGAACCGGCGTGCGAAGAACGACCGAGGAGCGAGGAAGTACGGGCATGGCCCCCGTGTCCGCTCAGCAAGTCACCAGCCAGAAGGCCGATGAAAGAAACGGAAGGCACTTCCTTGCGTGCGTAGGTGAAATCAGCCGGAAATCCGGCTGGCGGCTCACCGTAACGTCATTCGCACGAGGTCAGTAGCGATTCCTTGACAAATTAAGGGGACGGAATTTTTTCCGCCTACTTTTAAAAACTTATGCGACGGTCAAATCCGTGTCAAGCAATTTTCCCCGGCAATTCGTCCCGGCCTGGAAACCGTGGTTTTCCGCGGATTTCTTGCCAGTGGAGGACACTATCATCCCGATATGCGGATCGTGCAGATCACGGCCGGGGCGGGAGGGAGGCTGTGCGGTTCCTGCTTGCACGACAACGCCCTCGTCCGGGCCCTGCGTGACCGCGGCAGCGATGCCCTGCTCGTGCCGGCCTACGTGCCGACGACAACGGACGAGGAGGACGTCGCCGAACGTCGGATCGTGATGGGGGGCGTCAACGTCTGGCTCCAGCAGCACGTTCCGTTGTTTCGCCGGACGCCCGCGTTTCTCGACCGGGTGCTCGATGCCCGGCCACTTCTGGCCTGGCTTTCGCGGCGCACGGAGGGCACCCGGGCCGCCGACCTCGGTCCACTGACCGTTTCCGCCCTCGAGGGAGAGCAGGGGCACCAGCGGAAGGAAGTAGCCAGGCTGGCGTCCTGGCTCGAGACAGAGGTGCGTCCCGACGTCGTCCACCTTTCCAATGCGCTGCTTCTCGGCCTGGCTCGTTCGATCGGCCGGGCAAGCGGCGCACCGGTCGTGTGCACGCTCTCGGGCGAGGACCTGTTCATCGACCAGCTCCCCGAACCGGACCGCACGCGGACCTGGCAGCTGCTCCGCGAGCGGGCTGCGGACTGTGCCGCGTTCGTCGCCCTCAACCGTTTCTACGCCGGCTTCATGGGGGAGCGGCTCGGGCTCGCGTCGGACCGGATCGCCGTCATTCCGCACGGTGTCGATCCGGCGGCGTTTCCGGCCACGCCACCGGACCTCGTCGCCCGGCGCCGCGACCGCGGTGTTCGGCTCGTGATCGGCTTCCTGGCCCGGGCCTGTCCCGAGAAAGGACTCGACCTGTTGGTGCATGCCCTGTCGATCCTGGCCGAGCGACATGACGTGGAGGTGATCGCGGCCGGGGAGACCAGCGCGGCCGAAAGGGCCTACATTTCCGGCTGCCTCGACCTCGCGAGTCGGCTCGGCGTCGGCGACCGGTTCCGCTGGCTCGGGCAGGTGGACCGGCCAGGGAAGTTCCGCCTCCTCCAGGCGTGCGACGTGTTCGCGATGCCGACCGTGCATCCCGAGGCGAAAGGCCTGCCGGTGATCGAGGCGCTGGCCGCAGGGCTGCCGGTGGTGGCCCCCGCACACGGGGCGTTTCCTGAACTGCTCGACGACGGCCGGGGCGGACTTCTGCACCGCCCCTGTGATCCAGCCGACCTTGCCCGCGTCATCGGCGACCTGCTCGACGCCCCGGAACGCGCGGCGACCCTCGCTGCCCACGGTCATGCGCTCGCCCGTGAACGGCACGCTGCCAAGGCCATGGCCTTGGCCCACGAGCGGCTCTACACCCGACTGACAGCCGCCGCGTCCTGAGCCCAAAAACGAGCTCAAAAAATGCCCAACTGGTCGCGGGCGGCCTCGGTCATGCGGTCGGGCGTCCAGGGGGGATCCATCACGATCCGCACCTCGACCGCCGCCACGTCGGACCGTGCCACCAGCACCCGCTTCGTGTCGCCGATCAGTTGCGGGCCTGCCGGGCAGGCCGGGCTCGTCATCGTCATGTCGATCGCCACGTGCTGCCGGCCGGGAGCGTCGGCTGCGGGGGAGAGCGTGACGCCGTAAATCAGGCCGAGGTCAACGACGTTCACGAACAATTCCGGATCTTTGACTTCCTTGAGCATCTCGCGGACGACCTCTACGGAGAGCGGCAGGCCCGCCAGGCTGTCCGCGACGGGGCCGGTCGTGGCCGGGGCCGCGGCACCCGGGGCCGCTGCCGCTGGCCCGAGGGATGCAGGAGAGCTCGCCGCCGTGCCCCCCGCAGCCGGGACGGCATGATCGGAGGGGCCGGAGCCCGCCGCCGTCGCCCGCAGCCGCACCCAGACGCCCCCCGCCTCGACCTTCAACTCGTGGGATCGAGTCGGACGCACGGCCGGCATCGTCAGCGCCGCCCCGGTGCGAATGTCGAACTTCGCCCCGTGCCGCGGGCACGCGATGGTGTGATTCCGCAGTTCGCCGTCCGCCAGCGGGCCGCCATCGTGCGTGCAGACGTCGTCGAGGGCGTACCACTGGCCGGCGACGTGAAACACCGCCACCATCTCACCGTCGATCTCGACGAGCGTCTTGCCCGGATCGGGCACTTCGGCCACTGCGGCCACCCGCTGGAAGTCTGCCATCGCACGGCCCCTCAGGAGATGCGCCGGATTCGTCGGCCGATGGCCCCGGCCAGCGCCTCGCGGACCGGCGGAATCGTGATCCGGTCGAACACCTGGCGGAAGAAACCGGCCACCACGAGCCGCGCCGCCTCGTCGGCCGACAAGCCGCGGGCCTGGGCGTAGAACACCTGCTCGGCATCGACGCGGCCGCTCGTCGCCCCGTGGGTGCAGCGGACATCGTCGGCCTCGATTTCCAGACCTGGGATCGAGTCGACCCGGGCCTCGTCCGAGAGCATCAGATTGTCGTTTCGCTGGTAGCCGTCGGTCTTCTGCGCCGACTTGTCCACCTTGATCATGCCGCGCCAGACGAGCCGGCTCCGATCCTGCAGGGCACCCTTGTAGAGCAGGTCGCTTCTGCAGGCCGGCGCCTCGTGATGCTGCAGCGTGTTGTAGACCAGCTGCTGCCTGCCTTCGGTGAACATGACGCCATTCACCTGCGCGTCCGCCTGCCGGCCCACGAGGGCGACGTCCTGGGCCACCTGCGCAAGACGGCTGCCGAGGGCGCCGAGCGTCCATTGCAGCCTGCCGCGTTCGTGGACGACCGCCTTCTGCCGGGCGACGTGCCAGACGCCGGTGTTCCAGTTTTGCAGGTTGACCATCCGCAGGAAGGCGCCCCGGCCGACGACGATTTCGGTGCCGCCACAGTGGCAGCCGCCGACCGTGCCCGCGGCCCCTCCCCCCGCCGTCTCCGTGAGCAGCGTGGCCTCGGCACCGTCGCCGAGGACGACGAGGACGTGCGAGGTGTCTACGCCCCCGGGGCCGATCGCGGCCAGCACGTGCAGCGGTGCCGCCACGCGGACGCCGGCGGGGACGTACAGCACGGCGCTGGCCCGATGGAACGCGGCGTGCAGGGCCGCGAACCAGTCGCCGCCGCTGTCGATCACCGAGAACCAGTGGGGCTCGAGCACGTCGCGATGCGTGGCAAGCACCCGCTCTGCCGATCCGAAGACCACGCCCCGGGCGACGAGTTCCGCATCGAGTTCGTCGCGGAGCACGTGGCCGTCGAGCGCCGCGAAGCGTCCGGCCAAGGGGAGGGGGACCGCCGGCCTGGCCGGCGCATCGCCCTGCGCATCAGCCAGGTAATCGGTTTCGGTCTCGCCGGCGGCGATCGCGGTTGCAAGGAGATCGGGAGGCAGGCCGGATGAACCGGCGGCGGCAGCGAGCGACCAGGCCGCCGGCTTGAACATCCGCAGGTCCGTCCGCATCCAGTTTTCAGCGCGTCGGTCGGGGATGCCGAGGGTTTCGACCGCGGTCAACGCGCGCCGCCGCCGCTCGGCGACCCAGGCGGGTTCGGGGCGGATGGCAAGCAGGGCATCGAGGCCGGCGCGGTCGAAGGGAATCCCGGCAGGTGCGGTGGGCGTGGCGGTGGCCGTGGTCATCGTGCGAGCGCGGGCGGCTAGCCCACTGAGCCTTCCATCTGCAGTTCGATCAGCCGGTTCATTTCGACGGCATACTCCATCGGCAGTTCCTTGACGAGCGGTTCGATGAAGCCGCCGACGATCATCGTGCTCGCCTCGGCCTCGGTCAGGCCGCGGCTCATGAGGTAGAAGAGCTGCTCCTCGCCGCTCTTGGAAACGCTCGCCTCGTGCCCTATCGAGACGTCCTGTTCCTCGATCTCGATGTAGGGATACGTGTCGCTGCGGCTCCTGTCGTCGAGGATCAGGGCGTCGCAGACCACGCTGGAGCGGCTCTTTTTCGCCCCCGGCTCGACCTTGACGAGGCCCCGGTAACTGGCCCGGCCGCCGTTCTTGGAGATGCTCTTGGAGACGATTCGGCCGCTGGTGTGCGGGGCGGCATGGACGAGTTTCGCGCCGGCGTCCTGGTGCTGGCCGGCCGAAGCGAAGGCGATGGAGAGGATCTCGCCACGGGCCCCCGGCTCCATCATGTAGACAGCCGGGTACTTCATCGTCAGATGGCTGCCGAGATTGCCATCGATCCACTCCATCAGGGCGTCGCCGTAGGCCATGGCCCGCTTGGTGACGAGGTTGTAGATGTTGTTGGCCCAGTTTTGGATCGTCGTGTAGCGGCAGCGGCCGCCGCGCTTGACGACGATCTCGACCACGGCCGAGTGCAGGCTCTCGGTCGAATACATCGGCGCCGTGCAGCCCTCGACGTAGTGCACCTGCGCCCCTTCGTCGACGATGATCAGCGTCCGCTCGAACTGCCCCATGCTCTCGGCGTTGATGCGAAAGTAGGCCTGCAGCGGAAACTCGATCTTCACCCCCTTGGGGACGTAGATGAACGAACCGCCCGACCAGACGGCGGAGTTGAGGGCGGCGAACTTGTTGTCGGTGGGAGGAATGATGGTGCCGAAGTATTGGCGGAGCAGATCAGGATGCTCACGGACGGCGGTGTCGGTGTCGGTGAAGATCACGCCCTTCTTGGCGAGATCTTCCTGCAGCGAGCCGTAGACCACTTCGCTTTCGAACTGGGCCTTCACGCCGGCGAGGAACTTCCGCTCCGCTTCGGGGATGCCGAGCCGGTCGAATGTCTTCTTGATGGCGTCGGGAACCTCCTCCCAGGTCTTGCCCTGCTGCTCGGCCGGCTTGAGGTAGTAGAAGATGTCCTGAAAATCGACCCCCACGTGGCCGCCCCATTTCGGCATCGGCTTGGAGTCGAAGATCTCCAGCGACTTGAGGCGGAAGTCGCGCATCCAGGCCGGTTCGCGCTTCATCTCCGAAATCTGGGAGACGATCGTGGCATCGAGCCCCCGCCGTGCCTTGAAGACGGCCGGGGCGTCGGTGCGGAAGTCGTACTTGTTGATTTCGCCGAGCCCCAGGGTCGAGGATTCGTCGAGGCCGGTTGCCATGGTGGATGCTCCTGAAGCGATGTCCGAATGTTCGATGTCCGGTCAGGCGCCGACCGGTTCACGGGGAGAGCGGCTCTCGTCCAGGGCCCGCTCGGCCGCCGCCGCTTCCGGGTAGGCCGCCCGGATCCGTTCGTAGCCCCGCTTGTGGAGTTCGGCGGCGAGTTCAGGCCCGCCCGACTCGACAATTCGCCCCCCGAGCATGACGTGCGTCCGCAACGGAATGTTGTGCTCGAGCAACTGCTCGTGATGGGTGATGATCAGGATCCCCATCTCGGCGGCGCCCGGTGCACCGCCGCTGCCGATCCGGGCGATGCTTTGGCTGGCGAGCCGCACGGCGTCGGCGTCGAGGCCGCTGTCGGTCTCGTCGAGGATCGCGAACCGCGGCTTGAGCATGGCGAGCTGGAGGATCTCGGCCCGCTTCATCTCGCCGCCGGAAAATCCATCGTTCACGTAGCGGCGGGCGAAGTCCGTGTCCATCGACAGTTCGCCCATCTTGGACTTGAGGTCGGTGCGGAAGTCCTTCAGCGGCATCAGGTCCTGTCCCTCCTTGCGTTCGGGATTGCGAACGTTGGTGACCGCGTGCCGGAGGAACTCGGCCAAGCGGACGCCGGGGATGGCCATCGGCCTTTGGAAGGCGAGGAACACGCCGGCCCGCGCCCGTTGGTCGGGCTCCATGGCGAGCAGGTCGTGCCGGCTGCCGTCGGCATGCACCAATTCGATCGAACCCGCGGTCACGTCGTAGGAGGGATGCCCCATGATCGCGTAGCCGAGGGTGCTCTTGCCGGACCCGTTCGGCCCCATCAGGGCGTGGACCTCGCCGCGGCCGATCTCCAGGGTCACCCCCTTGAGGATTTCCTGGCCATCGACCGAGACGTGGAGGTTCTTGATGACGAGCGTGTCGCGTGCTGGAGTGGTCATGTGATGGCGTGCGAGCGTGGACGGAAACCGGATCAGGCCTGAACCTTCTGGTGGTCGTAGACGAGTTCGTTGCTCGCCACCGCAGGGGCGACGTAGCCGGAGTGATGCGGCACGGGCAGTTCGTCGGCGACCTTGCCGGCGGCCCCCTTTTGCTTTGCGATCCGCTGGCCGAGGATCTTGTCCTGGATCCGCATCAGGCCTTCGAGAAGGCTCTCGGGACGCGGCGGACATCCGGGCACGTAGACGTCGACGGGAACGACGAGATCGACGCCCTTGACCACGTGGTATCCCCACTTGAAGTACGGTCCGCCGCCGGTGGTGCAGGCTCCCATGGCGATCACGTACTTGGGGTCGGGCATCAGGTTGTAGAGCCGCCGGACGCGGCTGGCCATCTTGTAGGTGACCGTTCCCGCCACGATCATCAGGTCGGCCTGCCGCGGCGTGGCCCGAAACGCACCCGCCCCGAAGCGGTCCATGTCGTAGCGGCTCGCGCCGGCGGCCATCATTTCGATGGCGCAGCACGCCAGGCCGAACGTCATCGGCCAGATGCTCGATTGCCGGGCCCAGTTGATCGCCTGTTCGACGGTCGTGAGGACGAGGTTTTCCTCGAACCGTCCCTCGATCCAGGGTGTCGCCGGCACTGGTTGTGTCGGCTGCGTCGGCTGCGTCATACATCCTTCTCCGATGCCCGCGTCGGGCTGTGCTGGGGAGGAAACCGTTCGGCATTCGATGCTGCAACAGGCGCGTTTTCAAGCCCTGGCGTCGGATCGCTCGCCGGCGCGGCATTCGCGGGCGAGGCGGTGAACCGGCAGCAGGCAGCACCGTCGAGGCGGCACTCGGTCAACGCGACCGGAGCGCCGGCGAGTTCCTGAAGCATGAGCCGTTCCGCCGCACAAATCGCCCGATCCTCCTCGGCGAGTTCCGGGTACGGACAGGCATAACTGGCCAGAACCGGCAGGTCACGTCGGCCCGGCGCCGACTCCACGGCACACGAAACCGCCCTGCGCCGCATCAGGTCGGCGACGCTTTCCAGCCGATCGGCCGCCGTCTCGCCGCGAACCTCGGGACGGTACAGATCCGCCATCGCCGATCCGATGCGCGAGAGCAAGCCCTGGCGTACCGCCGGTTCGCGGATGCCCCGCATCTCCCGCCAGAGAACGACCGCCAAATCGCGGAAATTGTCTCCCCCCGACATGCGTCCGGCGGCGCTGAGGCGATAGGCATGCGCCGGCCGACCACGAGGTTTGGCGATCGTCGACCGCTCGACCAGACCGGCCTTCATGAGGCGGTCGAGTCGCTGCCGAACCGCCGTGGCCGTCACCCCCAGTCCGGCGGCCAATTCGGCGATCTCCAGCCCGGAATCAACCCGCAACAAGTCGATGACGGCCGCATCGGTCGAGCGGTTTGTCTCGCTAAAGCGGCGTGTGGGCATGGCCGAAGAACCGGGGTACTGAGATTGACTGCCATATTCTAACCCCTGACTGAATTTCGACAACAGGATGTGCGAAAAAATGCATGCCGTCACGCGAGGCTTGGCAGGGCGGGAGCCGACGGAAAAAAAGCCTTCACCACCTCCAGAAACTCCTCGTTCGTGGTCACACGCGAAACCCGGCCGCGAAACTCCCTGGCCCCAGGCAACCCCTGCGCGTAACTGCAGGCGAATTTCCGCATCAGCAGCGTGCCCCGTTCGACACCGAACCGGCGGCAGACGAGATCGTAATGGTGGAGCACGATCTCCCGCTGCTCGGCCAGCGACGGGTCGGCCGGGGGCTTCTCGCCACGGAGCAGGGCAGCCGCCTGCGCAAAGATCCACGGCCGGGCGACTGCCTCGCGGGCGATCATCACGCCGTCCACGCCGCTGTCGCGCAGCCGGGCGACGGCGGTTTCCGCCGAGTCGATGTCGCCGTTGCCGACGACCGGCATCCGGGAGACGTTCCGCTTCACGTCGGCGATCGCTTCCCAATCGGCCCGCCCCTTGAAGAACTGCGCCGCCACCCGGCCGTGCACGGTGAGGCACGATGCCCCTGCCTCCTCGATCCGCTGCGCCACCTCGATGGCGGTCCGGCATGACTCCGAACAGCCGAGCCTGATCTTCGCCGTGACGGGAACCCCGTCGCAGGCCTCCACCACGCGCCGCACGATCGTGCCCACCCGGTCTGGATCGCGCAGCAGCCAGGAACCGCTGTGTGCCTTCTCGGTCACCTGCCGCACCGGGCAGCCGAAGTTGAGGTCGACGACGCTGACGCGAAAATCCAGCGCCAGTCGGCGGCCCACCAGGGCGAGGTTCTCCGGGTCGTTGTCCCACATCTGCACGGCCAGCGGCCGCGGTTCGTCGCGGACGCCCCAGAGCCGGTCAGGGTGTTCGCCCCGATTCGTCTCCAGCCACATCGCGCTGCGGGCGGCGCTCATCTCCGTCGCCAGCAGGCCCGCGCCGCCGAACTCGCGGACAACCTGCCGGTAGGCATAGTTGGTGTATCCGGCCATCGGCGCCTGGAGAATCGGCGGATCGACGACGACCGGACCGATGGCGAGCGGCTGAACGGACAAGACCGAGCGGGGAGCGATCATGTCCCAGATCGTATCACGGCGGCCCGCCTCCGGACGGCGGCGGGGGCTGCGTGACGCCGGCCGGAAGCACGGCCTGCGGCCGCCACGGCACCGGGGTGCCGACGAGCATTCGCGCGAACTGGTCGTCGGGCATCGACAGGTCGCCGACCGCCATCGCGTACTCGGCGATGTCGAGGTTGTAGGCCTGCACGGCGCGGACGAAGTCACGCTGCTGCGTCACCAGCGCCTGGTGGGCCGCGATCACCGCCTCGATCGGGCGTTGCCCCTTGGCATGGTCAATTTCGGCCATCGCCACAGCCTTCTCGGCCGCGCGGACCGCGGCCGCTCGGGCCGCGACGGTCTCGTGGCGTGCTGGCAGCGTGCGGGCGATCGCGCGGACGCGGCCGGTGGCCATGCGGTTGGCGAAGATGGTGTCGAAGTG
>JBKDUV010000210.1:0-2954 GCA_046339335.1 Planctomycetia bacterium | reverse complement strand
GAGCAGGCACTGCGGGTCGAGGTGCATGCCGCGTGCGTAGACCGTCACGAGGACGACGCCGAGGGCGAACATGCTGGTGAACACCACGCCGGCACCGGAGTCCTCGTCGAGGCCGCCGGCCGTTCCCAGGGCCCGCGCCGTCCAGACGGTGACGACCGCGGCCGCCAGCGCGCCGGCGAACACGAGCGGCCCGCCCGGCCGGCCACCGGCGAGCACGGCGATCACGAGTCCGGGGAGAACGGCATGGCTGACCGCGTCGCCGAGCAGGCTCAGCCGGCGCACCACCAGCAGCGTGCCGACGAGCGCACACGCGGCGGCCACCACCGCGGCCGTGGCGATCGCCCAGCCGTGCATCGACCACGCCGGCCACGTCACCGCCAGCGCGGCGGGGATGCATCCGCTCATGGAATCTGCCTCCCCAGGTCGGGCAGATCGATGGTCAGACTCCGCCGGACTTCGTCGGGCGCGGTTTCGAGGAGCCGCAGCCAGGCGGCGCGACGCCGGTCCCGTTCGCCGGCGGCCGCCCGACCGGCCGGCGTCAGCAGCCAGTCGCCGCTCGGCGCGGCGGCGCCCCGAGCCGCGGGCGCGACCAGTGCGTGCCGCACGAGTTCCCCCCAGGCCCGCCGTGCCACGCGAGCTGCCGCGGCGTCGTCCCCGAAGACAGCCGCCATGACGACCGCGGTGTCGAAATGGGCGTCGCCGGTGTCGCCGGCCGCCCGACGGCAGCCGTCGAGCAGCATCCCGCGGGCGGCCCGCCGCGCGACAGCCGCCCGCTCGATCATCCGGGCCACGAGACCGCGGCCGGGGGCGAAGAGCAGCGACAGGAAGCAGATCGCCGCCGTGGCCAGGACCACGATCGGCCCGGTGGGCAGCCGCGGAACGGCCGCGGTCACCGCCACTCCGGCCAGGGCGGCGACGAGCCCGATCATACCGGCGAGCAGCAGCAGCGGACCGACCCGCTCCGTCCACTGCCGCGCCGCCACCGGGGGAATGACCAGCAGCGCCGTCACGAGCACGGCACCGGCGGCCGGCAGCCCGACGACGACCATCTCCGCCACGAGCCCGAGCAACGCGACTTCGATCGCCGTCACCGGCCAGCCTGCCGCCGCGGCGAACGGGGCGTCGAAGGCGACGAGCGTCGCCTCCTTGCGGAAGCAGACGACGACGAGGACCGCGGCGGCCGAGACCGCGGCCAGCAGCGCCGCAACGACGGCCGTGCCGGCCGCGGTATGCCCGAGCAGCATCTGCTCCAGTCCCGCGCTGCCCGCATAGCCCCAGCGCGGAATGCCCGAAACGAGCATGATCCCCAGACCGAACGAGACGCCGATCACGAGCGCCGTCGCGGCATCGTCGCGGGTCCGCGTGCAGCGCCGGATCACGACGAGCGTTGCCATGCCCGCGGCCGCGGCGGCCAGCGCGCCGAGCAGCAGCGTCGGCAGGTCGCGCCGGCCGGTGAGGAGGAACGCCGCCGCCACGCCGGCGAGACTGGCGTGGGCGGCGGCGTCCCCGACGAGCGCCCGACGACGGAGCATCGCGAAGCTGCCTACCATGCCCGCGGCGAACCCGACGGCGGCCATGGCCGACGCCACGACGAGCGTGTTGTAGTGGATCGCGGCCAGCAGACCGGGAACGACGTTGGCAAGGCTCATGACGTCCGGCCCCGTGCGGCGACCGCCCGGCCCAGTTCCTCGAGCACGTCAAGCTGCCCGGCATAGGTCCGGCGCAGATTGTCGGCCGTGAGCACCTCCGTGGTCGGTCCGGCGGCCACGAGCCGCATGTCGACGAGCGCGACGCGGTCGAACCACTCGACCGCGGTCCGCAGGTCGTGGTGCACGACCACCACGAGCCGTCCCTGATCGCGGAGCTCCGCGAGCACGGCAAAGATCCGCTCCTGCGAGCGGACGTCGACGCCCGCCAGGGGCTCGTCGAGGAGATAGACGTCGGCCCGCTGGGCGAGCGCCCGCGCCAGGAACACGCGCTGCTGCTGCCCTCCCGAGAGCCTGCCGATCTGCCGTTCACCCACGTCGGCGAGCCCGACGCGGTCGAGGCACTCGCGGGCCAGCGCCCGTTCCCGCGGGCCGGGGCGACGGATCCAGCCGAGGGCTGCGTAGGTGCCCATGAGCACGACGTCGAGCGCCGTCACCGGAAAGTTCCAGTCGACCGTCTCGCGCTGCGGCACGTAGCCAACGCGGTGCCGGACCGCGCTGAACGGCTTGCCGAAGAACCGCACGTGGCCGCCGAGCAGGGGCACGAGCCCGAGCGCCGCCTTGAGGAGCGTGCTCTTGCCGGCGCCGTTGGGGCCGATGACACCGAACAGACACGGGGCGTCGATCGTCAGATCGACGTTCCAGAGCACGGGCCGCCCGCCGTAGGCGACGGTGACGTCATGAAACTCGACCAGCGGCCGCCGTCTGACGCCATCGGCGGCCATGTCACCGCGCCCCGGCGGCTGCCGGCCCGCCGGCCGGGGGACCGGCGAGGGCGGCGGCGATCGTCCGCGCATTCGCCTCGAGCGTGCCCACCAGGGTCTCGGCGCCGCTGCCCGCGGGGCCGAGGGAGTCGGAATAGAGCCGGCCGCCGATCGCCACCGCATGGCCGCCGACCGCCGCCCCCTCGACGAGCGTCGCCACGTTGCGGTCCGACACGCTCGTCTCCACGAACACCGCCGGAATGTCCCGTTCCACGAGCAGCCCGACGAGCCGGTTGATGTCGTTGAGCCCGGCCTCGCTCTCGGTGCTCGTCCCCTGCACGCCGACGACCTCGATGCCGTAGGCGCGGCCGAAGTAACGGAAGGCGTCGTGGGCGGTGACGAGCACGCGGCGCCCGGCGGGGATCGATGCGATCGTTCGGCGCACGCGCTCGTCATCAGCCTCGAGTTCCAAGCGGTGAGCGTCCGCCCGGCGCAGATACTCCGTGCCACCGGCGGGGTCGATATTCGTCAGCGCCTCCTCGAC